>CAZEBQ010000523.1:0-2500 GCA_964510295.1 uncultured Anaerolineales bacterium | reverse complement strand
CCGGCCGCAGGGGCGCCCCACGGAAGGGCCTCGACGTCGACGCCGGACGCGGTCGCCGCGGCCGCTTGGCCGGTCAAGGAGCCAACCGAGACCACCGCCAGCACCAGCACGTGTGTGGAGACTTTCATGCCGGTCATGCTATCAGGGTTTCAGCCGTGCGGCAAGGGCAACGGGGGTGGCGCGGCGTTCAGTCGGTCCGGAGGCGGATGTCGAAGGTGGCGGCGACCTTCTGCACGAACGGCTTGTGCTTTGGGGGACAGCGGGTGTGCCAGTCGGTCAGGTACTGTTTGAAACTGCGGGGTTTCCTGGAGGATGCGGCGTTGAGCCAGGTGACGGCTTCCCAGTGTTCGGGCTGCTTCTCGAAGATCGGCAGCAGGATGCCGGCGACGACGCGGTTCTTGTTGCGGTCACAGGAGTTCTTGCGCAGGACGGCCTCGTTCCGGCGGTACCACGCGGCGAGGGACCCGTCCGGCGGGGATTGTGTTTCGGCGATGCGTTTGTCGGCGTATTCCTTCAGATGTTTGGCGTAGCCCTTCCAGTGCGGGTAGGGGGGATTGGTCTTCCATGCCTCGGCCATCCGGCGGAGGGCGAAGAGCGACGCCAACTCGCAGACCGATTCCTCGAACCACTTGTTCGACTGCTCGTCTTCGGTGTACTTGCACAGGATGTGGCAGAACTCGTGAGCGAACTGGAAGGCGTACTGGCACCAGTAGGTGCTGCCCGTGTCGAGGCGGACGTGGTACTCCCCCTTGGGTCCGCGCCGGTACAGGACGATGGGGCCGCCTTTGGGTTCCACGAGGATGGGTTTCAGGCGCCGCTCGGGGAAGTGCCGCCATAGTTGGTCGGCGGCCGACCGGAGGACCTTCTCGACGTCGCGGATGCCGACGTTCCATTCGGCCTTCGGGTTGGGGCGGATGGCCAGTTCGTGGCCGTGCGGCTTGTCCTGTCCGCGGGCGGTCGACGCCCCGGCCAGGACGAGCGCGGCCACAAGCAGCAGGGTTCGCGGCAGAGGCCTCATGTCGCGCATTGTAGGTAGCCGCCGATTGTCGTGCAAGTGCGGGTGGGGACGAGCAGCGTGTCTCGCCCCCCAGGCGAGCGCAGTCGAGTCGAGAGCCGGCCCTGAGCGAAGCCGAACGGGGGGCCGGAGCCGTTCACCGCTTCGGGCGCCGTGCCGGCTTTCACTCCCACACCTGCGGGCTTTGGGGCGACGGCTTTTCTCTGGCGTCGGCTGCGTCGAGCCCGGTAGCATGAGGCGGTACCTGGCGAGGAGGATGACTATGTGGCCGGCACTGACGGTGTTTCTCGTGGGCCTGGGCATGGCGTTTGTGACGGCGTTGGTGGTGTTCGTGCTGGTCTATCCGCCGATGCGCCGGATGCTGGGCGTGAATTCGGCACTGCGGGCCACCCGGTCGTTCTATGGTCGGACGTTCTTCATCGTCATGCTCCTGGCGGCGTGGATGCCGATTCTGGAGTCGATGGATTTGCCGCTCGGGTCTGCTGAGGAAGCGGCCGAGGCAGGTGCTGAGGCGGTGGCCCCGGCCGCCGACGAGACGCCGGCCCTCATGGAGATCGTCTGGGACGTGGCCGGCGACCTGGACGAGGTCTGCCTGGCGGTGGGCGTCTTCCTGCTGGTATACGTGGTGGTTTTGACGATCGTGTACGCAGCCCTGGGTCGTATCCGCGACCCGGAGGAGCAACCGCGGCCCAGGCTCTGATCCGCCGGGCGAGACGTGCGGCGGGAATGCGCATTCGGCAGGCAGTCAGCGGGACGGTTCCATGGGCAACGAGCCGTATCTGACGGTATCGTACTTTGCGGCTGCCGCCGCGGGGGTGGCGGGGGCGGTCGTCGTCGCGCTCGTTTTGAGGAAGGCGCTTCGGCGGGCGCTGGCGGTCTGCACGTCGCCGCTGGCGCACCTGCTTCGCCGCGCGCTTCCCGCGTGGCTGATCCTGGCCGTCCTGTTGGGCTTTTTGTCGGTCACGTACTTCGATTGCGAGCACGGTTCGTACGAGAAGGTCATCGCCGACCGCGAGCACCTGGTCGGCAAGACCTGCGAACAAGGCTCGACCATGTCGCTGTACGTGGCGGGCGGGCTGGTCCTGTTCAGCCTTCTGGTCGGTCTGGCGATCTTCGCCCACGCCCGCAAGGGCGGCGAGACAGAGGGCCCGGGCCGGGGCCAGGTGCGATGAAGACAGACCGCTGTGCGTATTCTGCCATCCCCTGTTTGACTTTCGTGGAATCGGGGGTATAGTTCTGCGCGAGAGCGGGGGGGGCCGTTTGCCTGCCCGGACAATCCTTTGGCATGCCACGTGCCAAGGACGGGGACTCTTTCATCGGGCCGGCGGCTCTGCCGGCTGTAGGCGGGCCGGCTCCTTACAAACGATCCGCTGCACATGCATTCAGCACGAGCGTCCGGGGGAGGCTGGGCCGGTACGGCCCGGACTTGCCCGTGGCGCTCTTTGTGTTGGATGCCGGAAGCTGGGCGGCGAGTTCTCAGGAGGG
>CAZEBQ010000522.1:0-2508 GCA_964510295.1 uncultured Anaerolineales bacterium | reverse complement strand
TAAGGGGTAAGCAAACAAGTGTAGTTGATTAGAAGTTAAAATAATAGGAGAGATAACGTGGCAAAAGAGACTGTTTTCTCTTGACAAACTATATGCCTATTTGCTATAATGTATAATATAGTAATAATAAGGAGGGATGAAATGAGGACACCAAGAAAACTAGCAAACACAGAGGACGGGAAGCGGGAGGCTATTCTCCGAGCTATGTTCGGCGGTACAAAGGTTCGGGACATCGGGGGTAGCAAGGCTATTATTCTTCCTAGAGCGTGGGTACGGCTGTTCGCCTGGGAAGTCAATGGCAGCCTGTGGGTGAAGCTATCAAGCGAGCCAGGGGTACTTGTGGTTAGTGAGATAGACAAGGAAGCAGCCAAACGACTTATGGAGAAGAACGAATGTCTAGCCAAGACAAGTTAAAGGAAGTTAGCGAGCTTATCAAGTACACCCTATTCTCGGACTATGTTGAACTCAAAGTAACACACAAGGAAGTACCAGTATCAGCATTGATTATAGCCAATGCAGAATCAGCCAAAACCTCACTTGTTGAGCAATACTACCCAAACGATGGGATAGTCTATGCCAACGACATTACAGCGTGGGGGATTGAACACGTCTGGCTAGAGAGAATGAAGGAAGGCACAGTTAGACGGCTACTAATACCAGACTTGATTAATCCTACTAATCGCAAACAAGAAACGGTAGACAGCCTGGTTACCTTTCTAAATTCCTATATCTCTTGGGAAGGTATATCAGCAGTGGCAACCTACGCTATGCAGTTTGAATTGGAAACTCCAGTTAGAGGCTCAATCATAGCAACGGTTACACCACAGGACTTTCAACGAGTAAACAGGAACATAGCAGCCATTGGCTTCCTGTCACGGTTAATGCCTATTACCTACTCTTATGCCAATGTAGCGGTTGACGATATACTAACAGACATTTTCAACGGCATTAATCAATGGGATAAGGTAACGCTGGCATTGCCAAACGAACCTACTACTGTTACACTAGACGGTAAGCTGGCTAGCCAGTTTAGACAGGTGGCGAAAGTAATAGGCAAGCAAGCAGGTGCTTATGGATTCAGGGCTGGTACATACCTTATGACGCTATCAAGAGCAAAGGCGTTATCGGAAGGAAGGGAAGCGGTGATCCAAGACGACATTGACAGGATTATTCACTTGGCAGAAAAGTATGTCAAACTGCCACAAGAGCTACAAAATAACGAAGGGGGTAAATAACAATGACACGAATGACTAGAGGTAAGAGTAAGAGCACAGGCAAGACCAGGGGATTCGGTAGTGTACTGGAACTAGAGAATCAGAATAGGCTGGTATGCCCTATCTGTGGTGCGGTATGGGAAGATGGTACAGCGATAGGGTTCGCTACCAGTATGGAGGCTTACATACAGCAAGGCTATGACCCGAAAGCCTGCCCTGATTGTGTGGCAGCGGGTAGGACTGTAGGGTTTAGCGGTGAGTTCGACTTTGATGAGGATGGTATATAATGGAAAGTTTTGAGAGAAGTTACAGACAACTTGTGGCAGCGGGATTTAACAACAGTGAGATACGAGAGTTTTTCTCCGCTAGTAATGCACCTATGCTGTTCGGCACAGAGCCATTCAAGGCTATGCTGAAAAGCAGGGCAAAGTGGTTCAGAGGAAGGTTAAAGGCTGGCTGGAATAGGCAACAGGTTTGGGGTAGCATAAACCGCTACTACGCCAACAAGAAACATTCACCCTGGGACTTCGTTAGAATCGAATATCGGCCTCCCTTACGGGTAGACCAGAAAACCTATCGGGAAGCGGCAAGGCGAAGGGCTGTAAAAGTTACCAAGTCATTGTACGGTAAAAGCAAGATAAACAAGCCAGCATACCATCTATTGAAAACTAAGCCACGACAGCCTTTCACCACTACATTAAAGGGTAAGAGAGTCACATTCTAGCCGCTGGAATCTAGGGGGTATGATATGGCAGCAGTTGTAAATCCAAACCCTGAAAGCAAGGTAATGATTAAAGGCATACTGGCAATATACCGTAGGCTGTTGAACGAAATGGACGAGCTAGAGTTACAGACTACATTGATACACGCTTGGCGGTTGCAAGCTGCAAAGCCTGGTGATACCGAGCCGATGGACACTATTGACATCGGGTATATAGGGAGTAACTAGAATGGCTGATTTAGCCGCTAAATTGAAACCGCTTCAGTATGACGGTAGTTATCCCCTGGGTATGACTAAGCCTGTTATTCGCAACTGGACAAGCCATAACGAGCGGATAGCGTCACATAGACGGTGCAGCTATGCTCTTGGGCAACTGCCAGACGAGCAATGGGTGAAGGACTACCGCTTCAAGGTTAATCTGGCTATACCACAAGAGATACAAGGCATAGAATACGAGCTACTGAAGGCTATCAGCGTTTATGAGCTTGTAGGGACTTGACATTCCTACCCTAGTATGGTATTATTATTATAGTAGGTAATAACACAATGGCAGTTAGGCGAAGTTGGAAAAAC
>CAZEBQ010000521.1:0-2515 GCA_964510295.1 uncultured Anaerolineales bacterium | reverse complement strand
TCCACCGACGGACGCGACAACAACCCCTGCAGGTGGTACGGCACCGGTGATTCCAGCAGACCCTTCGACGACGGCAGCCGCGTCATGTACTGGTGGCCCAGGATGTTCCAGGACCCCGACTTCACCCAGGAGTACATCGACCGCTGGTTCGAGTTGCGCGAGACCGTCTTCAGCCTTGCTAACATCTATGCCACCATCGACGCCCACGCCGCCGAACTGACCGAGGCGGCGGCCCGCGATTACGCCCGATGGTACAACCCCCGGTACGGCAACTTCGCCGGCGAAATCCAGCATATGAAGGACTGGCTCACCAGCCGCATCAACTGGATCGACAGCCAGTGGCTTGCCGGCCCCACGCCCAGCGTCGCCGGACCGGTCGTCACACCCGGCACGAACGTGACGCTGTCGGCGCCGGCCGGCACCGTGTATTACACGACCGACGGCAGCGACCCGCGCGCACCGGGCGGCGGCGTCAGCGGCAGCGCGCTGCCCGCCTACGGGGCGGTTACCATCAACCAGTACACCAGGATCACGGCGCGCGTCTTCCAACCCGGCCACACCCCGTCGAGCGGCGCCCCCGGCTACATTCCCACCGGCGACGACTGGTCGGCCCCCATGGTGGCCGAATACTTCGTCAACCCCTTGGTGGCCTCCGGCGACGTGGTCATCACCGAGATGAACTATCACCCCCACGACGCCACGCTCCAGGAACTCGCCACCCAGCCGCCACTGGACCCCGACTTCGAAGACAACGATTTCGAGTTCATCGAGTTCATGAACGTCGGCGGCACCACGGTTAACATCGGCGGCGTCCACTTTACCGACGCCGTCACCTTCACCTTCGACAGCCACGTCCTGGCCCCCGGCGACCGTATCGTCGCCGTCGAGGACCTCGAAGGCTTCACCGCCCGGTACGGCATCAACGGGTCGCTCCAAGGGACGGGCATCACGGCGGTCGGCGTGTGGAAGGGCGAACTCAGCAACTCGGGCGAACTCGCGACCGTTGTCGCACGCGACGGCGCCGGCCTTGTTGACTTCGCTTACAACGACGCCGGCTGTTGGCCCGGCCGGGCCGACGGCAAAGGCGCCACCCTTGAACTCATCGACCCCTGGTCCGTCCCGGCGACCGAACCCGAGCGGCAGGCCTTCCTCCAAAACCCCGACAACTGGCGCTCCAGCAACCGCTACGGCGGATCGCCCGGCGACGAAGACGACCCCGATATCTCCGTCGTCGTCAACGAGGTCCTCACCCACACCGACGACCCGCTGGCCGACGCCATCGAACTCCACAACACCAGCGCCACCGAGTCCGTGGACCTCAGCGGCTGGTGGCTCAGCGACTCCTGGGGATGGGACTGGAACATCCAGAACGGCGACTACAAGAAGTTCCGCATCCCTGCCGGCACCGTCCTCGCGCCCGGCGAGTACCGCGTGTTCGACGAGGGGCACTACGTCGGCGGCGTCCTGTGCTTCGACAGCGACGAGTTCGGCTATGGCGCCAAAGGCTTTGCCCTCGACGGCGCCCACGGCGACGACGTCTGGCTCATGAAGGCCGACGCCCAGGGCAACCTGACGCACTTCGTCGATCACGCCGAGTTCGGCGCGGCCGTCAACGGCGAGTCCTTCGGCCGGTGGCCCGACGGCACCGGCGGCCTGTACCCGATGGCCGACCGCACCCTGCCCGGCCCCAACGGCGGGCCCCGCATCGGGCCGCTGCTCATCAGCGAGGTCCACTACCATCCCGTCACCGATGATCGGCTCGAGTTCATCGAGATCTACAATCCCACGCCCGACCCGGTTGACCTCTGGGAGACCTACTTCGTGGACGGCCAGTGGCGGGACTACTCGTGGAAGGTCGAGGGGTTCGAGTTTGCCGCCGGCACGACCCTCGCCGCCGGCGAGGCCCTCGTCGTCGTACCCTTCGACCCCGACGACGGGCAGTTGCTCGACGACTTCGAGACCCACTACGGCCTGACCGGTTCGGGCGTCCGCATCGTCGGTCCCTACGACGATTCCCTGGACGACGACGGCGAGACCGTGCGGCTGCAGCGTCCGGACGCGCCGCCCCTCGGCGAGCCGCTCTTCACGCCGTACCTGCTGGTGGACGAGGTCGACTACGAGGTCCAGTCGCCCTGGCCGACCGGTCCGAACGGCGGCGGGACGTCGCTGAACCGCACCGCCACCAACGCCTGGGGCAACGATCCCGCCGGTTGGGAAGCGCTCGCACCGACGCCCGGCGCAGCCGACCCGGCTAATCCGCCCCCCGCCGTCACCGCCGTCGCCCTCAACCCCGACCCCGGCCGCACCGTTCGCGGCATCAGCCAGATCGACCCCAGCGGACTCGGCGTCGAGACCGTCGTCGTGACCTTCAGCGAGGACGTGACCTTTGTTGCGGGCGACGTTGTGGCCGAGAAGGTCACCTTCGACACACTCGGCGACGAGACGAGCGCCGTCACCGTCACGCCCGCCGGCGTCTACGGTTCCGGCACGGACGAGATGATCATCACCTTCGCCG
>CAZEBQ010000520.1:0-2532 GCA_964510295.1 uncultured Anaerolineales bacterium | reverse complement strand
CTACACCTTCATCTCGACGAAGAGGCGGCGGATCCACTGCGGCGTGGAACGGTTGAACTGTTGGATGTGCTTGCGGCGGGTGAAGTAGTAGAGGGCCATGCCGCCCTGGGAGCAGACGCTCAGCCCGATGACCAGCGAGTAGAACCCATACGTTACCAGCGGCGCCAGCCGCATGATCGTGTCGTTGATCGACCGGGCCATCTCCGGCACGGCCGACAACTGGGCCTGCACCTCGGGCGACAGGGCCGCCGCACGCACCTCCTCCGGCGAAAACGTCACCATCTGTATCACGCAGTACAGCGCCACCACACCCAGCAGCGCCAACTGGTTGGCTCCCAGCAACCGCGCCGCCGACGGCTCGGCCCGACGCATCCGCTGCGAGGCGACCAACTCCACCGCACCCGCCGCCGAGACGCCCAGCACGATCAACGCGCCGCTGGCGCTCGGCCAGACCGCCACGAACGGGGCCGCCAGAACGCCGATCGCCAGCGTGATGGCACCCGACAGCAAAGCCGTCCGCGCCGCTCCCTTCACGCGCCGCCGCGCCCGGACCGCCTGACGCACCTCGTCATACTGGGCTTCCGTCAGCGTCGGCCCCGCCTCCTCGGCCGCCTCATTTCGCTCGGGTTCCGCCACCAGGACCGTGCCTCCGAGTAACGCCATTCGTGTATCCCCCACGTGGAGATCGAGAACCGCCGGGCCGGCCGCGACGCCGGCGGCATGTGCCCCCCTACCCTATCGCCCTTCCAGGGGATCGGGAATCGGCAGAAATACGGCACGCCGCAACGCCCATGCCGCGCCGGGTGATGCGCTTGCGCGGCGGCCTATGGCTAATGTTGCGCGGTGGGTCTCCGTACCCGCCGCGCGAACCGTTGGCACGGTTAACCGTGGACTGCTCCGGCCATGCGACGACACAACAGGTACACCGGCACACCCACCAGCAGGACGGCCACGCCCACGAGTGCCCCGATCCGGGTATACGCCACGCTGCTGTAGAGCATGTAGGCGCACATCAGGCAGAAAACGACCGCCGGCACGAGGTACAGCGGCACGCGGAACGGCCGCTCGACCTCGGGTTCCTTCACCCGAAGCACGAAGACCGCGATGCCCGTCAGGAGGAAGAACACCCAGAACACGGGCATCGTATAGTCAACGGCGGCGCGAAAACCCGACCCGAGGGCCTCCTCGAATCCCCCGCCGAGGCCCGGCAAGATGATTAAGACGACCGCAATCGCGCTTTGCACCAGGATCGCCGCCGCAGGCGTGCCGAACCGCCGGCTCCACCGCCCCAACGGCGCGAACAGCCGGTAGTCTTCCCCCAGTCCGCAGATCGACCGCGCCCCCGTGAAAATGCACCCGTTCATCGCCCCCAGCGCCGAGAGCGCCACGAGGACACTCACGGGGACGCTGCCCCACGCCCCAAGCGTGCGCTCCATCGCGTCCGCAGCCACGGCCTCTGATCGCCCCATCGCACCCATGCCCAGCACGCGCACGTAGGCCAGGTTCACCGCTACGTATACAACCGTGATGAGTAAAATGCTGCCCACCAGCAGCCGCAGCGCGTTGCGCTTCTCATCCTTGAGTTCCCCGGCGACGTAGGCCGCCTCGTTCCAGCCCCCGAAGGTGTAGAGGATCAGGATCATCGCCAAGCCGAAGCCCGCCAGGCCCGGCCCGTCCCCCGCAGCGGCAGGTGCGGCTTCGAGAGGCGGGTCGGCAGGTGCGAAGGCAAGACCCACCACCGCAATCGCCACGACCCCCGCGACTTTCGCGACCGTCAGAACGTTCTGCGCCCATTTGCCCGTCTTCAGGCCCACCAGGTTCGTGACCGTCAGAACCACGGTGGCCGCCAGGGCCCAGACGAGCGGTCCCGCGGGGGCCTCCGGTGCCAGGCGCGCCATGTAATCGCCGAAAACGTACGCTGTGGCGGCTATCGCGCCCGTCTGGATGACGGTCATGCGGGCCCAGACGAACAGGAACGAGACCGCCCCGCCGAACGCACGGTCCAGATACACGTATTCGCCTCCCACTCGCGGGTAGGCGGCCGCCAACTCGGTGTACGTCAGGGCCCCCGCCAGGCAAAACAGGCCCCCAAGGAGCCACGCCGCCAGCATCCAACCCGGCCCTGCCGTACTTGCAGCGACAGTGGACGGGGCTTTGAAGATCATCACTCCGATGACGATGCCCACGACAACACACGTGGCGTCGAGCAGCGAAAGATGCCGTTTCGGCCCGCTGCCGGCGTCCAAGGCTGCGCCTGACTGTTCGGTTGCGATGGCGACACCCCTTTCCAGTCTATCCGAACGTCTGCTCCCGCCACGTTATTGCATTGGCCGCCAGGCGGCAAGGAAGAAACGCCGGCGGGCGGGCGGTTGGGGAGGCCACGGCGGGGAACGTGACCGGGAGCTGCCGCTCCCGGCTCGATGGGGCCGGGTGCCATGCTTTCGCTCGCGAAAGCATGCTCTCAACCGTTCGCGCGGTGGGTCTCGGCACCCGCCGCGCAGCCCCGCAAACGGCCCTTTACGCGCGGTGGGT
>CAZEBQ010000519.1:0-2545 GCA_964510295.1 uncultured Anaerolineales bacterium | reverse complement strand
GGGCGAGTGGCGGAACGGCAGACGCTGGGGACTTAAAATCCCCTGGGCCAAAGGCCCGTGAGGGTTCGACTCCCTCCTCGCCCACCATGACAGGTCGTGACTTGTCTGCGCAAGTGGTCGCTTTCTCAAAGGCTTGCGCGCATGGTCCGTATCCTCAACTCGTCATCTTACGGCGCCGCCTTGCTACCTTGGCCTGCGTCCAACTCTGATACCACTTGTAGAGCGGTGAGTCAACGTGTGCCGGCCAGGGCCGGCCGCCGGTGCGCAGCGGAGCCGGGCGGTCCTGGCTCCGCCGCTTACGGGGGCGAGAGCAGGCTTGTCAGAGCCGTGAAACGAGATAGAATTGCGAACGGGGACGGAGGATTATTACGGCTATGCCTGGGGCGGGCGAAGCAATGACTTCTACACCAAGCCGTTCCACGCGCAACCGCGTTGTGGGCCCAGAACGTTCGGCCACAACACGCAGACGCGCACACGCGTCCTGGACGCGATCCCGTTCACGAAGAGCCTGAAGATGGACATGGAAGTCTGGCACTCGGCGGACTGTAGCGTGGCCTATGCGGCGGCGACGTACTGGTACGCCCGACCGGGCGCGACGAGCAACCGAGGTCCCGAACCGAAAGAGGCCGCGCGCGACATCCCCGCTCCACCGACGAAGCCACCGGCGCCCGAGCGCAAACGGCCCCAAGGCAAGCCCTTGGCGATCCCCGGCGCGATCGAGTTCGAGGACCTCCGGCCGTCCGCCAAGTCCGACGGCGTGGTGCTTACGTTGCAGCCGTTCGCGCGGTACCGCTGGTCGGGTGGCAAGCAGTGGCTGGTCCGCACGCGGAAGGTGGGCGATTTCGTCGAGTTCGCGGTGCCGGCGACACAGGTCGGCAAGCAGACGATCGTTCTGCACGGGACGAAGGCACGCGACTACGGGCAGTTCCGCATATCCGTCAACGGCAAGGCCGTCGGCAAAATGTTCGACTTCTACAGCCCGGAAGTCGTCAAGACCGGCCCGGTGGATCTGGGCGAATGCCACCCGGACAAGGGCACGTTTGTCTTGCGCTTCGAGGTGGTTGGATCGAATGCGAACGCGACCGGCGCGAAGACGTACATCGGGCTTGACGGTCTGGTGCTGAGTAAACCGTGATGCTTGAGTAAAGACCATCTTGCACGTCGGGCCCCGGAATGGTTCAGGGCCGATATGATTTGCCTGAGGCCGCTTGCCGTCCGGAAAAGGCAGAGCACCTACATAGAAGAACGGACATGAAGAAAACCGCTCTTATTGCACTTGGACTACTCGCCACGTTTCTTTCCGCGGCAAAGGCCCAGGACGCCAGGCAGATCCTCGATGGTTCGGGTGTCAAGGGGGGGCTGGTCGTCGTGATCGGCTGCGACAGGGCGGCGCTGCTGGCCCGGTTGCGGGCAGGCAATTCGTACCTGGTCCAGGGCCTGGATCGCGATCCTGGCAAGGTCGCGGATGCCAGGAGGTACTTGCGAGAAAAGGGGCTTTACGGTTCCGTCACCGCAGCCCGATTGGAGGGATCGCGACTGCCGTACGTAGACAACCTGGTCAATCTGATTGTCGTCACGGGTGACACCGGGCAGATTTCCGAGGATGAGATAACGCGGGTGCTCGCCCCCCTGGGAGTCATGGCGGATGCTCGGAAGGAGAGAATCGAGATCACCCGCAAGCCCTGGCCAGCGGAACTGGACGAGTGGACCCACGATCGCCACGACGCCTCGAACCACGCCGTATCGAATGACACGGTAGTCGCCCCGCCGCGTGGCCTGCGTTGGACCTGCGGGCCCGAGTACGCCAGGAGCCACGAGCACTTCGCGAGCATCAGCGCGATGGTCACGGCCGGCGGACGGGTCTTCTACATCATCGACGAGGGCCCCATCAGTTCGGTCTTCCTGCCGCCTAAGTGGAAACTGGTGGCCAGGGACGCCTTCAGCGGCGTGCTGCTATGGAAGAAGCCCATAACGAACTGGGAATCTCACCTTCGGGGTTTTCGCAGCGGCCCACCGGAGATCGGGCGGCGCATTGTGGCAACGGGTGACCGGGTCTATGTCTCCCTCGGTTACGGGGAGCCGGTTACGGTCCTCGATGCCCCGACCGGAAGGCAGGTCACGACCCTTGCCGGCACCGGCGGCGCGCGCGAACTGCTTCTGACAGGCGGGGCGCTCTATGTGCTCGCCGACGATATGACCGCCGCCCAACACGAGGAGCGGAAGGCGTGGATCAACCGGACCTCCCCGACGCTGAAGATCTGGTATCGCTTTCCGCGCAAGCCGATTTCCATGTACGGCATGCAGCGGATCGTCGCGATAAAGACCGGCTCCGGTGAGTTGCTCTGGAAGCGGGAATTCAAGGCTTCCGGCCAGATCATGCCCACGACTATGGCGGTCGACGATGGAAGGGTCTGCCTTCAGACCGTCTCGCATGTGCTCTGTCTCGATGCCATCGCAGGCAAGGAGTTGTGGCGCAGCCGGCGCCCGGTTGCGAGGAGCCGGCTCTCCTGGTCCACGCCCACCCTGGTCATCCACGACGGCGTTG
>CAZEBQ010000518.1:0-2613 GCA_964510295.1 uncultured Anaerolineales bacterium | reverse complement strand
GCCGAGGGCGACTGCACGGCCCAAGGGCCGTGCCACCCCGCTAAACACGTACGCCCAGGCCGCCGCGAGAGGTCCTGCATCGGCGTAGTCCGCCGCCTACTCCTTCCGGAGCACCGCCAGGGCGAACACGCCCCCGGCCATCGTCCCCTTGCCGCTGGGCTGGAAGCGAATCACGATTGCCTTCTTGCCCTGGGTCAGCCTGCGCGGCAGGGGGTACTCGACCACAAACAGCCGCCCGGGCCGGTCCTTATTGAGCGTCTGCGTGGCGAGGCGTTCGCCGCCGGCCAGGATGTCGAAGATGCGGTTTCCCGTGTCGCTGCCCCAGTAGGTGACGGCCAGGACGGCGTCGGCCTTCGGATCGAGACGGAGGCGATAACTGAAGAACCCGCCCTTGCCCGCGTGCCGCCACGTGCCGGCGTGGTGCGGCCCGGACTGGGTGTTCTCGCCCTTCAGGTCGTGGGCCTTCTCCGAGGCCGCGTTGCCGATGGCGACCGAGTCGATGGTCCGCCGCGCGCGGCTGCGGATCCGCTCGACGTCCGCCTCGTACGCGGCCAGCGCCTTCGAGCCCGGCTTCGCAAAGCGCCAGTACACGCCGTACGATTCGTCCACCACCCGATGAATCGGAATGAACGTCATGTCCGCCGGCTGGCCGCGCGTCCGAAACGTCACCGGCTTGGCGGCCGTCATGGCGAGCCACGCGGCCGGGTCGTTGAGGTTGCCCGTGAAGACGGGCGTCGGCTCATCCGGCTTCGGTGCGGTCTCGTCGAGCAGCCCCGCCAGGACGAGCGGCCCGTACATGACGGCCGCCAGCGCCGGGTCGTCGTTGATGGGTTCGGTGTGCAGCGTCATCGGCAGCGCGAGTTCGACCACGTCGCCGTCGTTCCACTGCCGCGCGATGGGCAGCCACGACCCCGGCTTCGCCTTCCCGGCCCCGGCGTACGGTTTGCCGTTGATGGTGACGCCCACCGCTTGGGTCACCCACCAGGGGATGCGCAGCACCAGGGCGAACTCGGCCGGCTTGGCCGGCGCCACCTTCACCCGCACGTGGCCGCCGTCCGGGTACGTTGTCTCCTGCGAGACGCGGACGGCGCCGCCGGGCCCGTCCCAGAGGACCGCTGACGGCGTGTAGAGGTTGACGTAGAGCGCGCCGTCGGCGTGAAAGTAGAGGTCGTCGGCCAGACTGGCGTAGGCCTGGATGCCCGTCCCGTAGCAGCACGTGAAGGTTGCGAAAGGCGAGCCGTGGCTTTTGCGGAACCCGGTTCCGAGCGGCAGGAAGTAGATGAGCATGCCGGTCTCGGGATGCTGGCTGACGAGGATACCGTTGTAGAACGAGCGTTCGAGCATGTCGGCGTACCGGGCGTCGCCGGTCCAGCGGAGGAGGTAGCGGCAGATTTTCTGCCAGTTGTAACTGGTGCAGAACTCCTGGTTGTGGGCGCCGAGGGTGCCGGCGAGTTCGTCGGGCTTGCCCCAGTGCTCGCCGCGGTTGCTGCCGCCCGTTGCGTAGGAGCGTGTCGTCGCAACGCGGTCGCAGAAGAACTCGACCGTCTTGCGGTAGGCCGCCTCGGCGGTGAGTTCGTAGGCCCGGGCCTCGCCGGCGATCTTGGGGATGTGCGTGTTGGCGTGGCGGCCGGCCAGATTGTCTTTGCCCTCGCGAAGGGGGTTCACGAACGAGCGGTGCTCGAATCGCCGGGCGAAATCCAGATACGCCTGCTCGCCCGTCGAGGCGTACAGGTTCAGAAGCACCTCCTGCATGCCGCCGAACTCGGTATCCAGCACGCGCTGCATGTGCGCGTCGTCGAATGTGTCGCAGCGGCCCTTGAAATAGTCGGCCATCTTCCGCAAGACGTCCAGGGCCTGGCCGTTGCCGGTGTAAGCGTACATCTCCCAGAGGCCGAGCATGATCTTGTGGACCGTGTAGTACGGGGCCCAGACCTTCTTGCGGGCCTCCAGACGGTCGAAGAACTCCTCCGGATACGCCGACAGATACCCGCCTGCGTGTTTGGCCTGGCACTTGGCGAGTTCGGCCACGGTGTAATCGGCGCTTGCCTTGAGCACCGGGTCGCCGTCCTGGGCGATGACACGGGCGCACGCCGAGAGGTAATGCCCGATCGAGTGGCCGCGGAGTTCGCCCTTCGGCGCCTCCCACCCGCCGTACGGCTCCTCCGGCGTCGGCAGGTCGGCCGTCTTGCGGAACGTCCACAGGTACCGGTCGGGCGTGAGGCTATGCAGGTACCGCCGGTTCCGCTCGAAGGCGTCCTTCAGCGGTCCGGGCAGGAGCGTCACGCGGCCGTACGCGAACGCCTCGAGTTCGGCCGGCGCCTTGTTCGCAACGACGGGCCCTCGCTGAACGGGACCGCAACCCAGCGTCGTCGTCGCCGACAGCCCGATCGCAAGGCCGAAGAGAACGTGGTGCATCGTCGTGCCTCCGTAGACGTGCCCGAGTGTGACCGGCCACCGGTGTGCCGGGTCCCCGTGAAGGTACCACCGCCGCGCCGGGCGGTCAATGCCGCGACGGGCATGCCACGATCCGCCGTTCCACGGAGGTGGCCGGTTTTTCCGGCGAGCGCAGGCGGTTGTAGCGCCGGGCTTTATGCCCGGCGGCCGTTGGCGGCG
>CAZEBQ010000517.1:0-2642 GCA_964510295.1 uncultured Anaerolineales bacterium | reverse complement strand
GGCGAGATTCCTCGACTCGCTTCGCTCGCTCGGAATGACAACGCTAAACACGTACCCCCGGCCCGCCGCGTCATTCCTCAAACACGGCCCGCGCTCCCCGGCCCGCCACGTCATTCCTCAAACACGGCCCGCGCCGGGTCGCGGCCGAGCGATTCAAGATGGTCGTGCAGCAGGCGAATGTAACTGGCGCGGATAGAGGACGCATCGGCGAAGCCCAACTCGGCCAGGTCGGCCAGAACGGCCTCCTCGGTCGGACCCTCGACCTCGGCGAACCAGCCGAGGTGCGGCACCTGGTCAAGAACCACCTCGCACGCGCCGCCGCGATAAGGCGTCCGGCGTTTCTCGTACCGGAACACCTCCGACAGACCCAGGGCCTCGAAGATCTCGACAAGCGGCTCGGCCGCCTCAACCTCCAGTTCCAACTCCGGCCGCCGTTTCAAACGGCCGGGGGCAACCGGACCCTTGAACGTGAGGACCGTCCGCAGCCGCACACCGTCCGGCAGACGGAACTCTTCCCGCACCCGCAGGGCCGACCCCCGCTCGCGGAGCGACCCTTCCGAATCGTCGAACAGGCGGTTGACCTCGAAGACGGTCTCGCCGGCCGACCGGGCGAGGTCGGCCATGCGGCGGCGAAACGCCTCGGGGTCGGCGATGCGGACCTTTGCCTCGATCTCTTCGGACACGGCCCGCCCTCGCTCCAACGCCTCAGACACGGCCCGCCCTCCAACACCCGGCACACACCCGCGCCGGGCCCGCCACGGCGGCTAATCCTACAACGCTACTTCGCCTTTTTGCCCGCCTGGTGGCCTTCCCAGACCACCAGGAATAGGCATAAACTGCGTTCGGGAATAGGCATAAACTGCGTTCGCGGCGGCCTGGGAAGGCCGCCGCGCGGAACATACGAGCCTCCGCTACATTCAGTCATGAACTGCTCTAACCGGACCGCTGCGCCGTTGCAATCTGAAATCGCAAATCTGAAATCGAAAAGGCGCTACTCGAACCACGGCTCGGCGTTGCGCGCCGCCAGGATGTGCCTGGCCCAGTGCGCGTCGTCGCGTTCGGGGTAGTCCGACCGGTAATGCACGCCGCGCGTCTCGGTCCGCAGCAGCGCCGCGTGGGCCATGAGGTGGCCGAGGGTCAACATGTTTTGCAGTTCCCACCCGCCGGGCGCCTCAAACACCTTGTCCAGGACGTAACTCTGCCAGAACTCGATGAGGGCGTCGGCCTCGGTCAGGTCCTCTTCGTTGCGGACGATTCCCACGTACCGCCACATGAGCGACCGAAGGCTGTCGCCCACGTCCGGCAGGTGCAGTTCACCGCGCGTCGAGCGGGAGACGTCGCTCGTGATCCGTTCGGGCGTCCCGCCCTCCTCTGCGTCGTCGGCCGAGCCGCCGGTCAGTTCCTCGACGATGTGGCGGCCGATGATGCGGCCGTAGACCAGCCCTTCGAGCAGGCTGTTCGACCCGAGCCGGTTCGCCCCGTGCAGCCACGTCGACGACACCTCACCGCAGGCATACAGCCGCCGCAGGCTGGTGCGTCCCACCGCATCCACCCGGACGCCGCCCACCATGTAGTGCGCGCTCGGGCGCACCGGGATCCGGTCGACGGCGATGTCGATGTCGAACTGGGCGCACGCCGACGCGATGCCGGGAAAACGCTCGCGCACGCCCGGCCCCAGCCCCGTCAGGTCGAGAAAGACGTTCGTGGCCCCCGTGGCGCGCATGTGATCGAGGATAGCGCGGCTGACGACGTCGCGCGGCGCCAGGTCGGCCATCTCGTGGTAGCCGTGCATGAACGAGTCGCCGGCCTTGTCCACCAGTTTGCCCCCCTCGCCGCGCACCGTCTCGGAGATAAGATGGCGGCTGGCCCCGGCAATATAAAGCGTGGTCGGATGGAACTGGACGAACTCCAGGTCGCTCAGCACCGCCCCCGCCCGGCAGGCCATCGCCAGACCGTCGCCGGTGGCCACCTCGGGATTCGTCGACTCGCGGTAGACGCGGCCCAGGCCGCCCGTCGCGAGCACGGTCCGCCGGGCACGCACGACCAGCATCCCGTGTTGGGCGTGCCACGCCAGAACGCCGACGACCGCCCCGTCAATCATCAACAGATCAACAACAAACGTCCGGTCGCGCAGGTCGATCAGGCCGTTCTTGCCGGCCTCCTCGAGGAGGGTGGCGGTGATTTCCTTGCCGGTCTCGTCGCCGCGCGCATGGATGATGCGAGCCGCAGAGTGCCCGCCCTCCCGTCCGACGGTGATCCGGCCGTCGGCCTTGTCGAACTCGGCGCCCCAATCGACGAGTTCGCGGATGCACCCCGGCGCCCCCCCAACCACCTGCCGGACGACCGCCTCGTCCGACAAGCCGCAGCCTGTGGCAAGGGTGTCGGCCACGTGGCTCTCGAGGGAGTCTTCGTCGGCGACGGCGGCCGCAATCCCGCCCTGGGCGTGGAAACTGTTCGAATCGGTCGCATCGCGCTTCGTCAGCATCGTGACGTGCAACGTCGCGGTCATCTCAATCGCCGCCCGCAACGCCGCCACACCGCTGCCGAGGATCAGCACGTCGGTGAAGACCTGCGGCAGACGGGCCGTGTCGAACGCCGTCAAGTATCGCCGGACCGGGGTATGCCGTCGCATCATGAGCCTC
>CAZEBQ010000516.1:0-2646 GCA_964510295.1 uncultured Anaerolineales bacterium | reverse complement strand
GCGCCCCGGCGGACATTCTGAGATCTGAAATCGAAGATCTCACATCTCAGAAGCCCGCCAGCCGGATGCAGATCTTGTCCTGGGCGAGCCGTGCTTTCCAGAGGGCGCCGGAGGGTAGGTTGTTCATCAGGATGGAGTAGGTGACGACGCGGCCGCCGGCGGCGTAGACGTAGCCCGAGAGGGCGCTCACGCCGCGAATGTAGCCGGTCTTGCCGTAGACATGTCCGTCGGCGGCGGTGTGGCGCATGCGTTTGCGGAGGCTGCCGTCGCGGCCGGCGGCGGAAAGCGTCTGGACCCACTGCGGCCCGTAGAGCCGGTGCATCAGCCCCAGCAGGTGCGTCATGGTGAAGGCCGTCAGGCGGTTCTCGCGCGACAGGCCGGACCCGTCGTCGAAGACGCATCCGGCGCTCGGCACGCCGCGCCCCGTCAGCCAGCGGCGGACCTCTTCCGTGCCGCTCTCCCACGAACCCTGGCGCGGCGGCAGCGGCGTGGTGACGTGCGGCGTGAGAGCGTAGGCGCCGAGCAGTTTCAGCAGACATTCGGCGTACATCCCCAGGCTCCGCTTGTTGGCGACGGCGATGGTGGTGTCCAGGCGCGACGTGTGCACGAAGTCGCAGACGAAATCCTGCCGCGCGGCACCGTCGGGCGCCGCCAGCCGCCCACGCACCACCGGCCCCGCCACCTCGATACCCGACTGGCGGAGCGTGTGGACGAGCGCCGCCCCGAAGACGCGCGTGGGATCGTCGAGGGTGCGGAGCTCGGCCGCCGCCGGCGCCTTGCTCCAGTACCGGCCGGCGGCGCGGATCACGAGACCCGACCCGTCCACCACCCGTTCGAGGCTGAAGCGGTGGGCCTTGCGGTCGGCGACGGTCAGGATTTTGCCGGTGATGCGTGCGACGCCACCGGGCGGCTCGACCCACACGCGTGCGGGCCCGCCCACCTTGCCCGGCGACACGTGAACGTTCAAACAGTTGTCGTTGATGGAGAGTGCGGCGGCGGGCGCCTCGTACCACTCGGCGCGCTGGCTCGCCGGCCAACTCGGATGGACGAGGACGGTGTCGAAGAGCGTGTCGTCGAGGATGACCCGCCGGACGGCGGTGACGCGGCGGCCGGCGAGGACCTCGGCCCATCGCCGGAAGGCGCCGACGGTGTCGCCGCCGTAAAAGCGGCCGGAGAAGTTCGGGTCCCCGCCGCCGATCACCGCCAGGTCCCACGCCCCCTTCCTGCCCGGCGACGGGATGCGGCCGACGTGGGTCCGGATGCGCCACCCCGGGCCCAGGCGGTCGAAGCAGGCGGCGGTGGTCACGAGTTTCATCGTGCTCGCCGGGATGAGCGGCACGTCCGGCCGCAGGCTGTAGAGGATGAGGCTGCGGGCATGGTCGGGCGGGGCCGCCAGCGCCACGGCGTGGACCGCCACGGTGGTCTTTCCGAGACCTGCAGCGGCGAGGATCTTGTCGATGTCGGCCCGCAGCGTCTCGACGGCGGCGCTCGGCCCGGCGGCCGGCGCGCAGGGGGGCCACGTCAGGAGAACCAGAGCAAGGCAAGTCGGAAATACCGAAGAGGACAACCTGCGCATCAGCCATCAGTCCCTTCAGCCGCAGTCAATAAACATGGCCACGCAGAGGCGCGTGGCCATGCCACCCGCCGGCCGACGGCGAATTCTTGCGTTGCAGCCGCCACCCAGGCGATTATAATCCCAGCGTCGGCATTGTAAAGAACTCTGGCGCAGGGCAGCATCGCCCGGGGGCCGCAACCGGTTGGGGATGACGCGCATGGCTGACGTGCCGCCACTCGGCACCATCGTTCACGGCGACGTGCTGGAAATCCTGCCCACGTGGCCCGAAGGCTGCGTCGACCTCGTGTTCGCCGACCCGCCGTTCAACATCGGGTACGAGTACGATGCGTACCACGACGACCGGGCGCCGCAGGAGTACCTCGAGTGGTCGCGTGCCTGGCTGGAGGCATGTCTTCGGGTTCTGAAGCCGAACGGCACGCTGTGGGTGGCCATCGGCGACGAGTATGCGGCGGAGATCCGCGTGATGATGCGGCCGCACGCCACACTGCGGAACTGGGTCATCTGGCACTACACGTTCGGCCAGAACTGCAAGGCCAAGTTCAACCGCGGCCACGCTCACCTGCTCTATTTCGTCAAGGATCCGGGCGACTTCACCTTCAACGCCGCCGACCCGCGCCTCCGCGTCAAGAGCGACCGGCAACTGAAATACAACGACAAGCGGGCCAACCCGAAAGGCAAGTTGCCCGACGACGTGTGGACGTTCTCGCGGGTGTGCGGCACGTTCAAGGAACGGGTGGGCTGGCATCCGTGCCAGATGCCGGTCAAACTGCTGGAGCGGATCATTCTGGCGTGCTCGGACCCGGACGACGTGGTGCTCGACCCCTTCGCCGGCAGCGGCACCACGCTGGCGGCGGCCGCACGCAACGGCCGACGGTGGGTCGGCGTGGAACTGTCGGAGGCCTACGCGCGGCATGCGGTCAAACGCGTCGAAGCCGAGGTCGCCAAAGCAGCCGAACCTCGGCTCCTCGCGTAGCCGCTGTGTCCTAACCCTACAACGCTATGAGACCTCTCAGCGAGGCCGCCCGTCGGCCGGGGGAAAAGCGGGTCAGGGCCACTTGGCGGTCAAACCG
>CAZEBQ010000515.1:0-2649 GCA_964510295.1 uncultured Anaerolineales bacterium | reverse complement strand
GCGGCGGGTACCCGTTCGACAGGCTCAGGGCAGGCTCCGACCCGCCGCGCACCAATCCCGAGGGACTCGGACAGGAATGCCCAGGCTCCCAATGTTGTCGCGGATGTGCCATACACCGGTCAGGCTACCGTTTCGCCCGGCTCGACGCAAGGAACCCCGTGCCGTGTTGCGTTGGCGCCGCCGGCGCCCTATCATCGGCTCAGGTTCCTGTCACCGGGGCGGCGGCCAATCCGCTGAGCGCCACCGACCCCGGCGCCGCCGAGCCCGCCGCGGGAGCGGCGGGGCACGTACCCGTACGATGAACCCCAATCCGAGGAGGCTGCCGTTGCCGCGACCACTCGCCTTTCCCGTTGGCCTTATCGCCACGCTGCTCCTGGCCTCAGCCTCAACGTCGCCCGCTGCGACGAGCCCCTCGCCCCCCGGCTTCAACTTCACCCTGCCGGGCGCGGCGCGCGGCTGGCACCCGGCGCACGGCATCTCGCGCCTCGAGGGCACGCGCGAGGGCCTGGTTATCGAGATCAGCGGAGACGACCCGTACACCAACGGGCCGGCCCTCGACCTGCCCGGCGACACCAAACTCTGGCTCCGCATGCGTCTGAAGGCCACCCAGCCCGGCATGTGCCAGGTCTTCTTCTGGAACCGCCGGCTCAGCATCTCGGAGGCCAACAGCGTCCGCTTCGCCGTTCCGACGACCGGCTGGGTCGAGAAACGGGTGCCGGTGCCGGCGCTGGGCCCGAAGACGCATTTCCGCATCGACCCGCCCGGCTCGACCGGCCGTGCCGTCATCGCCTGGATGCGCTTCCAGCCGCGCATCCTGTATCCCGAACCGACGTGGCCGAAACCGGCGCCGCCGACGCTGACGGGTGAGGCCGTCGCCGTGCGCTCCGGCGACCTCGTGCTGCACCACGGCAAGGCGTCGCCGGGCGACTTCGTGGTCGAGGTTGCCGGCGAGCCGATGGCGACGGGCCTGACGCCCTCGCTCATCGGTTACGTGCAGGACGGCCGGCCGAGATGGATGCCCGCCGGCCACACCCTTCGCGATGCCGACGGCGCGACGTGGCACATGGCGTGGACGTTTGCGCCGGGCCGGCAGACGGGGGCCGTGGACGCAAGCGTCAAAGTCACCGTAGACCGGCCGCGCGACGTCGTCTTCCTGCCGATGTTCTTCCTCGCCCCGGGCGCCGGGTCCTTCGGCAAAGAGAAGGGGCAGGGGCTGTTTGCGGGCCTTGAGTACCTGGCGAACGAGCCGTCGAGCAGCGAGGCCGACATCCGGGGACCCGAGTCGAAACGGCAGGTGCCGGACTCGCTCAAGATCACGTTCCCCCTGATGGCCATCCAGGCGAAGGACCGGTACGTGGGCCTGGTGTGGGAGCCTGATGCGCGCTTCGCGGCGGTCTTCGATTCGCCCGACCGGCTGTTCGGCACGGGCGGCCACGTCATGGGGCTCGTCTTCCCCGGCTCCGACAGGGAGAACCGGCCCGAGGGAAGCCTTATGCCGTACGGCAGCGCGCGGCTGGAGGCTGGCGAACCGCTCGTCCTCAAGGCCACCGTCATCGGCGGCAAGGGCAAGACGGTGATTCCGGCCGTCGGGCAGTACGTCGCGTTGCGCGGCCTGCCGCCCGTGCCCGAGACGGGTCTCGATACGGGCGGCTACGTGCGGCTGGCGGCGGCCGGATGGCTCGACTCGAAGATCCGCGAAGGCGACCTCTACCGCCATGCCTTCTGGCCGAACTTTGGACCCCAGCCGGCCGCCGATGCGGCCGTCTGGATGAACCACCTCGCGCTGCGTGCGAAGGATGCCGCGCTGGCGGCGCGGCTGCGGAAGGCGGCCACGGCGGCGCTGGCGCGCGTCAATCCACAGAACTACTACCACTCCGCCGTCTCGCACGTTCGCTACCCCGTGGCGCCGCTCGTCTACGGACACGTGGCGGAGGCGATCGAGCGGGCGCGGGGGTCGGCCCGGGGCGCCTTGAGACGCTTCGAGCCCGACGGCCGCATCCTGTATCGGCAGGCCAAGGGCAAACCCGACTTCGGCAGCACCCATTTCACGCCCGACGCCAACGGGCTGACGGCCCGGGTCGTGAAGGACGTCCTGGAGGCGGCCGTCTTCTGCGGCGACCCGGACCTCATCAAGGACGGTCTGGGTGTCCTCAGGGCGCTCGACAAGTTCCAGAACACCGTTCCGCGCGGCGCCCAGACGTGGGAAGTGCCGCTCCACACGCCCGATATCCTCGCCTCGGCCAACATGCTGCGGGCCTACACGCTCGGCTACGAAATCACGGGCGAGAAGCACTTCCTCGACCAGGCCCGCTACTGGGCGTGGACGGGCGTGCCCTTCGTCTACCTCGTCAACCCGACCGCGGGCAAGGTCGGCCCGTACAGCACGATCGCCGTCTACGGGGCGACGAACTGGCGGGCGCCCGTCTGGTTCGGGCGGCCGGTCCAGTGGTGCGGCCTGGTGTACGCCGACGCCCTGTACCGGTTCGCGGCGCACGACCCGGACGGTTCGTGGCGGCGGTTGGCTGACGGCATTACGGCCGCCGGCATCCAGCACTCCTGGAAGCAGAACGACAAGGATCGCCAGGGCCTGCTGCCCGACTTCTTCCACCTGCGCGCGCAGCGACCCGACGGCCCGGCCATCAACCCCGG
>CAZEBQ010000514.1:0-2653 GCA_964510295.1 uncultured Anaerolineales bacterium | reverse complement strand
CTCTTGGCTGGTCAAACCGGAAACGGCCCCGGTTTGACCGCCAAGTGGCCCTGACCCGCTTTTTTCCCGGCCGAGCAAGGGCCTCGCTGAAAGGTCTCATGTTCCGCGCGGCGGCCTTCCCAGGCCGCCGCGAAAGGGTCTGGGAGGCGTTCCTGGTGGCCTGGGAAGGCCACCAGGCGGACAAAAAGGCGAAGTAGCGTAGGCCGGGGCAGAGCAACGCGCCGCCCCGGCGATGGTTACCGGCACCGCTGCCGGGGCGCGCCCCGGCCTACGGGCTCCGTGGCGAAGGAGACGAGACCATGCCGCTGACGCGACAAGAGATCCTCGACAGGCTTCGCAAACACATCCACGACGGCGTGCCGATCATCGGCGGCGGCGCGGGCACGGGCATCAGCGCCAAGTTCGAGGAGGCCGGCGGTGTGGACCTCATCGTCATCTACAATTCCGGACGATTCCGCATGGCCGGACGCGGGTCGCTCGCCGGCCTCATGCCCTACGGCGACGCCAACGCCATCGTCATGGACATGGCCGCCGAGGTCCTGACCGTTGTCAAGGACACGCCCGTCCTGGCGGGTGTGTGCGGCACGGACCCGTTTCGGCAGATGCCGGTGTTCCTGCGGCAGGTGCGGGAAGCCGGATTCGCGGGCGTCCAGAACTTCCCGACGGTCGGCCTGATTGACGGCACCTTCCGGCAGAACCTCGAAGAGACCGGCATGGGATACGCCCTGGAGGTCGAGATGATCCGGACGGCCCACGCGATGGACCTCCTGACGACGCCCTACGCTTTCTGCCCCGACGACGGGGCGCAGATGGCCGAGGCCGGGGCCGACATCATCGTCGCCCACATGGGCCTGACCACCAAGGGTTCGATCGGCGCAACCACCGCGCTGACGCTCGAAGAGGCGCCCGCCAGGGTCCAGGGCATCTGCGATGCCGCCAAGTCGGCCAATCCCGACGTGATCTGCCTCTGCCACGGCGGCCCCATCTCGATGCCCGACGACGCCGAGTACGTCCTGCGGCAGACCGACGGCGTCCACGGATTCTACGGCGCCTCCAGCATGGAACGCCTGCCCACCGAGACGGCCATCACCGAGCAGATGAAGGCGTTCAAGGCGGTCCGGTTCGAGGATTGAAAAGCGCACGTGTCAAGGGGACGCGGATGACCGCCGACATCGCTGCCATGTTGCCTGACCGGGGCGCCGGGCCGCGCTGGCTCGGCGCGCGTCTGTCGATCATGATGTTTCTGCAATACGCCTTGCCGGGCATCTGGGTGCCGGTTCTGGGTCGGTACCTTCTGGCGCCGCAGGCTGAAGGCGGTCTGGGGTTCTCGAACGCCGAACTCGGCCTGGTCATGGGGTTGGCCGCGACCATCGGTGCCCTGGCGGCGCCGCTTCTGGTGGGCCAGATCGCCGACCGCTGGTTCTCGACCGAACGGGTCATGGGGGTCATGCTGATTGCGGCGGGCATCATCATCTACGTGACGGCCTCGCAGACGGAGTTCGGCCCGTGGCTCATCCTCTCGATCGCATACGCCATCGTCTACACGCCGACGATGATGCTCTCGAACTCGCTGGCCTTTGCCCACATGACCGACCCGGACCGCCAGTTCCCGCGGGTCCGCGTCTGGGGGACGCTCGGTTGGGTGGTGGTGGCGTGGGTCTTTCCGATGGTCTGGCTCCAGACGGGCCTGGGCTTCACGTGGAAGCCGCCGTTCCTGGCCGGCAGCGAGGTCGCTGGTGTGACGTCACGGCTGGTCGACGCCTTGAGGGCGGCGGGCATCATCGCGGTCTGCTACGGCCTCTACTGCCTGACGCTGCCCAACACGCCGCCCAAACGGAAGGCGGCGGTGCCGTGGGCGTTCCTGAAGGCCTTCGGGCTGTTCCGGAAACCGTCGTTCGTGGTCCTGATGGTGACGGGGCTGCTGTTTCTGCCCATCCACCAGATCTACTTCATGCAGACCGGCACGTTTCTGTCGCGTATCGGTCTGCGCGACGCCGACATCCTGCCGGCCATGAGCCTGGGCCAGATCGGCGAGATCTTCATGATGATCGTCCTGGGCATGATGCTGAAGCGGCTGGGGTTCCGGTGGGTGCTGGTTATCGGCGGGGCGGCGTACTTTTTGCGGTACCTCATCTTCGGCACGCCGGGGTTGCCGGTTGGTGTGGTTGTGGCCAGCCAGTCGCTGCACGGTGTCTGTTTCGCGTGTTTTCTGGCGGCATCGTACATCTATGTGGACCACCTGGCCGAGGCCGACATTCGCCACTCGGCCCAGCAGGTGTTTGGTCTGGTCATCGGCGGGGGAGGGCCGATCCTGGGCGGCTGGCTGAACGGCCGCCTCGCCCGCTGGTTTGCGGTAGCGGGCATCGAGCCCGGTGCCCCTGCGGGAATCGACTACGTGGCTTTCTGGTACGTTCTGGCGGCGATCGGGCTGGTGGCCACGCTTGGGCTGGCGCTCTTCTTTCGGTCTGACATCAAGGCGAAGGCGCCCGAGGGCCCAGCGTAGTACGACGACGCCACGTTCCGCGCGGCGGCCTTCCCAGGCCGCCGCGAACGCCGTTGATGCCTGTTCCTGGTGGCCTGGGAAGGCCACCAGGCGGATGGCAAGTTTTTCTGGCGAGCGCAGGCGGTTGTAGCGCCGGGCTTTATGCCCGGC
>CAZEBQ010000513.1:0-2655 GCA_964510295.1 uncultured Anaerolineales bacterium | reverse complement strand
CTTACTGGAAGGACTCTCTGAATCATATCATTGCACGATGCCTTCGAGAAGGGCGGCCACTGTATGAACGACCGTGAACACGCCGCAATGATGCTGACGCTTGCCAAGCACGATTTGGCCGCACTGAGAGCGATGAAAGGCTTGCCTGAATTCACGACAGCCATTTTCGGATTCCATGCCCAGCAATCCGTGGAGAAAGCGTTGAAGGCATGGCTCACACTCGCGGGGGGAGACTACCCCAAGATACACGACCTCGAGGAGTTGTTCGCCCTCTTGGCGGAGCGAGGGCAGACTGTCCCAGAGAGGTTCGCGCAGTTGATTTATCTCACGGCGTTTGCCGCACAATTCAGATACGATGTGTTTGAGGAATTGGTTCCCGATCTCGACCGGGCGGCGGTGATTCGCGAGGTGAGCCAAGTCGTCGAGCACGTCGAGCGCCTCCTGGGGTAAAAGCGAGCGAAGGAGTAATAATCGGCATTTGTCTTGCTTTGTCGAAAACATCCATGCCAGTCTTCCTCTCCTGTCAAGGGAGAGGGATGGGTGCCTACTTTTGCTCTGTTTTCGCAAGGAGGGCAATATGTTGCGATGCGAACTTGGGCAGTTGCGTATGAAGCGACTCGATAAGGTGTCATTCGCGGATGCCAAGATTCAGGAACGGTATGACTTCCAGAAGTTGATCCTGCAATCACCTAACGCGTTTTTCGAAGAGATTGGGGAGCCGAATTTGCTCGTGATTGGGAGCGAAGTCCGACCGAATGACGTCGTGGCCGATCGAGCTGACATTGTCGCCTTGGATGCTGAGGACGGTTCGCTGGTCGTTGTGGAACTCAAGCGTGGGCGGGACAAATACCAACTTCTCCAGGCCCTCCACTATGCCGCTATGCTGGCGGAATGGTCTCCCGAAGATGTCATCCGCCACTACGCCAAATGCAAGGATATGGACCAAGAGAATCTGGAAGAAGCCAGTGAAGACCTGCGTGAGCAGGAAGTCGAGTTGGACGATATCAACCGCTCGCAACGTTGTATCTTGGTCGCCGAGGACTATGAACCGGATGTGCTCATCACGGCAAACTGGCTTGCCGAGGAGTTCAGCGTGCGGGTGACTTGTGTGCGGGCCAGGGCTGTACGGGACCAACATCTCGGCGAGAAGCAAGGCGATATTGTTTACTTGGAACTGCAGCGAATCGTGCCAGCACCAGCGATACATGAGTTTTTCGGTGGGCGTGCAAGAAAGCCGGGGCGCAGGTCGGGAGGCGGTGTAAGCGCCGCGGAGCAGAAGCGAAAGGACGCCAACAGGCGATTCTGGACTGAACTGCGTGAGGCGCTGCTCCGGGCCGGGCACTCCTGGGCTGAGAACCGTACGCCCTCGGGCGACCATTGGTTTCCGTTTTCAGTTGGTCGAGGCGGGATCCACGTTACCGCCAGCTTCGCTCAGGGGGGCCGCCTCCGGGCAGAAGTGATTATGGAGACTGGAGACCGCGAGACGAACAAGCAGATGTTTGATGATCTCCAGACCAAGAGTGATCGCATCCAGTCCTTGGTCACAGGCGACTTGTCGTGGGAGCGGCTTGATGAGCGCAAGTCCAGTCGCGTGGCAGTGTACCGAGAGTGTGACAGAGACCGACTTGAGTTGGACGCCGAGTATCGCCAAGAGGCCATCGACTGGCTCATTAAGCGAATGTGCGAGTTGCGGGAGGTGGCACAGAAGCACTTGGTATGAAACCGAACTCCGGGCACGGCCAACACAAACAAGCGGTTTCAGATGGGGTTTTCGACACGGGGTTTGGGGAAGCCGAGTTGCTCCCCTTACTTGAAATACGCCACGCCGCGCCGAAAGACCCTCAGGCCATCACCTTCTGCTCCCGCCCCGCGGCGGGTCCAGTGGGGGTGGTGCCAGGGGAGGACGTTGCGTTCGGGGTGGGGCATGAGGCCGACGATGCGGCCGGTTGGGTCGCACAGGCCGGCGACGTCGCCGACCGAGCCGTTTGGGTTCCAGGGATAGCCCGCGCCGGTCTCGCCGCCGGGTCCCACGTATCGGACGGCGATCTGGCCGCCACCGTCGAGCGTTTCAATCGGCGTGCCGTTGCCGGGGACGAACTTGCCCTCGGCGTGGGCGATGGGCATGTCGAGGACCTCGCCCTCTTCGAGAAAGACGCACCGGTCGGTATCGACGCGCAGGTGCACCCAGCGGTCCTCGAACAGACCGCGGTCGTTGCTCGTGAGCGTCGCCCTCTGGGCAAGCGTCACCTTGCCGCCGTCGGAGCCGGGCAGCAGACCGCACTTGACGAGCACCTGGAACCCGTTGCAGATGCCGAGGACGAGGCGGTCGGCGGCCAGGAACTCCTGGACGACCTCGGCCAGGTGATGGACGATCTGGTTAGCGAAGATTTTGCCGGCGGCGATGTCGTCGCCGTAACTGAAGCCGCCGGGGATGGTCAGGATCTGGTAGTCGGCCAAGCGTGCCGGTTCCTCGATGAGGCGGTTGATGTGGATGCGTTCCGCCTCGGCGCCCGCCTGCTGCCAGGCGAATTGCGTCTCCTCGTCGCAGTTGGTGCCGGCGGTCCGGAGGACTAAGGCTTTCACGGGCATAGGTGTTACCTCAACAGCGCGCGGCGGCCAAGGCCGCCGGCTAACTCGGCCGAAGTGCTACCAGGG
>CAZEBQ010000512.1:0-2660 GCA_964510295.1 uncultured Anaerolineales bacterium | reverse complement strand
GCTCTCCGGTGACAGAGGCCCTCGCCGGCCCGCCAGAAAAACTTGCCACACCCCGCGGAAAGGGCGCGGTGGGTGGGGAGACCCACCGCGCCGATGCGCTCTGGAGCGCGGTGGGTGCGGAGACCCACCGCGCTCAACTCGTGTCGGGCCGCCTGACCATTTGAAAAGCGTGCGGCGGCATGGTATGAATGAGGCGGTTCCGGACGGGAGTGACGCGCATGACACGAGCCCCACTGGCCGGCGTGATCGCCCTCGGCCTGCTGTGGCCCTGCACGGGCGCGCAGGTCGCGGCGGCGGACCCGCCGAAGCCGCTTCTCGTCAAGGCCAAGCGCAAGCCCGACATGGCGTGGAAGACGTACGAGACGCGGACGCTCGCCCGGGTGTCAGGCTTCCGTCCGGGCGCGCGGAAGGTGCCGCTCTCGACGTACGGCGGGCGGCTCGACCGCAAGGTCAAGGCCACCGGCTTCTTTCGCGTCGAGAAGGTGGGCGACCGGTGGTGGCTCGTCGACCCGGAGGGGTGCCTGTTCATCCACGTGGGCGTGTGCGGCGTCCGGGCCACGCTTTCGCCGGGCGTCCGGGACGCGTACGGGTCGAAGTTCGGGAACCCGAAGGCCTGGTCCGACGCCGCCACGGCCATGCTGCGGGAAAACGGTTTCAACGGCACCGGCGCGTGGTCGCAGACGGCCGACCTTCGCGCCGCAGCCAGGCCGGTGGCGTACACGCTCATCCATAATTTCATGAGCAGTTTCGGCCGGTCGAAAAGAATCGTCTACCAGAAACCGGGCCACGCGGGGTACCCCGACGACTGCATCCCGGTGTTTCATCCCGAGTTTCCGGCGTTCTGCGACTCGCGTGCCCGCGCCCTGGCCGCGTCGAAGGACGACCCGTGGCTGGTCGGCCATTTCTCGGACAACGAGATGCCCGGCCACACGAGCCTGCTGGACAAGTTCCTCCGTCTGGACGCGGGCGAAGCCGACCTCGCCCCCGGCCGCCGCGCCGCCGAGGCGTGGCTCGCCAAACGCAAGGGGCCGAAGGTCGCCGCGAAAGACATCACCGACGCCGACCGCGAGGCGTGGCGCGGACACGTCTTCGAGACGTATTTCCGCATTACCACATCCGCCATCCGCAAATACGACCCGAACCACCTGTGCCTGGGGTCGCGCCTGCACGGAAGCGAGAAGCGCAGCCCCGCCATCTTCCGGGCCGCCGGCCAACACCTCGACGCCATCGGCGTCAACTACTACGGCGCGTGGACGCCCGACGCCGACCTGCTCGCGGGCTGGACACGATGGTCCGGCCGGCCCGTCCTGATCACCGAATGGTACACCAAGGGCCAGGATTCCGGCATGGCCAACACCACCGGCGCCGGCTGGATCGTCCCCACCCAGAAGGACCGCGGGCGGTTTTACCAGAACTTCACGCTGGCGCTGCTCGAGTCGAAAACATGCGTCGGCTGGCACTGGTTCAAGTACATGGACAATGACCCGAAAAACCTCAAAACCGACCCGTCGAACCGCGATTCGAACAAGGGGCTCGTCACCATCCGCTTCGAACCGTACGCCGACCTCGTGGACATGATGCGGGCGCTCAACCGCGAGGTGTATCCGCTGACCGACCATTTCGATTCGCAGCGTTAGTACTACAAGGCCATTTCGCGCGCGGCGGGTCGGAGCCTGCCCTGAGCCTGCCGAACGGGGACCCGCCGCGAACGGCGAAAATGGGCTTTAGCGCACGGTGGTTCAGGAGAACCACCGCGCCGCGATGCGGTCCGAAAAAAGCGTCGGGAGCAATGAAGCAAGGGAGGGACCCATGAAAACGCTCGTGCTGACACTGGCGCTGGTCGGCCCTCTGGCGATGGCGTCGCCCGCGGCGCCGGCGCCGGAGGGCGACGCCGGCGCTGCCGCAACCAAGGCGTACACGTACAAGAAGACGCCGAAGGGCGATCTGCGGATAACCGTCCACTTCCCGCCCGGGTGGAAGGCCGCCGACAAGCGGCCGGCCATTGTCTTCTTCTTCGGCGGCGGATGGACCGGCGGGACGATCAAGCAGTTCGCCGACCAGGCGGCCTACCTGGCGTCGCGCGGCATGGTGGCGGCCCGGGCCGACTATCGGGTGAAGTCGCGGCAGGGCGTCACGCCCGATGCGTGCGTCGAGGACGCCAAGAGCGCGGTCCGGTGGCTCCGGCAGAAGGCGGCCGACCTGGGTATCGACCCGGACCGCCTCGCCGCCTCGGGCGGGTCGGCGGGCGGTCACATCGCCGCCTGTGCCGCCATGACGCCGGGGCTCGACGCCAAGGGTGAGGACGCGTCGGTCTCGTCCAAGCCGAACGCGCTGGTCCTGTTCAACCCGGTGCTCGACCTGCGGAACCTGGGCCGGCACGGGGCGGGGCTCGGCGACGAAACGGTGAAGGCCATCTCGCCGAACCTGCACGTGGCGAAGGACACGCCGCCGGCCATCCTCTTCTACGGCACGAAGGACAAGTTCCTGGAACACGGCCGCGCCATGCTCGCCAAGTCGAAGGAAGCCGGCAACCGCGTCGAACTCTGGACCGCCGACGGACAGCCGCACACCTTCTTCAACCGCCCGCCGTGGAAGCAACTGACCCTCATCCAGGCCGACACGTTCCTTACTTCGCTCGGGTACCTGAAGGGCAAGCCGAC
>CAZEBQ010000511.1:0-2667 GCA_964510295.1 uncultured Anaerolineales bacterium | reverse complement strand
CGTCTTCGGGGCGTTGTAGTGGGTCATGTCGCCCTTGGTGGGCATGAGGATGCGGAACCCGTAATCGCAGATCATGTACCCCTTGTCGCCGCTGAAGATAACGCCCTTGAACATCTCGTCGCGGTTGAAGACCTTCGACGGCATTCCGGGTTTCTTGCCGCCGTCGTACCAGTAGACCTTGACGGCCGGCCGCCAGTCGCTGGCCGGGTGGTCCCACTCGGCCGTCAGCCACGTGGGCAACGTGGCTTCGCTGCGCGGCATGGAGCCCTCGGCCTTGCAGGTGGTGGGGATACTCAGGCCGAGTGCCCAGAAGGCCATGTCCATCATGTGGCTGCCCATGTCGCCGATCTGGCCGGAGCCGAAGTCCCAGAACCGGTTCCACTTCAGGCACCCGCCCACGTACCCCGGGTTGTACGGGTGGAACGGCGACGGGCCGACCCACAGGTCCCAGTGGATGTGGCTCGGGATGGGTGTGACCTCCGGCAGGAAGCCTCCGCCTTTGGGTGCGCGGCTGCACCAGACGCGTGCCTCCTTCGGCGTGCCGATGGCCCCGCCGCGCACCATTTCAACCATGCGGCGGTAGTTGTCGGAGGCGTGGATCTGCGTGCCCATCTGCGTGGCCACCTTGCCGTTCTGCTTGAGGAACGCCTCGCGGACCACGTGGGCCTCCTCGACCGAGTTGGCGAGCGGCTTCTCTGAGTAGACGTGCTTGCCGCGATTCAGCGCCCACGTGTTGACGAAGGCGTGGGTGTGGTCGGTGGTGGCGCAGATGACGGCGTCGATGTCTTTCTGCTCCAGGCACCGCCGCCAATCGACGTACGTCTTGGCCTTCGGGTACCGCTTGGCCTGCTTCTCGAGGTTTTTCTCGTTGACGTCGCAGAGGGCGACGAAGTTCTCGCTCTTGCAGCCGCCCATGTCACCGCCGCCGCGGCCGCCCACGCCGATGGCGGCAATGTTGAGTTTGTTGCTGGGGGCGTCTGCGCCCATCAGCATGCCGGACCGCAGGACGACCAGCCCCGCCCCAGCCGCCCCCACTTTCAGCAGTTCACGACGCTTCATTCCACCGCTCATTGTGTATCTCCCTGAAAACGTGTCGTACGCAACGCCAGCGACGGTTCACCTAGGCCTTCACAACAAACACCCAGCGTAGCCGCGCGGGACGCGGCTGTCAAGCAACGGAAAACGCGGGCGGCGTCAAAGTTGGTGCAACCACGCGCGCCAAGCGGTATAATCCACCAACCCGTTGACCGAGTGCGTCCAGGCAGGAGACCACAGACCATGCTGTCCGAATCGCTCTCTCGCCGCACGTTCCTGAAACGCTCCTTGAAAGGCGTCGCCGCTGCCGCCGCCGTCGCGGTGGTGCCGCGCAATGTTCTCGGCGGCGAGGCGGGACCCTCGCCCAGCGATATGCTCACGCACGCCATCATCGGCGTGGGCGGGATGGGTTCCGGCCACATCGGATACTGCCAGCACGACAAGACCGCCCGCCTGCTGGCCGTCTGCGACGTGGACGCCCAACACCTCGACCGTGCCGTCAAACGGGCCGGCGCGGCGTGCAAGGGTTACCAGGATTTCCGGCAGGTGCTCGACCGTGGCGACATCGACGTCGTCCACATCGCCACCCCGCCGCACTGGCACGCCGTCATGACGATTGCCGCCGCCGAGGCCGGGTGCGACATCTGGTGCGAGAAACCCATGACCCGCACCATCGGCGAGTGCCGGCCCGTCGTCGAGGCCGTCCACCGCCACAGACGCATGTTTCGCATCAACACGTGGTTCCGCCTCTATGGCGGGTTCTACGGTCTCGGCACGGCGGTCAAGCCGCTCAAGCAGATCGTGGAGGCAGGGCTTCTGGGCTGGCCGCTCACGGTTCGAGTCAGCCGGTTCACGGGCTTCAACTGGAAGGCAAAGATGTGGATGGGCCGCCCGTCCCTGCAGCCCCAGCCGGTGCCGGCCCATTTCAATTACGATGCCTGGCTGGGCCCCGCGCCCGTCAAGCCATACCATCCGCACCGGACGCACGGCAGTTTCCGCGGGTACTGGGACTACGACGGCGGCGGCCTGGCCGACATGGGCCAGCACTACCTCGACCCGGTCCAGTACTTCCTCGGCAAAGACGACACGAGCCCCGTGACGGTCGAGGCCCACGCCCCGTGGCCCCCCCACCCCGACGCGGCCAGGATGTGGGGCCACGTCACGCTTGTTTATCAGGACGGTTGCCGCATCATCCTCGACTCGACCGAGTGGGGCGAACCCGTCACGAAAGACAAACCGTACATCGAGGGACCGAAGGGCAAAATCTACGCGGGCTTCCGGACCGACCCGCCCGGCCTCCGCGACGCCCCGGCCACGCTGCCGGAACCCAAACCCATGATCGCCGACTTCATGGAGTCCGTGCGCACCCGGCGCAAGTTCGGCCTGAACGAGACGAACGCCTTCCGGAGCAACATCCTCGTGCACTTGGCCAACACCGCCATCCGCACCGGCCGCAAACTGAGGTTCGACCCCGTGAGACTCCGCTTCCTCGGCGACGACGCCGCCAACCGCCTCGCGGACCAGCCCATGCGGGCGCCGTGGCACGTGTGATCTCTTATGTCAGATGCAAGATCTCAGATTCGAGATCTCAGATTTGAGGGCCCGGATTTGAGATCTCAGATTTGAGGGCCC
>CAZEBQ010000510.1:0-2671 GCA_964510295.1 uncultured Anaerolineales bacterium | reverse complement strand
GTCGACCGTCACGACGGGGTCGGCGGTGGCGTTGCCGGCGCCGAAGATGGCGACGGACTTTCTCGCATTGTTCCAGGCAGCGTTATCCGACCCGTCCCACCAGTCGGCCTGGCCGTCCCTCCACCAGCCGTCGCCGTCCTGGGCGCCGCCGGTGAGGGTGTCGGCGTCCCACGTGACCGCCGTGCCAAGGACGGTCAAGGTCCCGATGCCGGAGACCAAGGGATTGCCGAGAATATCGAGGAGCCCGCTGGTGCTGTCATAGTCTCCGGCGGCCTGCTGCACACCGTCGAGCCAGAAATCAGTGATGGTATCGCCGAAGTTCAGGATCAGTTTGGAGTCTCGCCTACTGTCCTTCTCGCCAGTCACAAACAGCGTTGCGCTGTCGGCCATCACGTCCAGAGCGTCGATAACGAGCGTGACCTTGTTGTCGATGGTCACATCTCCGCTTCCCAAAGCGTGTGTGACATTGGCTTGGACCCGCCAATCACTACCGGAGGCATTAAAGTCACCGGACCAGTCAGGGCTGGCGGCGTTGAGGTTGACCGTAATGTTATTCCTGCCCACAAAGGTCAGATCGCCGGTGCCGGTGAACGCGCCGTTAAAGTTGCGGGTATCGCCGTCGGCCCAGTTTGCCGTGTTGGTGAACGTGGCATCGCCTGCCAATTCAATGGCCGGGAAATGAGGATCCGCCGGGGTGCGCATGTCGATCGTCGTGCCGTCTTTCATCGTGATGCCGGCCTCGCCAAGTGCATTGAAGATCCTCACATCTTCACTGTTTAAGTTGAATTCCAGCTTCGACCCGGCCTCCAGGGTCAGACTGCCGGTGTAGCGGGGCGGCACGGTGGCAACCTGGGCGGTCACCCCGGCGGCGACGATCGCGCCACCCGGTCCGAAAGGAACGAAGGCTTGGTCCCAGTTGCCGGCCTGATTCCAGCTGTCGCCGCCTCCGACCGTGATGGTCGCGTCCGGCATGTTTCCGGCATTGATGGTGATGGTGGTGTCATCGGGGATCGCCGAGGTGGTGTCGAGGGCGGTGCCCCCCGAATCTGTCACGTCGGCGCCGGATGGAATCTGGAGGATCAGGGTCCCCGTCGACGGGCTTGACAGACTGACGTCTACGGAGAACGCGCTGGGGCTGTTCGGGAGGAGGCCGGCGAGGGTCTTCGTGGGCGTCCCCGGGGTCGCGCCCGTCGCGCTACCCGCGTTTTCGAGGTCGATCTCGGTAAACGTGGTTTCGTCAATGTCCCCCTGGAAATCAATTGTGTAAGGGACCGACGTAAAATCCTGCCAGATTTGATTGAAGCCTTCATTCGGTAGTCCGGTTGCGAAGTAACCATCGACGATGGAGGTAACCGTGGGCGCGGTGTACGTCGAGTCGGAGGCCGTCACGATTAAGGTCCCGGCGCCCGAAAGCCACGGCGCTGTACTGTCATAGGTCCCGGCAGGGGCTGAGGTACCCTCGATGTAGAGTTTGTTGACCGTCTCGTTGACGCCCGCGGCAATGGTGATTCGATCGTCATTGGCATTATTGTAGCCCTTGCCATCGAGGGTCAGCGTTGCGGTGTCCGCGATTGTATTGGCAACATCGAGATAGAGTTGGGCACTTCTACCGTCACCGCGAGGATTGACGGTCACATCTCCTGTGCCAAAACAGTCAGCGGCCTTGGCATACAGATTCCAACTATCGCGGGCAGCGGCGATAAAGCCGCCGGAAAAGGTACTAGCGACGTTCATGTAGGCCTTGTTCCCGTTGTTGCCTGACATCGTCAGAACGCCGCCCCCGCTGATGGCCCCGTTAAAGTTGCGGGTTTTGTGGTGAGCCCCGGTTGACGGGCAGAGGTCGATCGTGGCATCTCCCGCCATTGTAATTGTCTGGGAGAAATTTACAGTTTGGCCCACTCTCAGGTAGATCTGCGAACCGGTATTCATCGTAATGACGCCGGTGCCGAGGGTGTACAGGTCAGCCGCCGTCTCCTGATTGCCGATTTCCAGGATCGAGCTGCCGTTCAAGGTCAGATTGCCGGTATAGAAGGGCGTCGGACCGCCTAATAGGCTGTTCGGGCTGACATGCTGTCCAGCCGCGATCACCACCTCCCACGGTGTCGAGACGCCGTCATCGGGTACGCCGTTGTCCCAGTTGAAGGCGTTGTTCCAGGTGTCTATATTATACTTTCCGGTCTCACCGCTGTAGGTGGTGGTGGTTTGTGCGTCGGCCGTGCCGGCGCCCAGCATGAACATCACAGCCACGGCGAGTGGTGCAAAGCGTTGCATGGTTCTCACCCCTTTACATCTCCGAGATTTCTGATTCCGGTCCCGCGGCCGACCCCCCGGCCGGGCCGTGTGACGAATGTGGCCCTCCCAGGTGTGCCTGAGGAGCCTTCCATCCCTGATAGGATAGCACGTTTTCGGCCGAATGCAAATCGCCGGGGCGGAGTTCTGCGTTCGGGGGGGGGGGAGGGGGCTAAGTTCTTGTTAAGCAAGAGGTTAGAAAAACTCCGACGGCCGGATGTTTTTGGGCCCGCCCCGCCGGAATGGGTTGCGGCAGTCTCGCCCCCGCCGCGGTACCGGCGCCCGAAGGTCTCATGGCGTAGGAGGAACAGCCGGGTGGCATGGCCACGGTTGCGTGGTCATGGGCTCGCCGGCGCTGCCGACAACATGGCCACCGACCATC
>CAZEBQ010000509.1:0-2686 GCA_964510295.1 uncultured Anaerolineales bacterium | reverse complement strand
CGCGCCAAGCCGCCAAGACGCAAAAACGGCTAACCCCTTTATTCACAAGAACTTACGGCCCGCCGGGTGGCATGGTCGGCCCGAAGGGTGACCATGTTGTGAAGATGAGGCGTGTCACCCAAACTGCCACGGCAACGGCCTTAAACGCAGTTGTGGGGTGGGTGCTTTGCAGCCACGCTGAGGAGGTGTGGCGTGCGCCGCGTGGGTGCGGAGTACCCACCCTAGGCTTCGGCGTTGCCGGTGGCGAGCGAACGGGGAAGTTCGAGGCCGTGCGATTCCAGGAGGTTACGGTCGGTGAGCACGTCGCGTGACGGCCCGTCGGCGACGACGCGACCGCCGTCCATCATGACGGTCCGGTCGCACACGTCGAGAATCATGTCGAGGTCGTGGCCGATGAGCAGGAGCGTGGCCGAGAGACGGGCGAGCCGTTCAATGACCATCCGCCGCCCGCGCGGGTCCAGGTTGGCCGACGGTTCATCGAGTGCCAGTATCTGCGGCCGCATAGCGAGAACCGTCGCCAGGGCCGCGCGGCGTTTCTCGCCGACCGACAGGTGATACGGCTCGCGGGCCTCGTAGCCTTCCAGGCCGACGGCCGCCAAGGCCTCTGTGACGCGCGACTGCACCTCGTCGGGCGCCAGGCCCATCGTCACGGGTCCGAAGGCGACGTCGTCGCCGACTCGCGGCATGAACAACTGGTTGTCGGGGTCCTGGAACACGAGGCCGAGGTGCCGCCGGACGTCGCGGGCGGTGCCCCGCGTCAGGCGATGCCCCGCCACGCAGATCTTCCCTTCGGCCGGCACGAACCCGGCCATGGCCAGCAGGAGGGTGCTCTTGCCGGCCCCGTTGGGCCCGACCAGTCCGACGCGTTCGCCGGCCTCGACCGAAAACGTGACGCCGCGAAGCGCCTCGGTGCCCGTCGGATAGCGGTAGCGGACGTCTTCAAGTTGAAGCACCGGCTCAGCCATAAGCAACCCCGTCCCATACGACCAGCGCGACGGCGGCGGCGCACACGGCAACCACGAAAAGCCAGTCCTTGAGGTGCATGTGGGCGGCGGTGGTGCCGTGAAGCGTCCCGTCAAAGCCCCTGGCGGTCATGGCCCAGTAGATGCGTTCGGCCCGGTCGTAGGTCCGCAGAAAGAGGACGCCGACGACGCCGACGCTGCTCTGAAGGCGCAGGCGCCAGGGCCCTGCCCCGCCGTCGCGCGCCGCCCGCGCCATCCGCAGCCGCATCCCCTCGTCCAGTAGAATCCACAGATACCGGTACAGAAACGCGAGTTGCACGACGAACACCCGCGGCACGTGCAGCCGCTCGAGGGCCTGGAGCACGTCCTGGAACCGCGTTGTGGCCATCAGGAGAACGGTGGCCCAGGCGCACAGGAGGAACCTGGCCGCCAGATGCCCGGCGCGCAGCAGCCCCTGCTCGGTGACCTCAAGCGCCCACGTTCCCAGCGGCAACGTCCACACGGGTCGGCCCGGTTCGAGGAACGGAAACAGGACGACGATGGTGACCGCAAACGGCGAGACCATCAGCAGCCGCTTCGCCACGTACCAGGCCGGCGCCCGGGCCAGCACGTGGTAGGCGCTGAGCGCCACGGCTACCGGGAGGATCGGCAGGAAATGGTCGCGCCCGACCAGGACGGTCGCCAGGATGGCCGCCAGAAGCGCCACCGTCTTGGCCGCCGGGTCGAGACGGTGGACGGGTGTGTCACGACCGGCGAAATGGTCAAGCATGTGATGGTGCACGGTCGGCCTCGCGTCAGGAGGTCAGGAGGCGCCGTCGGCGGTGGTCTCGTGGCGCCAGCGGCGCAGCAGGTGGCCGAGACCGAGCAGCAGTCCCATGACCAGAAGGCAGCCGACGACGCCTGCGACGGCGTTGCCCCAGAAACCTTCGCCCAGCCATTTCAGGCTGTATTCGTTGAACGCCACCGGGGGCGCCACAAGGCCCTTGTGGGCGGGGGCGGCCGCGCCGAGGTCCTCCTGCGTCTTTTCCAGACCGTCGGGGTTGCTGGAGGCGAAGTACGACACGACGGCGCCTATCACAAGTGCAGCGGCAAGACCGACGATAAGCGTGTTGCGGTTGTATGGCGTCATCGGCTCGCCTCCCCCGCCTCCAGCGTCGCGGCGCCGAAGGCGGCCTCGCGCCGCGTTGCGAGGACGAATCGAATCACCGCCACCGAAACCAGCCCTTCCACGATGCCGATGATGAGGTGAACGCCGTTCATCACGCCGAGGGCATGCGTCAGCGTCACCGTGCCGGGAAGCGACCCCGACCACGCGAGCATCAGGATGACCCCCGTCGCCCCTGCCAGGACGCCGATGAGGCCGCCAACGGCGGTCACCACCTCGACAAGGATCGGCGCGGTCCGCCGCATCCACAGTCGCCTGACCGCAGCGCCGAGCAGACACGGGATGACACCCATGACGAAGATGTTCGCGCCAAGGGCCTCCACACCGCCGTCCTGGAAGACCAGGGATTGGACGACCAGGATGGAGGCCATGACGATGACGGCCATGGGCGCCCCCAGCAACACGCCCAGGAGAAACCCTCCTCCGAGATGACCGCTGGTGCCCGCGAGGACCGGGAAGTTCACCATCTGGGCCGCAAACACGAAGGCGCCCATGACGCCCATCAGCGGCACCTTCCGTTCGTCGAGGCGTCGGCCGGCCATCGCCAACGATCCGGCGA
>CAZEBQ010000508.1:0-2692 GCA_964510295.1 uncultured Anaerolineales bacterium | reverse complement strand
CCTGAGGCACTGTTTGAAGGTGGCGGCGGGGGAGCCGTCCGAGTTGCCAGAGTCAACCGACGAGGACCGCCGCATTGAGGCGGAGCAGGAACGACAACGCTCATACTGCTATACGATGACCGACGAAGAGATGGCGGCGCTCGACGAGGCGAGGGCCTTCGTCGGGGCCGGTGGTGACGTCGATGCTCTGATCCTGGAAGACCCTGCGGATGAGGACGGCCAGAAACAGACGCGGCTTCACCGTGCTGCCAAAGAGGGCTTTCGCACGGTGGCGGAGTGCCTGTTGTTGCACGGGGCAAACCCTAACGTGGTAGACTCGGTTGGCCTGACGCCGCTCGACTGGGCGGCAAAACGAGCGCACAGGGCCTGTGCGGCACTGCTGATCTTACGGGGGGCGGACGTGAACAGGGGGGTCAGGTTGTCGGGCCGGACACCGCTGCTCGAGGTTGCCGGCGGCTACGGGGACAGGCAGGACCCGCGACGGGTGGAGATCGTCGAGATGCTGCTCGGCGCTGGGGCCGACGTGAATGTCGCGAACCGCTTTGGCACCACGCCCCTGCACGAGGCGACATCGTATGGCAGGCTTGAGATTGTGGCACTTCTCATCGCCGCCGGTGCCGACATTGAGGCGAAGCACGAGCACGCTTGCACGCCCTTGCAGGAGGGCATCTCGGGCTTCCAGCCGGAGGCGGCACGGTTCCTCCTGAGCAAGGGCGCGAAACCCGATCTGTACGTGACGGGGTATCCGTTCCGTCCTGAATGGGTGGGCGAGTTCCTCGACAAGTACCCCGAGGTCGTGAACATCTTAGGCCCGGACGGCAACCGGCCGCTGCACTACGCCGCCATGAAGGGGCAGGCGGACATCGTGCGCCTCCTCCTGGAGCGCGGCGCCGAAGTGGGCGCCAGGAACAAGGCCGGCGAGACCGCCCTCGACCTCGCCCGCGCGAACAGCCAGGAGTCCGTCGTCGAGTTGCTCAAAGCCCACGGCGTCAACGAGTAGCGCGACCTGCGGAGTTCATTTCAAGGCGGCCCGCCGGTTCCACCCGTCACATGCACCTGGCGCGGCACGGAGTGGGTCACTGACTGGGTCAGTCGTCACGTGGCAGCCACTCGGCCATTGGGGACGGCCATTGGGGACGGTACCCATGTTTTTCGCTTGCACGGGGCCCGTGGCGGGTAGGCTGGGGCCATGCCTCGCATGGCACGGATGGTGATCCCGGATGTGCCGCACCACGTCACGCAGCGCGGCAACCGGCGCGAGGACGTCTTTTTCGAGGACGCCGATCGCCGGCGGTATCTGCTCCTGATGCTCGACTACTCGCGTGCCCACGCTCTGGAGATATGGGACTATTGTCTTATGACGAACCACGTGCATTTCGTGGCGGTGCCGCGCGAGCCCGATGCCTTGGCCGCCACCTTCAAGCCGGTGCACATGCGGTACGCCCAGCACGTCAACCGGCGGCTGCATACGAGCGGGTACCTGTGGCAGGGCCGGTACCAGTCGTGCCCGCTCGACGACGAGCACCTGTGGCAGGCCGTCCGGTACGTGGAACGCAATCCCGTGCGTGCGGGCTTGGTGAGGCGGGCCGGGGAGGCCGCCGCGCGGGACGCGCCTGTTTCTGCACGGCTGGGCAAGTTTACCCGCCGTGGCGGGCCAGCCGCCGGCCACGGCACGGGCTGTACCCGTGCCAGGGTGCCACACGGCCGTGTCAGACCCCGGCCGCCGTCTTCGTGCTGCCTGCCTGGAGTTTCTCGGCCAGCAGCAGGCAGGCCTTGGTCAACTGGATGCGTTCCCATCCTTTCGCGGCGCCTGCGGCTTCCAGGAGCAGATCGACGGCCCCCTCGTCGCCGATGTTCGCCAGGGCCCAGGCTGCAGCCATTCGGATGCCGGCGTCGGTGTTGCCGACGGCCTTCCGCAGCGCGGTAATCGAGGCCGCATCGCCGACGACGCCGAGGTTCTGGATGATCGTCAGGCGGCACTTTCCTGTGGCCCTCGCGAGGGCGCTGCGCAGTTGCTCGGCAGCGCCGTCGCCGATGGCGACCAGCGCACCGGCCGCCGGTTCGCACAGGGCCGGGTCGGTCAGCAACTTGCCGAGCGTCGCCACGACCTCCTTCCCGCCGGCCGTCTGGAGTTCCTGCACGAGGTACCCCTGGACGCCCTTGGGCCGGTTGCCGCCCAGTTGCGACGCCAGGGTCAGGCAGTAGGCGCGGCGGGGTCCGTCGTCCGGCAGTTTGCACAGGTGCACCGCCAGGCAGTGCAGGGCGTACTTGGCCTTGACGGGCTGGACGTCGTCGCCCTCGAGCGGCTCGACGAGCATGTCGATCAGGCCAAGTACCCCATCGCGTCTAAGTTTGTGAATATTGGCAATGGCCTTGTTGATCTTCGCCGCGTCGATGTCGGTGCAGTACATGCCGCGCTGGTCCGGGTCGGGCATCTCGGCCACGAGCCGTTTCAGGATTTCCTCGAGCGGTTCCATAATGGTTCCCCTTCGTGGGTGGTCGCGTTCGGGCCCAGTCCTACAACGCTACAAGGGCATTTTGCGCGGTGGGTCTCCGTACCCACCGCGCCGAAAACGGCGATTTCGCCCATGCGCGGCGGGTACGGAGACCCGCCGCGCACGAAGTGGCGTCGTAGTACTACAGGTGCCACGGAGCCCGCATGGGCGGGTTGACGAGGCGGTTGGCCTCGTCG
>CAZEBQ010000507.1:0-2715 GCA_964510295.1 uncultured Anaerolineales bacterium | reverse complement strand
CGCAAGGAGATGGACCTGCTGACCGAACGCTGGGACCCGAAGCGGCGCGCGACGAACAACTCGCACATCATGCCGAGCCTGGTCCAACTGCGGTCGCTGCTCCTGGACGAGTCGCCGGAGGACCTCGCCAAAGTGGCGACGCCGGAGCAGTTCCGCGGCCCGCCGTCGGGCGTCATCGCCGCCTGCATGGCCGTCCTGCGCGCCAGCCGGCCGAAACGATTCCAACGCCTCATCCCCAAGGCCGGCTCAACGCCCCAGGTGGCCGGGCTCGAGCGAGAGGTCGCGGGACCCAACGTTCACCTGACCCAAAGCGTCCAGCACTACGTCGCGCCGAACCGAAAGGGCGCCGAGGGAACCATCATCTGGCCGCACGTCACGTGGTGGACGCCCGAGCGCGGCAAGCGGTGGTCGTTCGGCCACGTGCGGCCCGACCCGCGCTCGGAGCCGCTCGACGTCAACGAGGTGCCGCTGAACTGGAACACCGCCGCCTACGCTTACCGCCTGCCGTGAGGGCGGGGTGGCATGGTCACGCTTGCGTGGCCACGTGCCCGAAGGCGCAACATGGTCACGCAACGGCGCGTGACCATGCCACCCGGCCGTGAGGGCGTGTCGGTCGAGAGCCCGAGGAGAGTGCCATGAACGTCCGAGCGTGCCTGATTCTGCTGGTGGCCCTTGTTGCGCCAAGCGTCTGCCGCGCCGAGGCCAAACCCTCGCTTCGCGCCACGTGGCAGATGCCGCCGCGATGCGACCCCTTCGCCCCGCCGCGCATCAAGGACCTCAAGGAAGAACTCACCCGGACCGGCTACCGGCTGGTCATCGCCATCCACCCCGAGAAGGGGAGCGACTTCAAGAACCACAAGTATCCGCCGCGCGACCTCTACGTCATCCATGCCGACGGCTCCGGCCTGAAAAGGCTCACCCACACGCCCGATAAGGAGGAACACATCCCCCGCACCGCCCCCGACGGCTCGTGCTTCACCTACAACTATGGCGACTACCTCGTGGACGCCAAGACCCTCAAGACCCGCGAGGTCAGCGGCTGCTACGTCTGGGCCCCCGACAGCAAGCGGACCGTCACTTGCGGCAAGCGCGGCATCGTCTACACCGACATGACGACCGGCAAGACGAGCGAACCCATCCCCGTCGAGCGGCGCGTCAGCCTGGCCGACATGACCTCGGACGGCAAGTGGTTCATCTTCGAGATCCGCAACTTCCGCGGCTCGAAGTACTCCGTCGATTTTCTGCCGGCCTCAGGCGGACCCATCCGCAAACTGCCCAACCACCCGGCGGGCGGCGGCGAATGTCATCCCCACTTCTCGCCCGACGCCAAATGGACCTGCTGGAACGGCGGCGGAAGCCTCGCCGTCCGGCGCTTCCGACCCGACCTGCCCGAAGGCACAGACGGCAAAATCGTCACCCTCCCCAAGGAGAAACTCGGCCAGGACCCGTGCGGACGATGGTCGCATTGCGGGCGATACATCGCCTACGTCAAGATTCCCCACAAGGGCAGTTGGAAGCGGCACTCGCCGTTGTGCATCGTCCGCCTGGCCGACTCCGAGACCATCACCGTCAGCCCGCCCGGCTGGATCGGCCACCACTGGGACTACGACTGGCTGCCGCCCGCCGAGGAGTGACCAAAGGTATGCCTGCGGCCGGACGGTCTCCAATGAGCGGGTGGCACGGTCACGCGGCCGTTCGCGTGGCCGTGAACCAGTCCGCGCGGGCGACACCACGGTCACGCTGCGCGTGGCCGTGCCACCCGGCGATGGCCAGTGCGCTGCGCTGCGCTGTCGCCCTTGCCATCGTGATTGCCACAGGCTGCGAACGCACTGACTCCTCGGCACCCGCCGGCGCGCCGACCGTCGTCACCACGCCGTCCGGCGTGGCGATGGTCCGCCTGCCGGGCGGCTGGTTCACCATGGGCTCGGGCGCCGAGGACCAGGTTGATGAGCCGCCGCACCGCATCTGGGTCAGCCCCTTCGACATCGACCGGTTCGAGGTCACCCAGGCCGAGTACGAGAAGGTGACGGGCGCCAACCCCGCCAAGTGGAAGGCCCCCCGGAACCCCGTCGAGCAGATCCGCTGGGCCCAGGCCGCCGCCTACTGCAACGCACGGTCGATGCGCGACGGCCTGACCCCCGCCTACGATCCCAAGACCCGGGCGTGCGACTTCGCCGCCGACGGCTACCGCCTCCCCACCGAAGCCGAATGGGAATACGCCTGCCGCGCCGGTACCACAACCGACTATGCCTTCGGCGACGATCCCGCCCGCCTCGCCCGCTACGCCTGGTTCAAGCGGAACAAGCGGCTGGGGCCCCAGCCCGTCGGCACGCGCGAGCCCAACCCGTGGGGCCTCTACGACATGGCCGGCAACGTCTGGGAATGGTGCCACGACCTCTACGCCGAGGACTACTACGCCCGCAGCCCCGAACGCGATCCGACGGGGCCGCCCACCGGAAAGAACCGCGTGCTGCGCGGCGGATGCTGGAACTCCCGCCCCGCCATGTGCCGCGCTGCCTACCGCAACAACGAAGACCCCGGCTACACCGACGTCTGTTTCGGCCGCGACGTCCACGGCTTCGTCGGCTTCCGCTGCCTGCGCCGAGCGCCCGCATCCGAGCCCGCCACGACCGAGTCCGCCGCGCCCGAGCCCGACGCGACCGAGCCCGCCACGACCGAGCCCGACGCGTACGAGCCCGACGCGTGCGAGCCCGA
>CAZEBQ010000506.1:0-2728 GCA_964510295.1 uncultured Anaerolineales bacterium | reverse complement strand
CGGCGGGGGCGGGCGGGCTCATGGGGCGGTGTCTTGGTTGTTGGCCTTCAGGAGACCGAATTTCTCGAGCCGGTATCGGAGTTGGTCGCGGGTGAGTCGGAGCAACCGGGCGGCTTGCGACTGGTTGCCGCCCGCCTGGTTCATGGCTTGCGCCACGAGGAGGCGTTCGACCTGGCGGAGGTCGACGCCGTGTGGCCCGAGGACGACGAGCGGCTCGGCCTGGGTGTCCGGGTCGGCGGTGGCGACGACGGCGGGGGTCATCAGTTCCACCGGGAGGCTGTCGAGGGTGAGGCGTCCGCCGGCCGACAGCAGCATCGCCCGTTCGAGGAGGTTCCGCATCTCTCGGACGTTTCCGGGCCAGCGGTAGGCCTGCATGACGGCGAGGGCGGCAGGGTCGATGCCCGTCACGTCCTTGTGGAACTCGTCGCCGTATTCGGCGATGAAGTGCTCGACCAGGAGCGGAATGTCGTCGACCCGGTCGCGCAACGGGGGCAGGGTGACGGGGAAGATGTTGAGCCGGTAGAAGAGGTCTTCGCGGAAGATGTTGTCGGAGACGAGTTGGCGGAGGTTCTTGTTGGTGGCGGCGATGATGCGGACGTCGACGACGAGGTCCCGGGTGCCTCCGACGCGGCGGAAGGCCTTCTCTTCGAGGAACCTGAGGAGTTTGGCCTGGAGGGGCGGGGGCATGTCGCCGATCTCGTCGAGGAAGATCGTCCCGCCATCGGCCAGTTCAAAGAGTCCCTGCTTCCGTTCGCGGGCGTCGGTGAAGGCGCCCCGCTCGTGGCCGAACAGTTCGCTCTCGAGCAGCGTCTCGGGCAGGGCGGTGCAGGTGATGTTCATGAAGGGGTGGTCGGCCCGTGGGCTGTTGTAGTGGAGCACCTTGGCCACGAGGTCTTTGCCGGTGCCGCTTTCGCCCTCCAGGAGGATGGTCCGGGCCTCGGAGGCCGCCAGGTTCTTCAGGAGGCCCACGATCTCGGTCATCTTCGGGCTGCGCGCCACGAGGTGGTCGAACGAGAACTCCTGGACGTGGGTGGTCTTGAGCCGTTCCACCTCGGTCCGCAGATGCTTCGTCTCGAGGGCCTTGTCGACGACGACCATCATCTCGTCGAGGCTGAACGGTTTGGAGACGTAATCGTAGGCGCCGAGCCGGATCGCCTGAATCGCCACGTCCACATTCGTGTAGGCCGTCATTATGATGACCAGGGTGTCGGGCCAGCGGCGCCGGATCTGCTCGAGCAGCCGCAGACCGTCGGTGTCGGGCAGGCGGTAGTCCAGCAGAACCAGGTCGGCGGGGGTCTCGCCGAGGTGTTGGAGGCCCTCCTCGCCGGTGGCGGCCACCTCAGCGGCACAGTCGCTGAGGGCGAGGCGCTTCTGGAGCGCCGTCCGGACGCCTTCCTCATCCTCGATGATCAATACGGCAGGCTGTGCCATGGCGGTCCCGCAAGCCCGTGCCCCTTGCCCTGCCTGGGAAAGTATATCAGCCGCCACGCGGTCTTTCAAGCGCGGGAGCGGAAAAGGGTTGACCTGCGTCTTGTGCCGACCTATACCCGTAGCGTGCTTCTGAAAGGGGGGGCCCGAGCGAGGCGCCGACGATGTATGCAGCCATCATGGCAGGAGGAGAGGGCACGCGGCTGTGGCCGGTCAGCCGCGAGGCCTGCCCGAAACAGTTCCTGAGCGTTCTGGGCGGCGAGCCGCTCCTGGTGCAGACGATGAAGCGCCTCGAGGGCCTGCTGCCGCCGGAGAACGTCCTCGTGCTCGTCAACCGCAAGCACCAGGACGTGGCCCGGCGGCTGGTGGGCGACCTGCCCGCCGAGAACCTCATCGTTGAGCCCCGCATCCGCGACACCGCGCCCTGCATCGGCCTGGCCGCACAGATCATCCGCAAACGCGCCGGAGACCAGACCGTCGTCTGCCTGCCCTGCGACCACGTGATCGACCACGTCGAAGGGCTCCGTGAAAGCCTGCGGCACGCCGAGGCCTGCGTTGAGGACGACCCGTCGGCCCTGTACGCCATCGGCATTCGCCCCACGTACCCGGCCACCGGGTACGGGTATCTGCTGCGCGGCGAGCAGGTGGCGGAGATCGACGGGCAGGCCGTCCACGCGGTGACCAGTTTTCACGAGAAGCCGCCGGTGGCGCTGGCGGAGGCGTATTTCGATTCCGGCGACTATTTCTGGAACAGCGGCATCTTTTTCTGGCGGACCGACACGATCCTCGACGCCATCGGCCGCAACCTGCCCCAACTGCACGAGGGGCTTCAGCAACTGGAGCCCGCCCTCGACACCGACCGCATGGCGCCCGCCCTCGCCAGGGTCTTCCCCGGCCTGCCGCACATCAGCATCGACTACGGCGTGCTCGAGAAGGTCGACGGCGTCCGCGTGATTGAGGGGCATTTCGCCTGGGACGACGTCGGCACCTGGCGGATTCTGCGGGCCCACCTCGATGCCGACGAGAACGGCAACGTCGGCCGGGGCGAGGTCGCCACCATGGACGCCACCGGGAACGTCCTCTACGCCGACGGCGACCACCTGGTGGCGGCCCTCGGCGTGCGGAACCTCATCATCGTCGCGACGCCCGACGCCACCCTCGTCACCACCCGCGCCGAGGCCGAGAACGTCCGCGACCTCGTCGCCAAACTCAAACAGCAGCACCTCGACCGCCACCTCTAATCCTACAACACTACGTCGCCTTTGTGTCCGCCTGGTGGCCTTCCCAGGCCACCAGGAAC
>CAZEBQ010000505.1:0-2739 GCA_964510295.1 uncultured Anaerolineales bacterium | reverse complement strand
CGGCCATCAGGTTCTGCGTGATGCCGCCCGCCGACGCGCCGAACGTGCCGATCTTGCCGTTCGACCACGGCTGCTTGCGGATCCACGCGACGGTGTCGGCTCCGTCGGCGTGGTCCACCCACCCGCACCCGATGAACGGGAGGTTCTCGCCCTCGGAGTCGAACCGTCCGCGCATGTCCTGAATGACGCCGGCGTAACCGAGCCTGGCGGCAACGGCGGCCGGGCCCCCGCGCTTCCGGCCGTAGGGCGTCCGCATCAGGATGGTGGGCCACGGTCCCTCGCCGGGCGGCAGGTGGATGTCGGTGGCCAACTTCACCCCGTCACTCATGGGAACCATGACGGTCTGCTTCTCGGCCTGAGCGCAGGGGGCCGGCATGGCGACCGTCAGCAGGCAGACCGAAACCAGCGACAAAACCGCGGCGCGTCTCAGCATGGGTGGAGCCTCCTCATGTGCCTCTCCTACGTCCGTCACGGTGCGATGGTCCAGCCGGCGTGGAAAGAATCAAGCGCACCGGCCGCCGCACGCATCGAGGTAGATCATCAGAATCGCCTGGTCCGCCGGGCCGATGCCGGCGATGCGGCCGGCCTGGCCGAGGGAACGCGGACGGATGCGGGCCAACTTCTCGCGGGCCTCGGTCCGAAGGTGAGGAACCTGCAGATAATCCACCTCCGGCGGAATCGGCCGGTCCTCCATCCGCCGGGCCCGTTCGACCTGGGCCTGCTGCCGCACCAGGTACCCGGCATACTTCGTCTCGACCTCGACCTGCCGGGCCGCCTCGCCGGAGATGTCGAGCGCCGCGAGGTCCGGGACCTTCTCCAGGAGCGTCCGCCACGTGACCTCCGGCCGGCGCAGGAGGCTTTCGAGCGTCCGTCCGCCCCGTCGCAGACGTGCGAGAAGGCCCCGGGCCTCGGCGATCTGCCGCTCCTTCTCCTGGAACCGCCGCCACAGGGCGTCCGAGACGAGACCGACCTCCCGGCCCACAGGCGCCAGACGCCGGTCGGCGTTGTCGTGCCGCAACAGCAGCCGGTACTCGGCCAGACTCGTGAACATCCGGTACGGTTCCTCCGTGCCCTTGGTCACGAGGTCATCGACCAGGACACCGATGTAGGCCTGGTCGCGCCGCAGGACGACCGGCTCTTTGGCCGCCAGCGCCCGGGCCGCGTTGATGCCGGCCAGGAGACCCTGCCCCGCCGCCTCCTCGTACCCGCTCGTCCCGTTGATCTGCCCGGCCAGGTAGAGCCCGGAGACGACCTTCGACTCGAGCGTGGCCTGCGTCTGGGTGGGCGGCACGAAATCGTACTCAATCGCGTACCCGTACCGGACGATCTCGGCCGCTTCCATGCCGGGGATGTCGTGGACGATGGTGTCCTGGACGTCCTCCGGCACGCTCGTCGCGATGCCGTTGCAGTAGACGACGTGGGTGCGGCGGCCCTCGGGTTCCAGGAACACGGGGTGATGGTCGCGGTCGGGGAACCGGACGACCTTGCCCTCGATGCTCGGGCAGTAGCGCGGCCCGGTGGAGGTAATCTGTCCGGAATACAGCGGCGCCCGGTCGAGGTTGGCCCGGATCGCCTCGTGGACGGCGGGGGTCGTCCGCGTCAGCCAGCACGAGATGCCGTCGAGGGGCTCGTCGCCCGAGTCGAAGGCGAACCGCACGGGCTCCGGATCGCTCGGCTGCTCGGTCAGGCGGCCGTAGTCCAGCGTCCGACCGTCAACGCGCGGCGGGGTGCCCGTCTTGAGACGGCCGAGGCGGATGCCGAGCCGCTCCAGACTCCCCGAGAGACACTCGGCCGCCGGCTCGTCGAACCGGCCGCCCGCCCACGTCCGGTCACCCAGATGGAGCCTGCCCCGCAGAAACGTGCCGGTCGTCAGGACAACGGCGTCGGCACGGCACCGGCGTCCGCTTTCGCACCGCACACCGACGGTCCGGTCGCCGCGCGTCAGGACCTCGGCGGCGGAGTCTTCGATGATCGACAGGTTCTCCTGGCGTGTGAGGACCCGCTGCATGGCGCGGGCGTAGCCTCGGCGGTCGCACTGGGCACGGGGACTCCGGACGGCGGGGCCCTTGCTGCAGTTCAGAAGGCGGTACTGAATGGCGGCGGCATCGGCCACGCGGGCCATCTCGCCGCCGAGGGCGTCGACCTCGCGGACCATCTGTCCCTTCGCCAGGCCGCCGATGGCCGGGTTGCACGACATCTCGGCGATACGGTCCCGGCGGATCGTCACGAGCGCCGTCCGGGCGCCCAGCCGCGCTGCCGCCAGGGCAGCCTCACAGCCGGCGTGGCCCCCGCCTATCACCACGATGTCGAACGTCTCGTTCATGGGTCAGCATTATAGCAGGGCGCACCTAACACTACAGCGCCACTTACCGCGCGGCGGGTCTCCTGACCCGCCGCGCTTCCACGTTCTTTCGCGCGGTGGCTCAGGAGAGCCACCGCGCGGGACTCCGCTTCGCTCGCTCGGAATGACACGCTCAACCACCCCCGACTGAAAGTCGGGGGGATGAGGGGCGAGTGTAACTCGCAAAGGGCCACTGAAGTGGCTCGCGCGCTCAGCCCCCTTTGTCATTCCGAGCGAGCGAAAAAGAGTCGAGGAATCTCGCCGTTCTCACGGCACAACGGCAACGGCGAGACCCCTCGACTTCGCTCGGGGTGACACACAACAAACGGCCTCACTGAAAGTTCACCGCCTCAAAGGCGGTGGGGTTAAACCAGGTGCACGGAACCTAAACACGTACG
>CAZEBQ010000504.1:0-2768 GCA_964510295.1 uncultured Anaerolineales bacterium | reverse complement strand
CGCAGGTGAGCGCGTCGAGGTCGCCGTCGGCGTCGAGGTCCACGAGTTCCACCAGATCGAACTTGACGCCTTCGGGCCCGCTGACGTCATGGGCGTCCCACGCGGCGGCGCCCGCCTGGGTTTCGCGGCCAGAGAGCCACATCACGCCGGAGAGGTTGCCCTTGGCCCCCTCGCACGAGAAGACGATGTCGGGCCGGCCGTCGAGGTCGATGTCGCCCACATTCACCGCCTTGGCCGTGCCGGCGGTGTCGGGGATGCGGATGGTGTGCGGCTGCCACGTCCGGCCGCCTGCGCTCGTGCGGCGAAGGAACAGGATGTCGCGCGGCTTGGTGGCAACGAGGACGTCGCGCAGGCCGTCGCCGTCAAGGTCGGCCCAGTCGAGGAACATGACCTCGCGACCGGCGCCGCCGATGTCGTGACGGGGCCACGGCTTCGCCAGCGCGGGACCCGGACCGGGGTTTTCGAGCCAGAAGACGCCGCGCGTCTTGCCCTTGCGGTCGGTCGCGAGGACGTCGCGGTCACCGTCGTCGTCCATGTCAAAGAGCACGAGCGACATGATCCAGCCGACGTCGAGGACAGGGTGCCATTTCCAGCCGGCCAGGTTGCGCGGGGTCCCGAGCGCCTCGAACCAACCGAGTGTCGCGCCCCCGCCTTTGCCGGCGGCCACGAGGTCGATGCCGTCGCGACCGTCGATCTGGGCGGGTACGCAGAACATCCACATCATGGCGCCCTTTGAGGCGGGTAGCGGCTCGGTCCTCCACGCCTCCGGCACCAGGTACTTGCTCTCGTCGCGTGGCGCCCAGTGGACGAAGATCGTGCGTGTCTTGCCTTCGCAGCAAGTGACGACATCGACCGCGCCGTCGCAATCGAAGTCATCAAACACGGCGTCCTCGACGTTGGGCGTTTTGCCGACCGTGACGGCGGGCCATTTCTTCTTCGCCTTCGCCGGGCCGGGGTTGAGGTACACGCGGGTGATGCCGCCTTCCTCCCAGCCGGTGACGATATCCGGCCGGCCGTCGTAGTTGACGTCGGCGAGGCGTACGCCGTCGGCGCCGCGGGACGAATCGTCGATGGTGTGTCGCGGCCAGGGGGCAGCGCCCCGGGCCACAGCGGCGCCCAGGGCGACCAGTGCAAACACGAGTAGGCTTCTGATTCGCATGGTGTTCTCCCGGTCGCCGGTCTCAGCGCGCGTGAAAGCCTCGGGCCGCGGCGCGCCGCGGCCTACTTGAGTCGAAGCGAGTTCGCTTCGGGCCGCGGCGCGCCGCGGCCTACTTGAGCCTCGGGCCGCGGCGCGCCGCGGCCTACTTGAGCGAGGCGAGCGCGGCCGCGAGGCGTTTCCGTGCGGCGGCGGCCTCGTCACCGCCGTCGCCCTCGGCGATGGGTGTCTTCTCGAACGTGTCGGCCCGGACGTCGAACAGGCGTCCGTCGCCGTAGAGTTTCCATCGTTGTGTCCGGACGGCGCGGAGGTTTCCCTTGACCCCCGCCCCGCCGTGATGGATGTAGGCCCACTCGCGCGGGTTGCCTTTTTCGCCGCGAAGCCTGGGCAGGAACGAGCGCCCGTCGATGGTGCGGTCGGTCGGAAGCGTTGCGCCGGCCATTTCGGCCAGCGTCGGCAGGACGTCGCTGAAATCCACGAGGTCATCCAGGACACGGCCGGCCGGCGTCGTGCCTTTCCAGTTGGCGATGAGCGGAACGTGCGTGCCGGCGTCGGTCATCTTCCCCTTGCCGCCGGGGATGGCGAGGTCGCCCATCATCGAGGTGATGCCGCGCGGCGTGCCGTTGTCGCCGGTGAAGAGGATGAGCGTGTTGGAGCGCAGGCGGAGGCGGTCGAGCGTGGCGACGACGCGGCCGACGCACTTGTCGAGGTAGGCGACCATTGCGGCGTAGTTGTTCTGGCCGCCTTTGCCCTTTTTCTGTCCCTTCGGCGCAGCCTGATTTTTGCTGTCGGGCGTCGGGACGAAGGGTGCGTGGACGAGGTTCATCGGGTAGTAGGCGAAGAACGGGCGAGAAGCGTTCCGTTCGAGAAAGTCGCACACGAAGTCGCAGTGGATGTCCGGGCCGAACTTGCCCTTGGCGCCTTCGAGCAGTTTGCCGTTCTGCCAGATCATCGGGTCCCCGTACCGGGACGGTTTGCCGCCCTTGAAGTGCCACGTCCAGACGCAGTGCTCGTCGAATCCGGCGCGCTTCGGGTGGTCGGCGTTTTCGGGCTTGTCGAATCGGCACAGTTGCCACTTGCCCGAGACGCAGGTGGCGTACCCGGCCTCGCGGAGCAGGTGGCCGAAGGTCTTCTCGGCCGGGTCGAGGATGCCCCAGCCTCGATAGTTGCGGAATCCGTAGCGGCCGGTCATCAGGAGGACCCGCGTCGGCGAGCACAGCGGCGCGCAGTAGGCGTGGGTAAAGCGCGTGCCCTCGGCGGCCAGGCGGTCGAGGTTCGGCGTCCGGTAGGTCGTGCCGCCGTTTGTGCCGAGACATTCGTACCCCAGGTCGTCGCCCATGATGAGGACGATGTTGGGCCTGGTGGCGGCATCGGCGGCGCGGGCGCGGCGGCCGAGGAGGCCCGCGAGCGTGGCGCCGGCGGTGGCTTGAAGGAATCGGCGGCGGGTGACTGCGGCCGGTGATGTCATCGCATGCCCTTTCGGCTTGAGCGCGGCGGGTGGGGACACCCGCCGCGCGAAACGTGTGTGTGCGTGCCGAGACATCGGGATGCCCCTACGATTTGGCCTGCCGCCGGCAGCGTGCGGCCCAGTCATCCCAGAGTTTGGCCATGG
>CAZEBQ010000503.1:0-2771 GCA_964510295.1 uncultured Anaerolineales bacterium | reverse complement strand
AGACAGTTGCCGATGCCCTGAAGATGCGGGCCGAGAAGGCCGAGGAGGCCAACGCCGAGCTGAGTGAGAAGCTAAAGACCGCCCGGACAACGAAGATCGACCCGGCCGTGCAGGAGTTCAGCGATACGGCGGCAGAGCCGGGTAAAGATGAGAAGTTCGACGAGAAAACGGCCACCGACGATAAGCTCAAAGAGCACTTCGCCGCCACGCAGGCCGTTCAGGATGAGTTCAGCTCGGCTGAGGCTTATATCGCAGCCGTTCGCCATCCTCAGAAAAAGTAAATGGGCCGGCAGACCGGAATCGAAAGAGCACCAAGTACGAGTTTTTATATGAATTATGAATAATTTTGGATAAGGAGAAATATTATGACTTTAGGAACACAAATACCGCTGACGATTATTCGCGGTGAGCAGAGCGAATACAAGGCGGCCGCAGTCGATATAGCCGAGGGGGCGATACTCGGGGACAATGGCTCCGGCTACGCCCGCGAGCTTGTGGCCGGGGACCTGTTCATCGGCCATTCAATGCAGGACGTAGAAAATTCGGCAGGCTCGGACGGTGATATGACCGTCCAGAGAATTCGGGGCCGGTACCGTATGGAAGTTACAATTACCGGCATTGCGGTTACCAACGTCGGGGCCGTGGTCTATGCATCCGGCAGGGCCACATATACATTGACAATGGGCTCGAACAGCCGCGTCGGCATTGTGGACAGATATGTAGCGGCAAATACGGCCATCGTGGAATTTCAGACGACGGAGGTGCCGGACCTCTATGCATCGATAGCCGATTCGGCGCGTGGGCGGGCCGCAACGGCCCTGCCGACGGCGGCGATCTGGGACAATTTCAATCTTTACGAGATGAGGATGAACCCGTTGGCAGGCTCGCTTCTGGAGTGCGACTTCACGCACGGTGAGAACGCCCCGGCCGACCAGTTCCTGGATGCCGCCTCGGTGCTCGACGTGATTCCGGGCACAGCCGGAGAAGGGGCACTGACATTATTTACCACGACCGACAACCAGGCCGCCGAGGTGCAGTGGCCGAGCTGCCCGATTACATCGAGCGGCGGGGTCGCATGGGCGTTAGAGGCAAGAGTCAAAGTCAGCCAGATTGAGAACACCGAGGCCGGATGGTTCCTCGGCCTTATGGCCGGCGATGGGGTCCTGGCGGGCGACTTGATAGCGGACGGCGCGACGCTCAGTGACGTCGGGGCAATCGGCTTCCAGAACAAGGAGGCGGACGGTGACATTATCGACCTCGTTTACGACAAGAACGGCCAGACACAAAACGAGCACGATGACGACTACCATACCCTGGTCGCCGGCGCTTACGTGACGCTGGGTCTGTATTTCAACGGAACTACGATACAGGGCTACCTCAACGGCGTGGCCGCGGGCACTGCTATTTCCGCCGATGATATCGCGGCCGCGGACTTTCCGGCGGCGGACATCCTCGTGCCGACCCTTTGCATGAAGGAAGGCGCCGGCGCCGCCGATGTCACTGTAACGCTCGACTGGATACGGGTCGCACAGCTTGCGGCGTAAGTATTGAAAAGTGAATAACGGGTTTAGCCGAAGGCTGACGGGCCGACGGTTAACGCAAGAATAATTAAACGGCTGTTAGGCGCCTAACCCTAACAGCCGTTTTTTTATTGCCCGTAAATATCGAATTGAAAAATAAAACCTGAAATTATTAAGGAGAACATAAAATGAGATATATAACTGCTCAAGGCGTTAGAGGCGAGTTTTTTCTTCGCATAGCCACGGCAATGGCCGAATGGATCGATCTGCTGTCGATTCCATTCGACAGCGATTCGGCCCTCGAAACCTACGCATGGCTCGGAACGCCTCCGGGACTTAGCGAGGTCAAGGGCGAAAAGAGAGGGGAAGAGGCGGCCGAATATTTCTACCAAATCAGAAACAGGGTTTATCAGGGCGGCCTGAATATCAAGCGCGAGGACATCGAGCGGGACAAGACCGGGCAGGTAATGGCACAGGTCGGAGAATTCGCTACGCGATGCGTGAACCACTGGGCCGAACTGATGAGCACTTTAATGCTTGCCGGGACGGGAACAACCTTAGGCAAATGCTACGACGGCGCGAATTTCTTCAGCGCTTCGCACGGAGAGCGTAAAAGCGGCACGCAGAAGAACCTTCTCGTTTACACCGACATACCGGCCTTAAGCGTCGTGGCGGCGGCTAACCCAACGGCAACTGAGGCCGTTAAGGCGATTTTAGGGATCATTACGCACATGCTCGGCCTTGTCGATGACCAGGCCAAGCCGATGAACGAGAATGCGAAGAACTTTCTCGTTATGACAAGCCCGGTCCTTTGGATGTCTCTGGTGCCCGCCATTGTTAACCCGACGATAAATCAGGGCGATACGAACACGATAGAATCGCTTCGAAAGGACGGCTTTAACGTTCGTGTTATTGCCAATCCGCGTCTGACTCATACGGTCGAATTCGAGGTTTACAGGACCGATGCGCCTTTGAAGCCGTTCATTCGGCAGGAAGAGATTCCTCTCGATGAAAACCTCGACGTGTTCGGACCGGAAAGCGAGCATTACCGGCTAAACGACCAGATGCTCGTAAAGGCCTATACTCGCAGGGCGGTCGGTTTCGGCAGATGGCAGTATGCGGCACATGCGACCCTGCATACGACTTAAGCCCCGGCCCGGATTTCGGGGATCGTGATAAATTTATCTGCTTATAAAGCAGCCGCCCTGCGGCGCCGGGGCGCCTCCGAGGCGCATAAAAAAAAACAGACTC
>CAZEBQ010000502.1:0-2776 GCA_964510295.1 uncultured Anaerolineales bacterium | reverse complement strand
TCGCCGCTGCCGTGCCACCCTCTTGGTGGCGCGTGGGACGCTAAACACGTACGGGTCAGGAGACCCACCGCGCAAAATGCGCGGAGACCCGCCGCGCGAAATGCGCGGTGGGCAATCTTGCCCACCGCGTAGCACGGCGGCTCCGTCGCGCGGCGGGCAGGATTGCCCGCCGCGCAACGTGCGCGCCGTGGGTCACGAGAGCCGTTCCGCGCGGCGGCCTTCCCAGGCCGCCGCGAACGCAGTTCATCCCTGTTCCTGGTGGCCTGGGAAGGCCACCAGGCGGACAAAAAGGCGAAGTGGCGTTGTAGAATTAGCGATGTGCGTCGGGCGCGTCGTGGGGCGGGGTGAACTCCGACGGTACGGTGAAGAAGAAGCGGGAGCCCCGGCCCGGGACGGAGTCGCATTTGACCTGTCCGCCCCAGGAGTTGACCAGCCGCCGGGCCGTCGAAAGCCCCAGGCCGATCCCCGCGACGTTGCCCGTGAAGTCGTCGTCCAACTGGGCGAAGTCTTTAAAGATCTGCTCGCGTTCGCGGAGCCGGACGCCCGGTCCGTTGTCGCTGATGGAGACCTCGATACGGCGGTCGTCGATCTCGCGTCCGACGACCTCGACCCGAATCTCGGGCCTGTCGGCAAACTTGAGGGCGTTGTCAAGCAGGTTGTCCACGACGATGGAGAGCAGTTCCTCCGGCGCGCGGGCCCGAGGCAGACCGTCGGGCAGGTCGATCACCCAGTTGACGGGGCGGTCGGCGTGCCGTTGCTCGACGCGGCGGCAAGTGCGCTCGACGAGTTCCCTCAGCGGCACGAGTTGCCCGGCGCGTTCGAGTTCTCTGGCGGTCAGGCCGGCGTACGACAGGACCTTCTCAATCAGGTCCGAGAGTTCGCGGACCTTGGCCAGGCAGATGCGGACCTTGTCGGCCATCGGGGGTGGGGCCTCGCCGTAGTCGCCTTGGGCGATCATCGCCAGGTACCCGCCGACGATGGTGAGCGGCGTCTTGAGTTTGTGGCTGATGAACGAGAGGAAGTCGCGTTTCAGTTTTTCTTTCCGGCGCATCTCGCTGATGTCGCGGAACACCACGGCCGCATTGTGCAGTTCGCCGCGAGACCCCTCGATCCGCGTGTACCGGCCGGCCAGGTACGTCGGCGGCCGGGTCTCCTCGCGGGTCAACTCGACCGTCACGGACCGGACCATGGACCGGCGCAGGGCGTCGAGCGAGGGTTCCACGTTGAACGGCTCGAACAGTTCGTCGAGGCCGCGTCCGACGAGGTCCTCGTCGGTCCGGCCGAGGAGGTCGGCGGCGCGGCGGCTGATGGTCTCGACGCACCACTGGCCGTCGGTGATGATAATGCCGTGGGAGAGGTCCTGGATGACCGCGTGGAATTTCTCGCGCTGGGCCAGCATCGACCGGTAGTACTTGATCTGTAGCAGGCTCTTGACGCGTGCGAGCAGTTCGCCGCGATCGAACGGCTTCGACAGGAAATCGTCGGCCCCGGCCTCCAGGCCCCGGATGCGGTCCTCGGTCTCGCGGAGGGCCGTGACCATGATAATGGGGACGACGGCGGTGGCCTCGTCGGCGCGGAGACGGCGGCAGACCTCGAACCCGTCGAGTTTGGGCATCAGGATATCAAGGAGAATGAGATCCGGCTTCTCGGCCGCCACCTTCTCCAGCGCCTCCTCGCCGTCGTACGCCGCCACCGTCTCGTAGCCGGAGGCCTCGAGGTTCCGCCGGATCAGTTTCACGTTGGCGGGATAGTCGTCAACAACGAGGATGGTCCCGCCGACCTCGTGCGTGTTCTCGGTCATGCCTTACCCCAATCGGCGCCCGCCGGCGACGCGGCGAATCGCCGCCGCCGGTGCGGCGCCTATTCCCCTTCCTCGGTAATACTACAACGCTGCTTCGCCTCTTTGTCCGCCTGGTGGCCTTCCCAGGCCACCACGAACAGGCATAAACTGCGTTCGCGGCGGCCTGGGAAGGCCGCCGCGCGGAACGTAGCATAGTAGCGGAACGTAGCGCAGTAGTGGTAACCCGGTCCCCCGAGCAGCACGATGACGGCGGCAACGCACGCCGGAACGTGCATGAAACGGCGGGTCGTTGCTTCCAGCGGCCGCATCGCGCCTCCGGTGCGAAGGGGTCCGGTTACGCCTGGGTCGGCCCGTCGGTCTGCACCCGCGCCGCGAGCCTGCGGCGGACGTACCGCTCAAAGGTCGGCAGGCCGGCCTCGGTCCACCGCCTCTCGATACGTGCCTTGAGGTCGGCGTTCTGCCTCACAATCGTCTCGACGGCATCGCGCTCGGCGTCGTGCGCAGCGGCCAGCAACATATGATCGTGGCAATCGGCCACGAGGACCCAATCGTCGGTGTCGGGAAGCCGGTCGAGACCGAGTTTCACGTGCGGGTACGCCCGGCTTCCCAGCCGCAGACGGATGCGGGAGCACGCTTCGGGCGTGGCGTCGGCGGGCGTTCGCTCGAAGAGATCGCCGGCGGCGAGTTCGGCGAGCGTCTCGGCGTCGGGCAGGCGGAGCCGCCCGCGCACGGTCTCGGGCGGCGTGGCGTCGCCGTAGGCTTCCTCGAGGTAGAGGCGAATCGCCTCATCGAGCATCTGTCGGCTGAACCCTGCCAGTAGCACCGCAACCGCCGTTCTTCGCCCATGCCCCTGCCGCCGCAGGGGCGAGGCATGCCTCGCCCCCAGTAGACTACGCTACTTGCGCGCCTGCCCGGTTGCCGCTCGGCCGGGAAAAAAGCGGGTCAGGGCCATATTCAATGCCAAACCAGCCGTTC
>CAZEBQ010000501.1:0-2784 GCA_964510295.1 uncultured Anaerolineales bacterium | reverse complement strand
GACGTTCACAATCAGCGTGATCGACAAGAACGAGCCGCCGACGGACATCTCGTTTGCCGGAACGGCGGTTCCCGAGAACGCCGCCGACGGCACGGTGGTTGGGACGCTGAGCGGCACCGACCCGGACGGTGATAGCCTGACGTTCAGCCTCCTGGACGACGCGGACGGACGCTTCGGCATCAGCGGCGCGGACCTGGTGGTGGCCGACGGCGCTCTGCTGGACTACGAGTCGGCGACGAGCCACGACGTGACCGTGCAAGCCGGCGACGGCGAGTTTACCCGCAGCGAAACGTTCACGATCGAGGTCGCCCCTCCCCTCGGCGAGCCGACGTCGCGGCTTTGGGTTGGCACAAGCGACGGCCACTGGGGGAACCCGGCCAATTGGTCGCCCGCCTTCTTGCCGGCGGCGGACAGCGCCGCTGCGTTCGAGGAATTCACGCTCCATCAAGCGACACTGCGTCAAGACCGGGATGTCGCCGGCGTGGACTTCCGCACGGCGGGGTCGATGATCGGCGGCAGAGCGTTCACGTTGATGGTTGGCGAGGGCGGCATCGACAGTGTCGGGGAGGGCGTCAACACGGTGAACACCGGCGTCACGCTCACCGGCGATTCCACGTGGACGGTCGCCGCAGGAAACACGCTGAACCTGCCCGGCGCACTCGACGCCGGCGGCCACACGCTGACGAAGGACGGCGAGGGGGTGCTGTTTCTGGACTGCCTCCAGAATCATGCTCTCGGTTCAACACTGACCGTCAACCGCGGCACGGTTGTCGTGAACATGGGTGCCGGCGGCACCCTGGGTGACTGCCATCTGGCAATCAACGTGAACGGTTCGCTGGTCGAATTCGGCGCGGCCCAGCACCTGGCCGGCCTTTACCTGAATGGCGGCATGTCTCGGCTCACCGCGGGCGGCTCGAACGTGGTCGTGACCGAGACGCTCGTGCTCGATGCCGCTTCCGTCCTGGACTTGGCGGACAACAACCTCGTCGTTGATTACGAGGGCGGCCCAAGCCCATATGAGGCCGTAGCCGACTGGATTGCCTCGGCCTACAACGCGGCGGGCGGTGGGCACTGGGACGGGCCAGGTATCACGTCGAGCGCCACGGATGCCGATTCCCAGAGCCTGACGGCCATCGGCGTTATCGACAACAGCGACCCGAACTACAAGATCGGCGGCCTGAACGAGTTCGCCGGCGTACCGGTGGACGAGACCAGTGTCCTCGCAGCCTACACCTGGTACGGCGACGCCAACCTCGACGGCGTGGTCGACACGAACGACTACGACATGATCAACACGGCTTGGCTGCTGTGGACGCAGGAGGGCAGGGTGCCTGAGGGCGGTTTCCGCTGGGCCGTCGGCGACTTCAACTACGACGGCACCATCGACACAAACGATTACGACAAGATCAACAACGCGTGGCTGCTCTCCAGTGGCACGCCGCTCGCACCAGGTGCTCCTTTGCCGGCGTCTGAACCCGTGACGGTGGCTTGCGGCATGGACGCCGTGCTGTTGGCTCGCGAGACCGGCTTGGGCGAGGATACGGCAGAGAAAATCGAAGGCGCCTCCAGAGAAAACGTGATAGCCCCCTCGGAAGCCCTGCTGGGCCAACCGGCCGCCGTGCGAGCGGTTCCACCTGTGGCAGGCTTGGTTGGTGAAGGGCTCGCCGAAGGGGGCGCCAACTGCGCGGCAGCGACGTCGACCGAAACGGTTGATCGGGCCGTCACCGACAACGGCCCGAGCATGGATGGTGCACTGCCCGACCTTCTCTCCCTGCCGGCGCTGGAAGTGCTCGGCGTCTCGTAGGGCGGACACTGCTCGTCAGACCTTCGTCAGGTCCCAGCCCTTGGGGTAGGCTTCCTGCACGAACCGTTGGGCCTCGGGAACGTTCTTGACCTTCATGTTGCGGCCGTCCCACTCGATCTTCTGTTTTGCCCGGATGGCCACGTCGCCGAGCAGGATGAATTCGATCAGCCGCGCGCCGTAGCCGAACTCGCTCAGCGCGGGTTTGCCGCCCTTGCAGGCGTCGAGCCAGTCGCGGTGGTGCCCGTTCGATTTTCGTATGGTCCGCGGTGGCTGCTTGCCCTTGCTGGCCTGCAGGTAGTCCTTCATCTTTGTTTCCGGGATGATCCTGGGCGATTTGCTCCAGCCTCCGCCCATGATGGTGGCCTTGCGTCCGACGATGAGGATGCCGTTGCCGCCGCCGCCCAGCCTGCGGTCGGGCTCCAGTTCCGCCGGCCGCTCCGGCCGCCGATTGCCGTCGTACCAGTGCACGGCCAGCGCCGGCTGGTTGCCCTTGGCGTCGAAGCGCCAGAGGACGTGGCTGTTCGGGGAGACCACTTCGGTGTCAACGAAGTCCGTCTTCAGGCATTCCACCGTCGAGGGATGCCTCTCGTGCAATCCGAGGGCCGCGAACGCCGGGTCCACGTTGTGGACCATCATGTCGCCGATGGCTCCCGTTCCGAAGGACCACCAGCCACGCCAGTTGTACGGGGCGTACGCGGAATGGTACGGGCGAAACGGACGGGGACCCAGCCACAGGTCCCAGTCGAGCCCATTCGGGACGGGAGGCGTCTCTTTGGGCCGGCCGCGCCCCGTTGCCCATCCGCCGGTGCCGCTCCAGACGTGAACCTCGGTCACCGCCCCGATGGCGCCGCTCCAGATCCACTCGCACGTGAGGCGATGGGAGGTGGTGCTGCGGCCCTGGTTGCCCATCTGGGTGGCCACACCCGCTTCCTTGGCGGCCTTGGCGATCATCCGGGCCTCGTAGATGTTGTGCGTCAGGG
>CAZEBQ010000500.1:0-2809 GCA_964510295.1 uncultured Anaerolineales bacterium | reverse complement strand
GTGGCACACGGTGTTCTCAAGAGCCCCGCCCGTTTACGTCCCGAGCGCCTTGTCGATTTTGCGGATACTGGCCGACGTTTTCTTGAAGACCTCGTGCGGGTCCATCGACCAGACGTTTTTGTCGTAGAGTTCGACACTCCAATAGCCTTTGTAGGCGGCGCGCCGGCGGATCTCCTTGAGAAGAGCGGGCACGTCGATCCGTCCCTCGCCGGGGAAACAGCGGTGCTCGCTGCCGAGGACCTCCATCGGCCGCCTCTGGGCGTCATCGACGTGGACGAGGAAGAGTTTGTTCTTGGGCAGGAGAGCGAGTTCCTCGATGTGGCTGGCGCCGGCGTAGTAGTGGCACAGGTCGAGCAGCATGCCGAGTGCGGGATGGTCCACCATCTTCACAAGTTCGATGCACGAGCCCAGGGTGCCGTTGACCGGCAGTCCCGCGATGAATTCGAGGCTGATCTTCAGGCCGCGCTCGGCCGCCATCTCGGCCACGCCGTGCAGTTTGTCGGCCAGGCGTCGGTACTCGGCCTCCAGTTCGCCTTTGCGTTTGCCGAGGGCGACGACGGTGAGGGCGGCAGCGCCGAGGGCGGCGGCAACGTCCATGCGCTCGGAGAGTTCGTCGTGCTCGAAGCGCGGGTCGCGGCCGCTGGAGGTCGTCCAGACCACGCCCGGGCCAAGACCGATCGGCTCGATACCGGCGTCGTGTATCCGTCGTCCGAGGGCGGCGCACGTCTCGCCCTTCTCCAGGCACGCCTTCATCTTGTCGAACCACAGTTCCACGGCCTTCCACTTGAACCGTCTGAGGAGTTTGAACTCCTCCGGCCAGTCCAGGTTCATGACGGTGGCGCTCGCGAAGGCCCACTTGAGTTTCATGGTTTCTCCCCCGGTTCCCCAGGCAGCGAGGCCGCTTGCTTCTCGAAAGGCGGCAGCGCATCGGCCGACGGGCAGAGACAAGCGACAACGCATCGGTCGCAGCGCGGTTTCCTGGCGTCGCAGACGGCCCGGCCGTGGAAGAGCACGGCGTGGCTGAAGGCCGACCACGTCTTCTCCGGCAACAGGCCCATCAAGTCGCGCTCGATTCGTTCGGGCGCCTTGTTCGTCGTCAGACCCATGCGGCGGCTGAGGCGGATGACGTGCGTGTCGGTGATGATCGCCGGCAGACCGAACGACGTCGCGCGGACCACGCCCGCGGTCTTCCGGGCCACGCCCGGGAGCGACACCAGGTCGTCCATCTCGCGCGGCACCTGCCCGCCGAACGTCTTGACGAGCATCTTGCTCATCCCGTGGATGCTCCTGGCCTTGTTCCGGAAGAATCCGGTGGAGTGAAAGGCGGCTTCGAGGGTCGAGCGGCGCATCCGCGCGACTTGCTCCGGCGTGTTCGCCCGCTTGAAGAACGCCGCCGTCACCTCGTTGACCTTGTCGTCGGTGCACTGAGCCGCCAGGATCGTCGCCAGGAGCAGTTCAAACGGCGAGGTGTGCCTCAAGCGGCAGGCGGCGTCGGGGTACTCGGCCACAAGGCGGCGGCAGATTTCAGCGGCACGAACCGCGAGCGCCGCCTTGGATTCCCGCTTGGCAGCCATTTGGCCGGTCCTTTCCAGCGAACCCGGACGTATTATAGCACGCGGCACGCCGGCAATCAGCATTTGCCCGTGCTGCGGCACACGAACCGTTTGGCAGTTTGCCCGTTTGGGATGTATGATGTATAATGGTGGACGGAGCCGGTGAAAGGACACCCGTCATGGTTGCCAAAGAGGCCGCAAAGCAGGTCATCGACACGCTGCCCGACGAGGCGAGCATGGACGACATCCTCCATGCCCTCTACGTCCACGCCAAGTTCGAGCACGGCGAGCGTCAGATCCGCCAAGGCGAGGGCGTTCCTCACGAGCAGGCCAAACAGAGGCTCCAGAAATGGCTCAGGTAATCTGGGCGCCCGCAGCGCTCCAGGACGTCGATGCCATCGCGGAGTACATTGCCCGGGACTCCGTGGACCAGGCAGCCCTGTCTGTCACCCGGCTCATCGAGGCCACCGACCGGTTGGCTCACTATCCCGAATCCGGGCGTGTCATACCCGAGATCGCCATCCCCTGTTGCCGCGAGATTGTCTGCGGCGCCTACCGCATCATGTACCGTCTCGAGAAAGGTGATGTCTGGATCACCGGCATTGTGCACGGAGCCCAGCACTGGGAACCCTGAGTGACAAGTCCGAACGGCCCAGGGCTTGACCCGACTCAGGTGGCTTCGGCCGATTGACCGGACTCAGGCAACGGAGGGCACTCCCATGCCCATCGACTCTTACACCTTCGGCTCCATGGTCGTGGACGGGAAGGCGTATGCGGCGGACCTGGTTCTGCTGCCGGACGGTGTGCGGGCCAACTGGTGGCGCGGGGAGGGGCACGCGCTCAGCGCCTGCGACCTTCAGGACGTCTTTGCGGCCGGGCCGGAGACCCTGGTCGTCGGCACGGGCGCCTACGGCGCGATGCAGGTGCCGGAGGCGACCCGGCAGGCGCTCAACGAGGCCGGCATCGAGACGATCATCGCCAAGACCGGCGACGCCGTCGAGCGATACAACGCTCTGGCCGCCCAAGGCCGACGCGTGGCCGGGGCGTTTCATCTGACGTGTTAGCCCTACGGCGCCACTTCGCCATTTCGCGCGGTGGGTCTCCGGACCCACCGCGCGTAAAGGGCCGTTTGCGGGGCTGCGCGGCGGGTACGGAGACCCGCCGCGCACGAAGTGGCGTTGTAGGATTAGCCCTCCTACGCTACGTGTGCGTCTGCCCGGTTGTCGCTCGGCCGGGGAAAAAGCGGGTCAGGGCCA
>CAZEBQ010000499.1:0-2809 GCA_964510295.1 uncultured Anaerolineales bacterium | reverse complement strand
ATCTCAAATCTCAAATGCGCGATGGCAAATCTCAAATCTCAGATCTCAAATCTCACATCTCAAATCTCCAATCTCAAATGCGGGATGGCAAATCTCAAATGCGGGATGGCAAGTCTCAAATCTCAGATCTCAAATCTCAAATCTCAAATCTCCAATCTCAAATGCGGGATGGCAAGTCTCAAATCTCAGATCTCAAATCTCACATCTCAAATCTCAAATCTCAAATGCCAAATCTCAAATCTCAAATGCGGGATGGCGAGTCTCAAATGTCAGATCTCAAATCTCACATCTCAAATCTCAAATCTCAAATGCCGAATCTCAAACCTCAAATGCGGGATGGCAAATGTCGGATGGCAGATCTCAAATCTCAAATCTCAGATCTCAAATCTCAGATGCCAGATGGCAAATCCCGGATGGGGCGGCGCGGCACCGAGCGGTCCGGCCTGAACCTTGCGCGGTGGGTCTCCGTACCCACCGCGCGTAACGCCGCACGCGCGCGGCGGGTACCCGTTCGACAGGCTCAGGGCAGGCTCCGACCCGCCGCGCACCCACTTCGGATGGCAGATCGGGCATGCCAAACGCGGCGGCAGCGCAGCCGGGCGCGAGGGCCGGCCGCGTTGGTTGTTGTGGCGGTGGCCGCACTGCTGGCGGCGGGGTGCGGCACGGGCGCGTCACGAAAGCCGTTGCTGTACCAGGTGCGCGGCCGCGTGGTGGATGCCGAGACGGAGTTGGGTGTTCCCAACGCGCGGGTGTTGCTTCGGGCGGCGTTGCGCACGCCCCTGGGCACGCAGGTCCTGTCGTCGTACGGCGTGGCCGACGCCGACGGGAAGTACACGGTGGAACTGTCTGAGCCGTTCGAGATAGTCCGGCACGCCGCGCAGATTCGCATCGATGTGTCGAGGTACGGCTACGCAAGCCACGGGACGGAACTGCCGCCGCCCGCCACGAGAGAGCGGTTCCACACCGTGCCGGACATCGTTCTCGGCCGCACGGGCGGTCCGGCCCCGCCGGAGGTTCCCTCGCCCGGCGGCGTCCTTCGCAAGGCGCCCTCGCGGAAGAGCCCGCTGCCGTGGAAGTGACCGTGACGAATGCCGAACGCGCCGTCGTTCGTCATTCGGCGTTGGCGGCTGCTTGCGCGCGGTACTCCTCGGGCGTCATGGCGAACTTCTGCTCGACCCTGTTGCGGTAGACGGGGCCGGAGTTGTAGGTGCAGAAGGGGTAGAGGCGGCCGTCGGGGTCGGCGTAGTGGATGACGCATCGGCGGGTGCGGGCGGTCTCGTAGTTGTAGCGGTCCATGAAGTGCATGCCGGCCACCAGCAGGCTGCGGAACGTCTTCTTGCCTTCGCGTCCGCGCCCCACCTTCTTGTCGACCATCCCGTTAAGGGCGTGGAGCCAGTCTTTGAAGGTCATGCCGGCGGGGGCCGCGTCCCCGCGCCAGTGTTTCTTCAGGGCCAGGAACGCCCGGGTCTTCGTGAAGAACTTGAAGCGGCTCGTCTCGCTCTTCTTCGCAAGGCGCCACATATCGTCGAGCAGACCCTTGAGGTGGAAGAACTGCGGCACGGGCACCGGGCGGCCGTCGGTCCCGACGAACAGATACGTGCCGAGCGAACAGTGCGGGTGACACGACATGACGATGTTCGGCTCACCCCGCACGGCCGCCACCAGCCGCGTGAACGGTTGCACGCACGAGAGCGGGTACCAGTCTTCGAGCGGGTCGCTGATGCCGGTTTGTCGGGCCACGTCGTGGGCCATGTCGGTGAGCGTGTACCGCTGTGCCAGACGCTGGTCGGTGCTGATGCGTCCGGTGAAGGCGACCGGCTGGAACGAGATGCCTGAGATGGTCTCGATGCGGTCGAGGGCGAACTGGACGATCGCGCCGACCTGGTGGTCGTTGAAGCCGCGGACGATGGTCGGCACGAGGACGATCTTCATGTCGGTTTCCATGATCCGCTCGACGGCCCGCATCTTCTCATCCATCAGCGCCCGGCCGCGCGTCTTGCGGTACACCTCGTCGGTCACGCCGTCGAACTGGAGGTACACGTCGTGCAGGCCGGCGTCTTCGCAGCGTTTGGCGAAGTCCTCCTCGCGGGCGAGGCGAAGGCCGTTCGTGGCGATCTGCGTGTGCGAGAAGCCCATCTCGATGGCCGCACGAAGGCAATCGAGGAACCGCGGATGGAGCGTCGGTTCGCCGCCCGAGAACTGGATGGCCCGTCCGGGGGCGGGCCGCATCGCCCGGTAGGTCCCGAGCATCGCCAGCACCTGCTCGAAGGTGGGCTCGTACACGTAGCCTGCGGCGTCGGAGTTGGCGAAACAGATGGGGCAGTTCAGGTTGCACCGGTTCGTCAGGTCGATGTTGCCCAGTGCGGTGTTCGAGACGTGGTCCGGGCACAGGCCGCACTGGTTGGGGCACCGGCCGGTGGCCGGGGTGTTCGGGTTCGCGATGCCGTCGCCCTCGCCGTAATGATACTGCTCGGCCTTCAGGTACAGCCGCGCGTCGCGCCAGTAGATGTCTTCGAATCGTCCGTGGTCGGGGCAGGTTTTCTCCATCCGGACCTCGCCGTCGTGCTCGAAGAGGCGGGCGTCGATCAGCCGCATGCACTCCGGGCAGACCGATTCGACCGTCTTCGGCAGGCCGCGCGGAAGCGGCGGGACAGGTCGGCCGGTGAGGGTGCACGTCGCTTCGGCGGCAGCAGGTGGGGCTCCCGATGGAGGAGGATTCATTACGGTTCCTTCTTGGCGCACACGGACAGTCCGTTTCAGACGCCGGATTATAGCGCGTCATTCAACGGGACTTCAAGGACGGAATCGC
>CAZEBQ010000498.1:0-2821 GCA_964510295.1 uncultured Anaerolineales bacterium | reverse complement strand
GATGGTGGGCAGGGTGGGAGTTGAACCCACGACACACGGATTTTCAGTCCGTTGCTCTACCGCCTGAGCTACCTACCCACGCAGGCGTATGTGGGAAACTATAGCCGCAGGGCGGGGCGTTGTCAACCGGCTGGGGTGCTAAATCCTGGGGTTGGCGGCCGAGTCGAATCGCCGGCGCCCGCCGGTGGTTCTGCGGAACCACGGCGCTATCGCCGCAAGTGTCGCGCACGGGTCGAGTCTCCTGGCGTTGGCGCGCGGCGGGTCCGGAGACCCGCCGCGCTCGGTTCTTATCACACAGCATGGGCGGCTTATCGCGAAACCCGTCGCGCACGGTTCTTATCACACAGCATGGGCGGCTTATCGCGAAACCCGTCGCGCACCGTTTTTATCACACAGCATGGGCGGCTTATCGGGAGACCTGTCGCGCTCGGTTCTTGTCACACAGCATGGGCGGCGTGTCGGGAGGACCGCCGCGCACAATTCCCCTTGGACCGCCTGCGTCGAGGCGGGGCTGCGGGGCGAGGGGTGGTTACTGCCGCTGTTCGTCGCCGGGTTCGCGTCCGTCGAGGGCGTCGTCGGTGACCTCGGGGATGACGGTCATCCGGCGCTGGACGGCGCCGGTGGCCAGGACGTCGCGCACGGCGTTTTGCGCGAACCTGATTCCAACGCGCTGGGCGATGAGTGGGCGCATGGCGTCGAAGGCAGCCTCGCGCGGCGGTTTGCGTTCGATGAGTTCGGCGGCAACGACCATCTGCCGGCCGACCACGGTCACAAGGGTCCGCTTGCGTCCGTCTTCGGCCATGCGGAAACACTCGGCCACCACAACGGGATTCGAGCCGACCTTCGGCAGGTAGGGCGGCAGCGTCATCCATCGGCCGCCGTAGGGTATGGCCCGCTCACGCGGGAAGAGGTCGCTCTCGACGGTTTCGAGGCCGGCGTCTTTGGCGGCGTCTTCGAGGCTCTTCTTGGTCGCCGCGGCCTTCAGCAGGTCCTTGCCTCGCTCGCGGATGATGTCGAAGGCCATCATGCGGCGGACGTCGGCGAGCACGTTGTCGCGGACCTCGGCGAGCGTGGCGGGTTCGTGGTTCTTCCGGACGGCCGTCACGCGGAAGGCGTAGGCCCGGCCGGCGGCGTCGGTGAAGACGTCGCTGATCTCGCCCTGGCCGATCCTGGCCTTGTCCTGGGCAACGAGTTCGACGACCGCGACGGCATACGTCGGGAAGGCGTCGTCTCCGCGGGTGGCCTTGCCGATGCCTTCGAGTTCGGCGAGGCCTTCGGCGGTGAGGAGGCCGTTGACGACGACGTGTCGCAGTGTCGTTCCGTCGGCCCAGATACCGAGTTCGGGTTTCTTTCGCATGGTGCGGATTTCGGCCACGTCCTCGTTGAGCCGGCGTCGGGCGACCTGTTCGGCCTGGCGTCGGAGGAGTTTTTTGCGGATCTCGGCCCGGACGTCGTCGAAGGGGCGGAACGTCTTCTCGGGCGGCTTGTCGTCTTGGGTGTCGGTCGCCTCGGCCGGCGCGGTGTTGTCCCGGGTCTTATCGTCGCTGCCCGAGTCGTCTTTCTTGTCGGCGTCGGCGGCGGTGTCGTTCTCCCGTTCAACGAGGAACTCGGGGTCCTTGTTGGCGTCGTAGTAGGCGCGGACGGCCTCGTCGGTGACGGCCGGGTCGGCCTCCTTCTCGAAGGCCGCCGGCTCGGCCACGAGATACTCCACGGCCACCTTGTCGGGGATGCGATAGCCGTACCCCTGGGGGGCCGTGCCGGCGAGAACCGTCCGGTACTTGTCGAACTGGGTCTGGAGTGCCTCGTCGGGCACGTTCTTGACGTCTGGGAGTGCCTCGTCGGCGGTCATGGCGACGAGTCGCACCTTGATGCGTTCGTCCATCTTGGCGAACTCGCGTCGCATTTCGGGTTCGACGGCCGCGCCAAGCGTCTCGCCCAGCCAGTTGATGTAGGCGGACAAGGTCATGTCCTTGCGGAGGCCTTCGATGAGAAGCGCGTGATGGCCGCCGGCCACCTCGTCCACCACGCGCGAAAGATGCAGGCCGGTCAGGCCCAGTGCCTTGAGGGCCTCGATCCGGTCATCGACCTGGGCGCCGGAGACGCCGAATCCGAGTTGACACGCCTCGCGGTACAGGGCCAGCCACATCAGGAGGGTGTCGGACTGGACCCGCTCTCCGGTGATCGACTGGGAGATGATCGGCCACGCGGTCATACCCACGGTGTAGGCGTAGAGCCGGCGTCGGTGTTCCTGGGAAGCCTCGGGTGAATCCAGGGCCATGGCCCACCACTGACTGGCCTGGCCCGCCATTTTGACGCCGGTGTTGAACTCGCGGACCTCGCCGGCTCGAACCTTGCGGCCGTCCATGGTTGCCACCACGCGGCGCGGGCCGCTCGAGGACAGCCACCGGGCGAATGTATCCCACATGGCGCGCCACGACATGAAGAACACCATCGAGATGACGGCCGCAAACATCAGAACCATGAACCACTTGCGGTGGCGTCTGAAGAAGGCGAGTGTCATCCGTTCAACCTTTCCGTATATTCGAGATCACCGGTTCCGAATCGTGCGTGCGGCTGTCCCCAGCCCGCACCCTCCCGGACCCGGCCAGCCACGCCGGGTGCGGGGTGGGGACACCCCGCACCCTCCCCACGTATGCCGCCTCTGCGGCCGGCTCAAAGACCCATACCCTAGGGGCATCGAGGCCTCTTTGCAACCCAAAAGGCGCTTTGCACTGTGGCAAGGCGTGACCACAGATTATGGCAGGCCTGCTGAGGCCCATTTTATGGGCCTTTGCCCGCCGCAGGCGGGTGTAGCCCCGGC
>CAZEBQ010000497.1:0-2824 GCA_964510295.1 uncultured Anaerolineales bacterium | reverse complement strand
GTAGAACCCGCAGCCGCGCTTGCGGGGTGGGCAATCCTGCCCACCGCGCCCCAGCCCACCCCCCTCCCCCCCCGCGGCGGGCAAGATGGCCCGCCGCGCGGACAGGTAGCCCTACTGCCCGAAGACCTCGATGCCGTTGATCTCCGGGTTCTGAACGTTCGCGACGAACTCGATGAGCAGTTTGCCGTCGGTCACCTCGATGCCGGTCACCTCCTTGACGAGCGGCGTGGCAAACTTGCCGGCCTCCTTCAGCACGTCGAGGTCCTTGATGGCCTCGGCGCCCTGAATCTTGACCGTAAAGATCCGCTCGCCCGCCGCCGTGATGCCTTCGTACGTCTCGGCAAAGTGCAGCCGCACCGCGTACACACCGTTCGGCACGTCGAACCGGTAGCCGTCCATGCTGTAGCGTTCCGTCAGGTAGACGTCGGGCGCCTTGGTCCCGGGCAGGCTGGCGATCTCGGTCCGCCGGATGGTCAGGCCGCCGAGGCATCCCCACTTGGCGGCCTCGGAGTAGGGCTGGTCGGCCTTCCAGACACAGCCGTTGCCATCGACGTAGTCGCGTTCGGCGGCGGCGCTGACGCGATACAGGGGTTTGCCGCCGCCCCCCCATCCGGCCGCGCCGCAGCCCGCCAGCGCGGACGCCAGAGCCACCAGTGCCATCGCAAGCATTGCTCTGCGCATCGTTAGTCCCCTTTCGTGCTGCTCCGTGCTCGGACACCGTCCTACGATAATCTTCTTGTAGCGGCCGCCGAGGGGTGCGTCAAGCAAACACGCAACCTGATGTCGTGCCGGGTGGCATGGCCACGCTTGCGTGGCCATGAGCATTAGGACCACAGCGCCACTTCCCGCGCGGCGGGTCTCCCGACCCGCCGCGCACGCCCTGTGCACGGCCTGTCGCGGCGGCCTAGGAAGGCCGCCGCGCGGTTTGCCGTTACGGCTTGAGAACCTTGCGGATAACGTCGGCGTAGGCGTGCAGCACGACGTAGTTGCGCAGGACGAAACCGTTGTTGCGGAGTCCCTCCTTCGAGTAGTCGCCCTGCCACTGCTTCGGATTCGACGGATGGGTGCCGTCGCGTGAGATGAGCGTCGGCACCTCGTACGTGCCGCCGGGCACGTCTTTGAACTTATCGAGCCGCCCGTCCCAATCATCGGGCCGCCGATCCATGACGGCCTTGTAGTAATCGCACAGCGGCACGTTCAAACGGGCGGCGACGCGGCGAACGGCCTCGACGAAGGTCTTGCATTTTGCGTCGCGGCCGCGCTTCGGCGGAATGGTCGAGAGGATGACCACGGTGCCGCCCGCGAGGCATTTCCGGACGACCTCGCGGGTCTTCGCCTCGTACTCGCCGACCTCGAGTTGCCCCAGGTCGTTCGTGCCGAACATGATGAGGGCCGCCTCGGGGTTCAGGTCCTTCAACCACGTGCCGGAGTTCTCGTGGGCCCAGCGGATGGTCATCATGCCGGTGTTGCCGAACTTGGCCCCTTTCCAGTCGCGCCAGCACGCCTTCTTCATGTAGGCGTCGACAAGGTCGTAGGCGGCCTGGGTGTCGGCGTCCATGTTTTTGCGGTCCCAGGAGAGCGACGCCCAGAACGCCATCGAGACGGTAATGGAGTCACCGAAATGGGCGAAGGTCCCCTTCTCGCCCTTGAACCGGGCGTGGACCTTCTTCATGGGCCCGACCCAGGCCTCCTCAGCAGCCGCCGCACGAGCGGAGACCGGCCCTGCGGCCACCAGCACCGCGACCATCGCAAACGCGCATCGTCTCATGGCTCCCCCCTTTCTGCACGCATCGGGCGCCGTCGCTACGGCGCCATTGCCCCGGCTTTCAATCGGGCGCGGCCGCCGCCATCGCCGCGCCGGCCGTCGGACCGTCCCACGGCCCGGCCATCTTCCCCAGGACGATGTGCCCGTCTTCGGTGGCCACGGTCTGGTCGCCGATGACGATCTTGTCGCCGTCGGCCTTGGGTTTCGGTTCGGCGCCGGTGGTCAGGAACTTGAAACTGAAGCGCGGCCCGCACGGGCCGCGCTTTGTGCCCCGGCCCGCATAGACAATGGGCAAGGCGTCGCGCCGAGGAGAGGCGCCGCCTTGCCCGTCTGCCTCTTGCCCAGCCGTTGGCTGGGTCTACGTTCTACTTTCTCCTGCTCTGCCTTATTGCCGCCGCTTGCGGCGGGCGAGCAGTCCGAGGCCGCCCAGGCCCAGCAGCGCCAGCGTCGCCGGCTCGGGGACGACCACATCGGCGAGGGTCGTACCGATCCGCAACTCGTCGTAGTCGCTTGCCTCGTTGCGAGTAAAATTGATCGTGTCGAGAGCGGTTTGATCCACATCGACCTCAATGGTGGTGCCGATCTGAATCAGCGTGCCACCGACAACGCTGCCGCCGTTCAACTGGTAGTCGTACAGCGAGTACTCATCGGTCCCCCCCGTGCCGGTGTCGAAGGAAATGTGCCCGACAAGGAGGCGGGTAGGACTCCCGTTAATGGAATCACCGCTTTGGGATTGGCTGGAGCCGTCCCAGGCATAGGCCGTCCAGTTGTGTTGACCATCATAGCTCGGCGGCGCAAACCCAAATCCTTCCAAACCGTCGGTGCCGTCGTTGCCATAGATCGACGCGTTACCAACCACCTGGTTGCTCAACACGAAGCCCCCACAGGCTCCCCATCTAATATAGGTCTTCTGGGCGAGAACACTGAACCAGATTTCGGCGGCGCTGCCCACGCTGCTCTGCGCGCCGGCAGTCAGGGCGCGGTTGTTGATGTCCCCGTCCAGATTGTTCTTGAAGCCGATGCGGTTTCCGGACGTCGCGAGATCGCCGAACGACAGGC
>CAZEBQ010000496.1:0-2857 GCA_964510295.1 uncultured Anaerolineales bacterium | reverse complement strand
CTTCGCCGCTGCCGTGCCACCCTCTTGGTGGCGCGTGGGACGCTAAACACGTACTAACACCGGGGGCACGGCCGGCCGAGCGTTGGCTTGCGCCCCGCCCTTCCCGCGCGGTGGGTCTCCTGACCCTTGCAAAACTTCCCGCGCGGCGGGTCTCCTGACCCGCCGCGCGACGGCGAAGATGGGCTTTAACGCGCGGTGGGTCGGGGTCCCTGTTTAGCGTGTCGGTTGTGGCTGTCACCCTGAGCGAAGCGAAGGGTCTCGCCGTGGAAACGACGAAACAGCAAAGACCACGGCGAGATTCTTCGGCCCGCAAGCGGGCCTCAGAATGACAACGCTAAACACGTACGGGTCGGGAGACCCGCCGCGCGGGAAGGTGCTACGATCGCACCTTGCGCGGTGGGTGCGGAGACCCACCGCGCATGCCTCGCCCCTACCTTCGCCGGATGGCGGCGGCCTGGGAAGGCCGCCGCGCGGCGCCGGGGGCTGCTTACGTCCGTGCCGCCAGGGCGCTGCAGCCGGGGGCGTCGGCTTCGCCTTCGGCCAGGTCCATGATCCAGTCGGGGATGCCGCCCTTGGCGTCGGCCAGGGCCGCGGCGAACAGGTCGTTGACAACCTCGGGATGGTCGTCGGCCAGGTTCCGGGCGAAGGGCTCCTCGGCCGCCATGTCGTGCAGGAATGCGCCCTTGCCGTTCGCCTTGGCGTTGAACCACCAGTTGTCCTTGACGACGGTGACGGCCGACCCCCACGCGACGGTCGCGTGGTCGCGCAGGGGCGGCCCCCCGTCGAGCGCGCGGTCGACGAACGGCTGTCCGTCGAGTTCGTCGGGCAGGTCCAGGCCGGCGGCCATGAGGATCTCGGCCGAGAGGTCGGTGTGCTGGACGATCAGATCGCTCGTCCGCCCGGCGCCCGCGCCGTCGGGCCGGCGGACGATGATCGGCACGTCGAAGACGTCCGGCTGGCTTGGGTAGCCGCGCTTACCGATGTAGCCGTAGTCGCCGATCGAGTGGCCGTGGTCGGCCGTGAAGAGCAGCAGCGTGTTCTCCAGGAGCCCCATCACCCGCATCTGTTCCATGAAGAATCCGAACCATCGGTCGCAGAAGGTGACGAGGCCGGCGTAGTTGGCCTGGGTGCGGCGCATGAGTTCCTCGGGGATGTCTTCGGTGCTGCGGTAGGTCGAGACGACCTGCTCGCCAGGCTCGTCGGTCGAGTAGAGGCGGCGGTAATGGGCGGGCACGTGCCACGGTTCGTGCGGGTCGAACGATTCGACCGTCAGGAAGAACCGGTCGGCGTCCTGGTTCTGCTCGAGCCACAGGGCCGATTCCTTGAGGACGCGTGCGGCAAAGTAGTCCTCCTCGCGGTTGCGGTCGTGGATGTTCATGACGCACTGGTTGATGAAGTCGATGCGGTGGGGCGTCTGGGCGAACTTCGGCAGCCAGTAATCGACCTGTTCGCTCGTCAGGTGCGGCCCGGAGCGCATCGGGTCCTGTTCCTGGCCCCGCAGGAACATCCACTGGTCGAACCCGCGCCAGTAGTTCTTCGACGGCTTGAACATGTGGTAGACGTCGGCGATGAGGCCGGTCCGGTAGCCGGCCTCTTTGAGCCTCTCGGCCAGCGTCGGCTGCTCTTCCGGAATGGGCCCCCACCCGGGCGCGCCGACGAAATCGCCCTTCAGCCGAAAGTCCGCATTGTGAAACGGGTACACCCGCTGCCCGGTGTAAATGGCCCGCCGCGTCGGAAGCGTCGGAAGCGACTCGGGATACCCCCGCGCAAAAACGAGCGACTCCTTCGCGAGGGCATCAAAGTGCGGCGTCTCCGGGCGGTACCCCCAGCAGGGCGTCTGGCCGTACGTGCCGACACAGTCCTTGCGAAGCGAATCGAAGATGACCAGGATAATGTTCATGCGGCGGTTTCCTTTCCGCTCATCGCATTGGGCCCCGGCGTGCCGGGACCGGCCGGGAAAATCGCGGGTCAGAGCCACTTGGCGGTCAAACCGGGGCCGTTTCCGGTTTGACCAGCCAACAGGCCGCTTGAGTCTGTTGGGCATCCATAAAGCCAGACGATTCAAAGCCAAACCGAACGGCTGGTTTGGCATTGAATATGGCCCTGACCCGCGATTTTCCCGGCCGGGCGACAACCTGGGACCGGTGCAGGTAGCGTCGTAGTCCTAACCCGTAGCAGCACGGCGCCGGACCGTCAAGGGATTATCCGCGGCCCCCAGAGCGGGTGTGGCAACGATTTCTGGCAGGGCCGTTGTGCCGAGGGCTGGGCGCGCCTGTCATTTCGACCGAGGTCGCCTTGGCGACCGAGTGGAGAAGTCTCGCCGCCCGAAACAGCCAGCGGCGAGACCCCTCGACTCGCTGCGCTCGCTCGGGGTGACAGAGGCCATCGCTGGCCCGCCAGAAAAACTTGCCCCCGCAGCGCTGCGCCGGCGTCTCGGGCCGAAAATTTTTTATTTTTCCGGCCGGCTTTCATCTCCCTTTCATGTTTGTGGCTTAGACTCGCATTCAGAGAAGGTCTATGGTAAGGTAACTCCCGGGCGTTCCGGGAACGCCGGAAGCCATATCGTGAAGGAGACTGGCCATGAAATCGTTACATTGGCTGATTGTCGGGGCTGTGGTTGTAGTTGGTGCGGGCGTGGCTGCGCCGTTTGTCCTGGGCTGGGCGCCTGGGGACGCGGTTCCCGTGGACGATGGGGAGAAGGAAGTCACGATCGATGAGGTTCCCGCCGCCGTCAAGGCCACCATCCTCAAGGAAGCCAACGGCGCCAAGATCGAGGAGATCGAGGTCGAGACCAAGGACGGTGTCACGACCTACGAGGCCGAGTGGCACGAGGGCGGCAAGGAGATCGAAATCAAGG
>CAZEBQ010000495.1:0-2867 GCA_964510295.1 uncultured Anaerolineales bacterium | reverse complement strand
TGACGCAGGACGTTGGCCAGAACATGGTCACCCTTTGGGATGACCATGCCACCCCGCCGCGGGCGCCGGCATCACCGAGCCATGATCTCGATGCCGCAGATAAGCGGCTTGCCGGTCTTGGCCGAGAACCCGAGTTCGAGGTGTTCCGTGACCATGACCGGCCGGAACTCCCTGACAACCGTGCGGCGTGGGCCGCCGGCGGCCTTGACGATGTCGAAGTCCTTCAGCACGTCCTTGCCCTGCAGGTTGACGGTGAAGACCCGGTCGCCCGGTTTCGCGTCGGCCTCCGGCTCGGCGAAGTGAAGCCGCACGGTGGCCGGCCGCGCCGCCGCGCCCTTCCCGCCCAGTCTGACGGTCATCGACTCGACGCCTTCCAGCCCCGACGCCGCCACCCATTTCAACTCGCCTTCTTCGATGGCGGACATGTGCCGGCGGAACGCCTCCGGCTCGGCCGGCCGGACCCTGACCGACGGGTCCGGCGAGGACCCGCCAACGCTCGGCCAGTCAAGCCACAGCGTCCCGGCCGCAGACAGCCGGTCGCCCGGAGCGCCGAAGTTCAGGCCGACCCGCCGGATCCGCTCCTTGCTCGACCCGGCGGACGAGAAGGTCCAGACCTCCACGTCCGGGTCGTGGATGAACGCCAGCGAGCACTGGTTCTGATACGAGCACGTGCACGTGCGCGTGTAGTCCGGGACGCTGAGCACGCCGCACGCCGCGATCAGGTTCGACGTGCACCCCGACTTGAACCCTCCCATGTTGCCCGTGCCGCCGTCGTGCTCCAGGTCGTAGTAGCCGGCGGCCGCCGACCGGAACAAGATGAGATTCCGGCTGGCGATGGCCGTATTGCAGCCATAGTTGCGGTGGTAGCACCACGGAACCGTTTCGCCGGTCAGCGGATGCTTACGCTGTTGGAGTTTGCCGGTCAGAAGATTGAACGCCTTGCTCTGGGTGATGACCCGCGCGCCGTGGATCATGCACGGTCCCTCGTACTCCTCGTTGCTCCTCCACAGGCCCTTGCCGTCCCTTCCGCGGTAGGCGGCCAAGGCGTCTTTCGTCTCGTCGAGCGCACGGTCGCGACTGTGGCTACCGGCTGCGAGCAGCACGTCGTGCTTCTCAGAGTAGCCGAGCCACGTCCCCTTGACGTCTTTGTCGGTTTTCCAGAGCACCCGGCCGGTGCGGGCATCGAGGGCATAGAGCGTCGGTTCGGCCTTCGCCTCAAGACCGCGGAACCTCAGGGCCCTGAGCCGTGCCTCCGAGAGGCCGTCGATGCAGAAGACCTTGCCGGCGCCCGCGACGATGGCGTTGTGGCGGAAGTTCGCCTCCGCTTGCCGCGTCCACAGCGTCTTCTTCCCGACACCGTGGCGGTCCATGACGATGAGCCATCGGCTCCCCGCGCCGTAGGGGGCGTTCCCGCGAACGGTCTTGCCTTTAATCGGGTTCTTCTTGTCTTTCCTGTCCCTGACCAACTCAATGCCAATCGGCATCGCCGTGGCAATCAGGAGGTCTTGATAGACGCCGATGTAGCCCCACTGCGCTTCCGCCAGGCCGTCCTGCCGGGGAAGGGCGAAGTTGTCCTTTTCCTCGCCGGTCTCCGGATCCAGCCGCACGCACTTCCGCCCATAGGCCACGTAGATGCCGTCCGAGACCGAGACGTAGTTGCTCCCGATCTCGTTGGCCCCCGGCTGATGATTCGTGTTGTCGTAGTAGGTGCCAAGGTCCTCGATCGTCTGCTGCCAGAGCAGCCGCCCCGTGTACACGTCCACGGCCCGGAGCATGTTGCGGCCTTCGATGAACAGCCGGCCGTCCACGACGTGCGGCGACGGACCGTGGCCGTGACGCGGCAGAACGGGGTCGTTCGCCGGACCGCCGAACCACAGCAGGCCGAGCGGCGTCCGGACGGTTGCATCCTGCGACACGACCGTGTTCGCGACGTCGGCATATTGATGGGTCCAGTTAGCCGATCCCGGCAAGGCCCCCTTTCGCGTCAGCAGAAGACCGTTGCCGGCCGTACCGACGGCGGCGCCGACGAGGCCCGCCTGCCTCACCCACGTCCTGATGTCCGTCTCCCCGGCCTTGGCAGCCGGGAGCCAGGCAACCCCGCCGTACGGTCGCAGCGTCCGGAAGACCGACCGCACGAAGCCGGCCCCCTTCGCAAACCCGGCGGCCGCAAGGTCCTCCGACGCCACAAGACTCGCCAGGTACGGCGGGAATGGAAACGTCGCCGGGTCGCCGACGTGCGCTGCCACCCGCCGGCCGTACACCCCCGCCGCATCCATCTTGCGGCGAAGCGAAGCCACCTTCTCAGCGGACGGGTCAACCGCGATCACGTGCAGGTCCGACCGCCGGAGGAGTTCCTCAATCAGCCGACCGGTGCCGATGCCCAGCACCAGGGCGTATCCCCGCGCGGCGTCCGTCTCGTCCAGAAGGCTCTCGACCTCCGCTGCCCATCGGTCGGACGTTACCGGAAGCGGCGAGCCGTCATAGCGATGGGTCACGGCACCCCCTTGCCGCGAACCGAAACAGTACAGGCGGCCGTCGCGCGTGACGACGAACAGTTTGCCGTCCGCCGCCAGCATCGTCCACACGTCTCCCTCCACGTTGCCCTGCCACGAGACGCGGACCCGCTCGTCGTGGACCGGCAGGTCGAGGGCGGCGATCAGCCCATCGTGCCCCTCGGCGTAGAGACGGCTGCCGGCCTTGATAACGATCCGCCGAAGCGCGGCGTCCGGCTCACCCTCCCACACCGCCGACGACAGGCTCTGTACGCCCTTCTTGCCCTTCGAGCCAGCGGCAGGACGGTCATCGTAGCCGGCGATCTTGCCGCCGTCGAACCCGATGAGACGCCCGTCCGCCGGCAGCAGCGCGCC
>CAZEBQ010000494.1:0-2875 GCA_964510295.1 uncultured Anaerolineales bacterium | reverse complement strand
CTCGGCCTTTTCGAGAGGCCCGGGCCGGGCCGTCAATACAGCGTGAAGTTCGTGCCCGTGCCTGACGGGACCGGTCCCGCGGGTCTCGCACCGTTCTCGTTCCTGTAGATATAGACGGCCGAGGAGGTGCGCGTCGTGAGGACGATGTCGGGCACGCCGTCGCCGGTCATGTCGCCGACCATGGCCAGCATCTCGGCGTCGCCGGGACCATCGGGCCGGGCCATCTCGAGGGTGGCGATGGGTTGGCCGTGGCCGTCGTAAAGCGTGCGGCCTTCGGCAATCAGGATGGCCTCCGTGCCGTCGCCCGTCCAGTCGATGAGGGCGTGATGGCGGGCGTAGTTGGTCATGATGCGACACAGCCGTCGACCGTTCTCATCGAAGACCCACAGTGGCCCTTCGCCCCACGGGCGATGGTCGATATCGACGACGAGTTGCCGCCCGGGCACGTCGCGGCGGACCTTGCCCACGTCGACCGACTCGAAATGGTGCCCGGACACCTCCCATTGGAGTCGGCCCTCGCCGTCGACGACCGCGATGTTGTTCGCGCCGCAGCACGTGAGAACGAGGCGGAACTCGGCGGGCGTTCTCCCCGCGCGCAGCACGCGGACGCAATCGAGATGGCCGCGGCGGATATCCACCTTCCTCGACTCAAAGACCCATCGGACCGTGCCGTCCGCATTGAGCATGGCGTAGCCCGCCATGACCTCGTCCACGCCGTCGCCAGTGAGATCGATGGGCACCGGCTGATGGGCCGTTCGGTATCCTGCCGGATGGCGCACCGTCCAGAGCGGTTTCCAGTCGCGCGTGAACGCCCAGATCTGCGAATAACGGGTCTTGACCAGCACGTCGGTCGCCCGGGGGTTGCCCGAGAGGTTCGCGAACACCAGGCAATCGGTGGCGTCTTTGGGCAGGGGCAGGCGCCGCCGCTCGCGGCCGGTCGCGCCGTCGAGTTCCACGAGGAAGCCCTTCGCAAGGACCACGACCTCGTTGCGGCCGTCGCCGTCCCAGTCGTAGATCTGGCAGGCGACGTCGTGATGCAACTTTTTGCGGCCGATCTTCGGGTCGCCCCAGCGCCACAGCACGCTGCCGTCGAGCCGCTGGGCAACGACGGCGCTGGTGTAGTGGACGTCATTGTGGTCCACGTTCCTTGCGCTGACGATCTCGACCTTGCCGTCGCCGTCGAGGTCGCCGGCGAGGACCCACGCGCCGGCGTACTCGGCATCGAGCGGCACTCGCCGCCAGGGCTTGACGACCGGCACGCCGTTGCCGGGCGCATCGGCTTTGCTCCGGCCATCGACCTTCTGTTCGACACCCGTGGCCGGGACCCCGCTCGACATGAGCCAGGCGGCGGCTCCCCCCACGCGTCCCAGAAAAGCGCGACGGTTCATACACATTCCCTCCAAGACGGGGCGCGTGGGTGCAAGTACGTGTTTAGCGTTGTCATTCTGAGGCCCGCTTGCGGGCCGAAGAATCTCGCCGTGGTCTTTGCTGTTTCGTCGTTTCCACGGCGAGACCCTTCGCTCCGCTCAGGGTGACAGCCACAACCGACACCCTAAACACGTACAAGCACCCACCCTGCTACTTGCCGCGCTTGGCATGAGCCAGGTACAAGACGGCGTCGCCTTGCATCGGGGCTTTGAACTCGCGGGGGGCGCCGCCGGCAACCGCGTCGGCTTGGGTGGTCTTGCCCGTCTTGGGGTCGAGCCACTGGACGTTGAGTTTGCCGCCGGCGGCCGCCAGGTCAACCGTCACCTTCCCGCCGTCGGGCAGGTACACGAGGTACTCGGCGCCCGTCTTGCCGGCCTTGGCGAGGCAATAGCCGGTGGAGGCGAGTTTGCCCTGCGGCGTCATGGCGGCCAGGTCCATCCGGCGGCTGAGGCGAAGGGCGTGGCCCATGGCGGCCCGCATCGCCGGCCAGTTCCGGGGTTGGCGAAGGCCCAGGACCTCGCCGTCGTACGGGTCCATGAAGATCGGGTTCAGGCCGCGCAGGAACGACTTCCACACCCACCGATAGTCACCGCCGATGCCCCACAGGTGGTCGGTGTCGGTGAGGATGACCTTGCGGCCGCGTGCGGGCGGCGGGTTATCGCGGTAGTTGCGGCCCTTGGGCGCGTCGGTGCTCGGGTTCGGCGAGATCCACTCGGCGGGGCTCTCGAAGAGGGTCTGGTTGCGGCCGCCCTTGTACTGAAAGGTCATGCCGACGGGGTGCTGCTTCGGCCTCGTCTTTTCATGCTTATGGATGAAATCGATCATGTGATACTGCCACCTGGTCGACGGCGGATGGTTCTCGTTGGATATCTCGTAGAGGACGTTGTCGAGGTCGCCGACGGTTTCGATGACCTTGCGGACGTAGGCCTCCTGGACGCCGGTGACCTTCGGGTCGGCCAGTTCGTGGACCTCCAGGGCCTTGCCGTCGCCGTTCGTGTCGCCGTCCACGCCGCTCGTGTTGTTCTTGGGGTGGAACGGGTGCGACTGCCAGGCGCCCGGCGAATGTTGCATGGCCCAGCCCTCAAAGAGCATCACGGAGACGTAGATGCCGCGTTTGCCGGCGGCCTCGACCCGCCGGCGCAGGCGGTTGAAGTAGTCGGGGTCGTACCGGGTGAGGTCGAACTTCGGTTTGCCGTCCAGCGCCTTGCCCGGTCCGGTGCGGGCGTACGGCAGCGGCCGGCAGTGATGACGCTTCTTCTCGCGGTTACCGCTCGTATCCCAGGTCGTGTGTTCCCACGTCCAGAGTCGGACGAAGTTGTGGCCGTGCTTCCCGAGAAACGCGAGGTAGGCGTCGAAGTCGAACTCGGGCGGCGGGTCGCTCGGCCCCATGTCCACGAGGCTCGGCCACGTGTGCGACCCGACCAGCAGGATCGCCTCGCCGCCGGAG
>CAZEBQ010000493.1:0-2880 GCA_964510295.1 uncultured Anaerolineales bacterium | reverse complement strand
AATCGCCCCTGCCTACCCGATCGCACGCACAACGTACTGCGGGCCCGCCCCGGAGATGTTCGAGACGGCGCGGGCGCCGCCCATTCACAAAGGGGAAAAACGATGCGTAACCTGACACGCTTGCTCGCCGCCTGCGCAACTCTCGTGGCGGCAGTCCTCGGTGCGAGCAACACCCTGGCCGACGGCACCGGAGGCGTCCTGACACTGGACGTCGAGATGTCCGTCGAGACCATCAACGACCACGAGCCGTTCCCGGCGGTCATCAACCCGGATTACGACGAACTCTACGACCTGGGCCTCGTCAACACGTCCGGCGAGTACACGGGCGACTATCATACCCCGGACATGTTCACGTTCACCGACCTGCCGGTCTACGCCATCGTGCCCAACATGGGTCCTCTGGTCCTTCCCGGTCTGCCCGAACCGTTCTCCCCCTGGCCGTACGACGACCCGCTCTTCAACGCGGGCGTGGGCACGAACATGGCGGAGCGCAACTTCTCCCTGGCCCCCATCGGGCGCCTCACCATCGAACTTCACTACGACTGGGAGGACATGGGCGTGGCCGACTACGGCGGCCCCGGCACGTACTTCGACGACTACGCCGGCGGCGTGCCGATTCCCGTGGAGGTCATGGCCGCCTTCACCGTCCCGCCGTGGGAAGAGCCGGACTTCCTCTGGTACGACGTGTACGGCTTCTCGGCCATCGAGTTCATGGACCTGGCCGTGACCATCGACGGCCCCGACCAGATGTGGCCCCTGGACAACGGTTGGCCCGGCACCGTTCTTGACAAGAACTTCTTCGGCACCGGCGGACCCGGACCCGGCGGCCTGGCCGCCTGCCCCGAACCGCCCGGTTACCACATGGGCACGTTCCAAAACGGCGACTTCGAGACGGGCGGCGGCAGCCTGAGCGACTGGGACACGGACCTCAACGGCGACGACAGCACGGCCGAGGCCGTCTTCCTCGATGGCGAGGACGGCGACCCCGGCCACCATGCCGCCAAACTACACGCCGACGGCTCGCCCAACAGTTACGCCGGCATCGTCCAGCAGGTCTACATTCCCCTCGACGCCACCGGCCTGGCGTTCATGTACAACCTCTTTGGCCTCATGGAAGACTCCGGCGGCGAACTGCTCATCGGCGGTGGGGCCGAACCGAACGACTCCCGGCACACCCTCGACGAGACCGGCGAGACCGAGTGGCGCGAGTTCTCCCTCGCCGGCCCGGACCTCGACCGCTACCTCGGCCAGCACGTCTGGGTCCAGACCCAGGCCCTGGCCGACGACACGGACCCCGCAGACCTCTACGTCGACTGGTTCGGCGCCGACGGCACCCCCTACGCCGCCTACCCCTGGACCGATTACCAGAACGCGGGGGCGAGCAATTGGGAGAAGCCCGGCAACTGGACCGTCGGCGTCGTACCCGACAACAACCCCGCCTTCGTCTACGGCGTCAACTTCCCCGACCTCGGCCCCTGCGGCGACGTGACCGTTGCGGGCCCGCACCACATCCAGGAACTGCGCTACCGCCGGCCGAGCGCACTCATCCTCCAGCCCGGCTCCAGCCTCACCGTGTACGACTGGGCCACCCTGTACGACGGCAGCCTGGTCGTTCAGGACGGCGCCGTCTTCACCAGCCGCAGCGGTCTCGACGTCCGTGAGGGTGCGGCCGTGCAGGTGCACCCCGTCGGCGGCAGCGGCCTGGCCCTCGAAACCTACGGACGCCTGGCCGTCTACGGCACCGGCGCCCAACTCACCGTCAACGACGCCACCGTCCGCACCGGACGCCTTACCATCTTCGGCGACGGTCTGGCCACCTTCAACGGTTCGGCCGTCATTGAGAGCCAGCCCTGGGGATGGGGTATCCACGTCACGGGCGGCGGCCGACTCGTCATGAACCCGGGCACCGAGGCCGACCTTGCCTGCGGCACCGTCTACTCGATGTCGGGCGGGACCATCGAGGTCCACGGCGCCGGGGTCTCGGCGCCGGGCATCAGCGCCTACAGCGACGGCACCATCGTCGTCGACTCCGGCGGCGAACTGCACAGCACCGGCGAGACACGCGTCTACGGGTCCATGATGATCACCGACGGCCTCCTGGAGGCCGACCGCATCCGCGTCAGTCCCCCCGGCGAGTTAATCGTCTCGGGCAACAGCACCCTCCAGACCCTCACCCGCGACGTCGCCATCTACAACCAGATGACCATGACGGACGGCGAGATACACTCCGCCGACTTCGTGGGCGTGTACGACGGCGGCTCGATGGAACTCTACGACGTCGACGTGTACGCCGCCGGCCTCGCCATCGGTCAGGCCGACTGGGCCCCCGCCACCTCATTCTACGCCGACGCCGACACCCATTTCTACCTGAACGGCCAGTTCCGCGCGATGTGCAAAGACCTCACCCAGATCGACATGACCGAGACCACGCTTCATTTCTACGGGGCGGGGCACCACCACGAAATCTGGGCCGGCAGCATCGCCGGGGCCGGCGAGGACGACAACGTCTGCGTCGGCACCATCCTCCTGGAAGACGGCGGCACGCTCGACATCGTCAAGGTCCCCCACTGGCCGGAAGGCGACTACACCCAGTACGTCAAGAACCTCGTCCTGGGCGATGGCTCGACCCTCAACCTCGATTACCCGATCTACTACCGCAACCTGACGATCGGCCAGGGCGTTGCCATCTCCGACCCGAGTATGCTGATCCTTGTTCCCGAACCCGCCACGCTCGCCCTCTTGGCCGTGGGCGGCTTGGGCCTGCTCGCCCGGCACAGACGGAGACGGTGACGCAGACCATCCGGCGGGTGGCATGGCCACCGGATCGTACGTGTTTAGCGTTGTCATTCTGAGGCCCGCTTGCGGGCCGAAGAATCTCGC
>CAZEBQ010000492.1:0-2886 GCA_964510295.1 uncultured Anaerolineales bacterium | reverse complement strand
ACGCGGGGCAGCCCCCGCGGCTGACTCAAATCGGGCCGACCTGCCAATACTCGAGTTCGACGGGCGTCGGTCGTCCGAAGATCGTCACGATCACTCGGACCAGGCCCTTGTCGAGCAGCACCTCGTCGACGACGCCCTCGAAGTTTTCGAACGGTCCCTGCTTGACCTTGACCTGGTCGCCCTTGGTGTAATCGACTTTGAGGCTGGGGGCCTCTTCCTCGGAGCGTTCGGCCTCGCCGAGGAGTTTATCGACCTCGTTCGGCTTCATGGGGGTGGGCTTGCCCTCGGTGCCGATAAAGTCGCCCACGCCGGTGGTCTCGCGGATGAGGAACCAGACCCTCTCCGGGACGCTGCCGTCTTCCTCGGCGTCCATCTCAACGAAGACGTATCCGGGATAGAGTTTGCGTTCCGCGACGCGTCGTCTGCCGGCCTTCATGGTCGAGACCCGTTCGCTGGGCACGACGATGCGGCAGAGTCGGTCGGTGACGTCTTCGAGTTTGGCTTTGCGTTCGAGGGTTTCGCGCACGGCCGCCTCTTTGTTCGACTGCACCCTCAGGACGTACCAGTTTTTCGCCATAGCGTCTTACCACAGATTCAGGCCGCGCCCCAACGTGATGATGATCGCGTTATCCGCCATGTAGATAAACAGCGCAAGCAAAAACACGGTGACGATAACCACGACGGTCGATCCGACGAGTTCGGCCTTGTTCGACCAGGAGACCTTCTTCATCTCGCTCTCGGTGGCGATGAAGAAGTCGGCCGCCTTCGGCTTGTTCAGATAGTAAGCCATCACAACCGCCGCCACCGCGAACAGCACCGCCGGGACCGCGTAGACCACGTACACCTTGTATCGGGCGAGTGGGGAAACCTCTCGGACCTCATCGCCCGGCTTCACCGGCGGAGAAGGCCAGTGGCGGCTCAGCAAACCCCACGTGTAGTAACAGAGGACCAGGGTGACCAGCCCGGCCGCGATGGCCGTCCCGACACGGACGTAACGTCCCTGACCGCTCTTGTAAATCCGGAAGGCCACGCCTCATGTTCCTTCACGTTCAGGCCGCCGACTCGCCGCATCTGGCAGGGGCGAAGGGAATTGAACCCCCAACACCCGGTTTTGGAGACCGGTGCTCTGCCAATTGAGCTACGCCCCTACGCGCTCTGGCTCGTGCGGCTACTTTTTGCGTTCGCGGTGCAGCGTATGTTTGCGCTCGCGCGGACAGTATTTTTTGATCCGCAGTTTCGTATTGCCGCGCGTCTGCATCTGCGTACGGTAATTCCGCGCGCCGCACTCGGTACATTCCAGCGTCACGTACTCGCGCATCGTTTTCTTTCCAGAATGGAAGGGACGCGTCGCTTCCTCCCGCCGCTACGTTCTGGAGGAACCGACGGCCCCTTCCGTGGGACGGGCCCGCCCGTTTCCCGCGACTTGAAATCCGCGAAGTCAGATTTCAAATCGCCCGCCGCCGAGCCCGGCCGCCAACGGTTCGTGTCGTCTTATTCACTCATCTTCGATCATCTTGGTCACGACGCCGGCGCCGACCGTGCGGCCGCCTTCGCGGATGGCGAACCGAAGACCCTGTTCCATGGCGATCGGCGTGATCAGTTCGGCCTTGACCGTGACGTTGTCGCCCGGCATGCACATCTCGGCCCCGCCCAGCAGTTCGATCGAGCCGGTGACGTCGGTCGTCCGGAAGTAGAACTGCGGCCGGTACCCGGTGAAGAACGGCGTGTGCCGGCCGCCCTCTTCTTTCGTCAGAACGTAGACCTCTCCTTCAAACCGGGTGTGCGGCGTAATGCTGCCGGGCGCCGCCAGCACCTGGCCGCGCTCCAGTTCGTCCTTCTCAACGCCCCTGAGCAGGACGCCGATGTTGTCGCCGGCCTGGCCGGACTCGAGCGTTTTCTGAAACATTTCGACGCCCGTGGCGATGGTCTTGCGTGTCTCCCTGATGCCGACGATCTCGAGCTCGTCGCCCACCTTGATCTGGCCGCGGTCGACTCGCCCCGTGCCGACCGTCCCGCGTCCCTTGATGCTGAAGACGTCCTCGACGGGCATCAGGAACGGCTTGTCGATTTCGCGTTCGGGAATCGGGATATACTCGTCCATGGCGGTGAGCAGTTCGACGATGGGCTTGCAGACCTCATCGTCCATGCTCTCGGCCCTCATGGCGCCGAGCGCGTTGCCGCGGATGATCGGCGTGTCGTCGCCCGGGAACTCGTACTTCGAGAGCAGGTCGCGCACCTCCATGTCCACGAGTTCCAGCAGTTCCTCATCGTCCACCAGGTCGCACTTGTTCAGGAAGACGATAATCCTCGGCACGCCCACCTGACGAGCCAGGAGAATGTGCTCGCGGGTCTGCGGCATCGGGCCGTCGGCGGCGCTGACGACCAGGATCGCACCGTCCATCTGGGCCGCACCCGTGATCATGTTCTTCACGTAGTCGGCGTGACCCGGACAGTCGACGTGGGCGTAGTGGCGATTGGCGGTCTCGTATTCGACGTGGGCGGTGGCGATCGTCAGGATCTTGGTTTCGTCGCGGCGACCGTGGGCTTCCGACGCCTTCGCGATCTCGTCGTAGGACTTGAATTTCGAGAGGCCCTCGAACTCCATCACCTTGGTCATCGCCGCGGTAAGCGTTGTTTTCCCGTGGTCCACGTGACCGATGGTGCCCACGTTGACGTGCGGCTTGGTCCGCTGGAAGACTTCCTTGGCCATGGCCCCGATTCTCCGCTCTAGCAGGTTCTCTTACGCTTGCGGTCCGCGCGCCTCACGCGAACCCCTCCTGAATCCGCTGTATCCTGTGACGACGCCGTCCGAGAAACCTCAGACCTCGCCGCGACACTCCACACCGCAGGCTTTGCCGCGCAATCTCAAACCCGAAATCTCAAATC
>CAZEBQ010000491.1:0-2902 GCA_964510295.1 uncultured Anaerolineales bacterium | reverse complement strand
TCAGGGTGACAGCCACAACCGACACGCTAAACACGTACGGGTCTCCCGACCCGCCACGATCAACTCGGCACCTGACCCCACGAGGCGCGGCGGCTCAGGAGAGCCACCGCGCGGGAACCCACATGCTGAAACGTTAACTCCTCCGGCCTTGGCGTACCGAGCGCCGCACCCCTCCCCAAGAAGCGCCCGCGCCCCCGGCCCACGCACCATTTGACAAACCCCCGCCGCAACCGTATCGTAGTGCCCCCTCAAACCCGTGAACTTGAGACCGCGTGAAAGGAGTCGAACCGATGCAGCGAACCACTCAACGGGCCATGGTCCTGCTTTGTGTAGGTCTTCTGGCCGCCCTCGCTTGTCAGCACGCCGTCGCGGATGTCCGGTTGCCGGCCGTCTTCAGCGACCACATGGTCCTCCAGCAGGGCATCAAGATCCCCGTCTGGGGATGGGCCGAAGCGGGAGAGAAGGTCACCGTCTCGCTTGGCGATCAGAAGGCAACCGCCGCGGCCAACTCCGGCGGACGGTGGCAGGTTGGCCTCAAAGCCCTCAAGGCCGGCGGACCGCACACGATGACCGTCGCCGGCAAGAACACGATTACCGTCGCCGACATCCTCGTCGGCGAGGTCTGGGTCTGTTCGGGCCAGTCGAACATGCAGATGACCGTCCGCTCCTCCAACAACGCCCAGACCGAAATCGCCGCGGCCACGTATCCGAAGATCCGACTCCTGACCGTTGCCCGCGCCACCAACGACGAGCCCCAGACCGACTGCAAAGCCGCCTGGGTCGCGTGCAGCCCCGAGACGGTGCCCGGCTTCTCGGCCGTCGGCTACTTCTTCGGCCGCCACCTTCACCAGAAACGCGATGTGCCCGTCGGCCTTATCAACACCTCCTGGGGCGGCACGCGGGCAGAGGCGTGGACCAGCGGCGATACCCTCAAGGCCGACGATGACTACAAGATCCTCTACACGCGCGACGCCCAGGCCCTCGAGGGCTACGCCAAGGCCAAGGAGAACTGGGAGAAGACCAAGGACGAGAAACTCGCCAAGTGGAAAGAGGCCGCCGACAAGGCCAAGGCCGCCGGTAAACGCGCGCCACGCAAGCCGCGGGCTCCGGGCGACCCGAAGGGCTCGCCGCACCGTCCGGCCGTCCTCTACAACGCGATGATCGCCCCCATCGTGCCGTACGGCATCGCCGGGGCCATCTGGTACCAGGGCGAGTCGAACGCCGGCCGCGCCTACCAGTACCGCAAACTCTTCCCCGCCATGATCACCGACTGGCGGAAGCACTGGGGACAGGGCGACTTCACCTTCCTGTTCGTCCAACTCGCCAACTTCATGGCGCGCGGTACCGAACCGGAGCAGAGCGCCTGGGCCGAACTCCGCGAAGCCCAGTCGATGACACTCGCCCTGCCCAAGACCGGCCAGGCCGTCATCATCGACATCGGCGACGCAGGCAACATCCATCCCAAGAACAAGCAGGACGTCGGCAAGCGGCTGGCCCTGGCCGCACGGGCCGTCGCCTACGGCGAAACAATCGTCTACTCCGGACCCGTCTACGATGCGATGAAAGTCGAATCGGGCAGGGTCCGCCTCACGTTCAAGCACACGGGCGGGGGCCTCGTGGCCAAAGGCGGCGGCAAACTCACCGGGTTCGCCATCGCGGGCGCCGACAAAACCTTCGTCTGGGCCGACGCCGCCATCGACGGCGACACCGTCGTCGTCTCGAGCAAGGACGTCGCCAAACCCCTCGCCGTCCGATACGCCTGGGCCAACAACCCCGAATGCAACCTCACCAACACCGAAGGCCTGCCGGCCTCGCCGTTCCGCACCGACACGTGGCCCGGCGTAACGGCCAACGCGCAATAGACGCGCCGGTTTAGCCGCCGCCCTTGCGCGGCGCGTTCTGTTTTCGTACGCGAAAGGTAGGCACGCAGTCGATGCTCATCATCGCCGAACGCATCAACGCCACACGCAAACCCGTCGCAGAGGCCTTTGCCGCACGCGACGCCGCCTTCATCCAGCAAGAAGCCCGACGCCAGGCCGACGCCGGGGCCGACGTGCTCGACCTCAACGCCGCACTCAACCCCCGGCAGGAACGCGACCTCATGGCCTGGGCCGTCGAAACGGTCCGCGACGCCACCGACCTGCCCCTGGCCGTCGATACGGCCGATCCCGAGACGGCCAGGGCGGGCCTGGCGCTCGTGCCGAAGGGGTCGGCCTTCCTGAACTCCATCAGCGCCGAACGCGACCGCCTCGAGGCCATGCTGCCGCTGGCCGTCGAGTTCGAGACCCGCCTCGTGACCCTCGCGATGGACGATTCCGGGCTGCCCGACTCCTGCGAGGCCCGCTGGAAGGCCCTCGACGCCATCTTTGCCGCCGCCGACGACGCCGGCATCCCGCGCGACCGTATCTACGTGGACCCGCTCGTGCGGCCGGTATCGACGAACCCCGAGCAGGCGGGCCAGTGTCTGCAGATGATCCGTGAAATCGGCGAGCGTGGCGGCGGCGCCCGGACCGTCGTCGGCCTCTCGAACATCTCATTCGGCCTGCCCGGACGCCGGCATCTGAACCGCACGTTTCTGGCACTGGCAGCCGGTGCCGGCCTGTCGGCCGCCATTATCGACCCCCTTGACCCCGACATGATGGCCACCGTCCTTGCGGCCGCATGCCTCACCGGCGACGACGACTTCTGCATGAACTACATCACCGCCCAGCGCGAGGGGCGGCTGTAACATCGCCTGCCGCCGGTCGCCACCGCTGCGGCGTACGCGTTCAGCGTGTCGGTTGTGGCTGTCGCCCTGAGCGAAGCGAAGGGTCTCGCCGTGGAAACGACGAAACAGCAAAGACCACGGCGAGATTCTTCGGCCCGCAAGCGGGCCTCAGAATGACAACGCTAAACACGTACG
>CAZEBQ010000490.1:0-2908 GCA_964510295.1 uncultured Anaerolineales bacterium | reverse complement strand
CTGAGCGCAGCCGGAGGGTCGGGGTCGCTCACAATTCTCCACAATCGCAACGCAACGACGTAAGGAGCAGGTCCGTCATGCAGTACCGTGACTTCGGCCGCACCGGCGCCGCGGTGTCGCGGCTCGGCTTCGGGGCCATGCGGCTGCCGATCCAGAAGGACGACGGCGGGAAGATCACGGGGATTGAGGAGTCGGCCGACCTGATGCGCCGCGGCCTCGACGCCGGGATCACCTACGTGGACACGGCTCCCGGTTACTGCCACCGCGAGAGCGAGACCGCCGTCGGCCTGGCCGTCAAGGGGCTCGCGCGCGACACCGTGTACGTTTCGACCAAGAACCCCGTCGACAGCGCCTGCGGCTCGTGCTTCCGGCTGAAACTCGAACTCTCGCTCCGGAAACTCGACTGCGGGCACATCGACTTCTACCATTTCTGGGGCCAGTCGTGGGAGAACTACCTGAACCGCTGCCTCGGCTCCGACGGTCCCCTCGCCCAGGCCGTCAAGGCGAAGGAGGAAGGCCTCATCCGGCACATCTCCTTCTCCTGCCACGACACGCCCGAGAACGCCATCAGACTGATTGACACCGGCCACTTTGAGTCGATGCTCATCCAGTACAACCTCCTGGACCGCAAGTACGCGCCGGCCATCGCCCACGCCCACCAGAAGGGCCTGGGAACCGCCTGCATGGGGCCGGTGGGCGGCGGGCGGTTGGGGACGCCGTCGGAGGTCATCGCCAAGGCCACGGGCGGCGGCTCCACCCCCGAGGCGGCCCTGCGGTTCTGCATGGCCAACCCGAACCTCGACATCGTCCTCTCGGGCATGGAAAACGACCGGATGGTGGATGAGAACGTGGCCACCGCCGACCGCGGCGAGACGCTCTCGGACGACGAACTCGCTCGCATCGACGCCCTCGCCGAAGCCAACCGCAAGATGCTCGACCTGCCCTGCACCGGCTGCCGCTACTGCATGCCGTGCCCGCAGGGGGTGGCCATTCCGCAGATCTTCGAGATGGTCCAGTGGCACACGGTTTTCGACCTGAAGGAACCGGCCCGCCGGCGGTACCAGGGTCTCGGGACGGGCTGGCAAAAGAAGAACAAACCCGCGTCCGCGTGCGTGGAGTGCGGCGAGTGCGAGGACAAATGCCCGCAACGAATCCCGATTATCGAGAAACTCCGGGAGGCCCACGAGATGCTGGCGGGCGGGGTGCCTTGTCGTTGACACTCCCGGCCGCCCCTTCTAAGATGGGCCCTTCCGGGGGGATGCCTTGGAAGCGTGGGAATCCTGTATGCCGGACGACGTGCCGCCACTCCAGACCAGCGCCAGCGACGAGGCCCTTCGCCGGGCCGAGGCCCTGATGCCGGGCGGCGTATCGAGTCCGGTCCGCGCCTTCGGGGCCGTCGAGGGCGGGCCGCCGTTCATCGCCTCGGGCGCCGGGTCGCGCCTGACGGACATCGACGGCAACTCCTTTCTCGATTACGTCATGAGTTGGGGCCCGCTCATCCTGGGCCACGCCTATCCGAAGGTGGTCGAAGCGGTGGCGGCGGCCCTTCGCGACGGGTCCTCGTTCGGTGCGCCGACGCTGCGCGAGATCGACCTGGCGGAGCGGATCGCGGCGGCCATGCCCGCCGTCGAGCAGGTCCGCTTCGTCAACTCCGGCACCGAGGCGACGATGAGCGCCGTCCGTCTGGCCCGGGCCGCCACCGGACGGCCGGGCGTCATCAAGTTCGAGGGATGCTACCACGGCCACGTGGACGCCCTGCTGGTGGCGGCCGGCAGCGGCGCCACCACCTTCGGGTCGCCCTCCAGCCCGGGCGTCATCGCCGATGTTACCCGGCACACGCACCTGGCGAGGTTCAACGATCTGGGCGCGGTCCGGGCCGTCTGCGAGGCGTCGGCCGACCCGATCGCCGCCATCCTCGTTGAGCCGGTGGTCGGCAACATGGGGTGCGTGCCGCCGCGCGACGGGTTCCTCCAGGGCCTGCGCGACCTGGCCGACTCGTGCGACATGCTGCTCATCTTCGACGAGGTGATGACGGGGTTCCGCGTGGCCCGGGGCGGCGCGGCGCAAGCGTTCGGCGTGAGGCCGGACCTCGTGACGCTGGGCAAGATCATCGGCGGCGGGCTGCCGGTCGGCGCCTACGGCGGCCGGCGCGACCTGATGCAGCAGGTCAGCCCGGTCGGGCCGGTCTACCAGGCGGGCACGCTGTCGGGGAATCCGCTGGCGATGGCCGCCGGAATCGCTACCCTGGATATCTTGGCCGAGCCGGGCACCTATGAGACGCTCGAAGCGCGGTCGGCCCGGCTCGAGACGGGTCTGGCCGAAGCAGCGGCCGAGGCGGGCGCCGCCGCGCGCGTCCAGCGCGTCGGGTCGATGCTGTCGCTCTTTTTCAGCGGCGAGGCCGTGACCGATTACGCGTCGGCCCGGCGGTGCGACACGGCCGCCTTCGGCCGGTTCCATCAGGGGATGCTGCGTCGGGGCATCTACCTGCCGCCGAGCCAGTTCGAGGCCTGGTTCGTCGGCCTCGCGCACAGCACCGAAGATATCGACCGGACGGTCGTGGCCGCGCGGGACACGCTCCGACGGCTCGCGTGACGCGCCCGGGCAAGATGACGGTAGCCTGAGACGCTCGTTTTTGGTATGTCAGGGGCACCGCCTGAGAAGGTAAGATTTGAGATTTCGCATCTCAGATTTGAGATTTCAGATTTGAGATTTGAGATTTGAGATTGCGCATTTGAGACTTCAGATTTCAGATTTGAGATTTGAGATTTGAGATGCGGCATTTGAGATTTGAGATTTGAGACTTCAGATTTCAGATTTGAGATTTCGGATGCGGGATTTGAGATTTCAGATTTGAGATTTCAGATGCGGGATTTGAGATTTGAGACTTCGGATTTCAGATTTGAGATTT
>CAZEBQ010000489.1:0-2915 GCA_964510295.1 uncultured Anaerolineales bacterium | reverse complement strand
GTCCTGGTTGCGCAGGACGAAGTTGTGGTCGTAACCGCCCTCGACCTGGGCGATGCGTGCCCCGATGGCGGTGGGCGCCGTAAAGTCCATCGGCGTGCCCTTGACGTCCTTGAGTTCCCCGGTCGGGATGAGGCCGGCGTCAACGGGTGTGTACTTGTCGGCGGCCAGCATCAGTTCGTGGCTGAGGATGTCGCCGGCCGCCGCACCGCCCAGGTTCCAGTAGGTGTGGTGGGCCAGGTTCACGACGGTCGTCTTGTCGGTGGTGGCCGAGAACTGTGCCTTGAACTCGCCCGAGTCGGTCAAGGTGTAGAGGGCGGTCACCTTCAGGTTGCCCGGGTATCCCTCCTCGCCGTCTTTGCTGAGGTAGGTGAATCTGACGCCGACGGCGCCGTCGGTCTCGACGGTCTCGGCGTCCCAGAGACGTTTGTCGAACCCCTTGATGCCGCCGTGCAGGTGGTTCGCGTCATTGTTGGTTGCCAGCGTGTAGGTCTTGCCGTCGAGGGTGAACTTGCCCTTGGCGATGCGGTTGGCGTACCGTCCGACGGTGGCGCCGAAGTAGGACGTGCTGCCGAGCCACCCTTCGAGCGTGTCGTAGCCGAGCGTCACGTCGGCCAGGTTGCCGTCGGCGTCCGGCACTTCCAGGCTGATGGTGATGGCGCCGTAGTTGGTGAGCCGGGCCTTCATGCCGGCCGAGTTGGTCAGCGTGAAGAGGTCCGCCTGCCGGCCGTCCGGCAGTTTGCCGTAAGGGGTCTTCTCGACGCTCATTTTCGCTTCCCCTTTCTCTGTTGGCTCGCCCGACGGCGGGGCGCTCTCGCAGGAAACCAGAAACAGACAGCAGGCAAGCGTACTGAACAGCAACAGGGCGAATCTCGTGCTTCGCATCGCGCGTCCTCCTGACTGGGTCGGAATCAAGTTTCTTCCATGCTAATCCCATAACGCTATGTGGCGCGACTGGGGCAAGAGGGCCTATCCGAAAAAACAGGGGGTCAGGCCCATATTCCAAACAAAACCAGCCGTTCGGTTTTGTTTCGGAATGCCGTGGGCATGGCCGTAGCCTTGGCTCCTTGGGGCGTTTGGCTGATCAAACGGATACGGCCCCGTTTGATCGCCAAAGTGGGCCTGACCCCCTGTTTTTTCGGATAGGCCGAATTCACGTTGAGCTCGAGTTAGCGTAGTAGTGTTAACCGGCGTATTAGACAGCAGCACGGCCGCCGGTGCAAGGGTACAGCGCTCGCTCCTCTCGACTCCACCTGCGCGGGCGTTCGGTGGAAAGGCGTGGCTATGAGCACCGACGCACACGTCAACCAACATGGCCACGCAAGCGTGGCCATGCCACCCGCCACCCGCGGTCGGCGGCGCGGCGCGGAGGGTTTGGGCAAGACTTGCCGCCCTTGGCGGCGGCTGGTAGACTCGTGGCTCGCCGGCTTCGGACGGGCCGAGGCCGGCCGAGTCTCCGAGGGAAGCGCCCGACGGGCGGCGCACGCCTCGAAGGCAGGAGCAGCGGGATGGCGCGGCCGAAAACCACCTGGCGCGCGGCAGGATGGGCCGCCGTCTCCCTGGCCGCATGCCTCGCCGCCGGATGCAACTCCCCCTATCCCGATTCCGACGAAGGCCGCAACATCACCTACAGTTTTCTTCTCGAAGAACCCAACCATCTCGACCCGGCCCAGGCGTACGGCGGCCAGGCGTACCCGCTGCTCTACCAGATTCTTGAGCCGCCGTTTCAGTATCACTTCCTCAAGCGTCCCTACACGATCTCGCCCCTGACGGCGGCCGAGGTGCCCAGGCCCGAGAAGCGGACGGTGACCTGGCAGGGCAAGACCGTCGAGGCGACGGTCTACACGATTCGCATCAAGCCGGGCATCCGGTACCAGAACCACCCGTGCTTCGTGGCGGCGAACCGCCGGCTCTCTCATCAGGATGCCCGCGGCATCCGCTCGGTCTATGACTTCACCGAGACGGCCACGCGCGAACTCGTGGCGGCCGACTACGTGCTGGCCATCCGGCGGCTGGCGGACCCGAGGCTGGCGTGTCCCGTCCTGCCCACGATGGAGCAGAATATCCTGGGCCTCGGCGAGTACGGCGACGCCCTGGAGGCGGCGCTCGAGGCCGAGCGCAAACGGCGACGGCAGGCCGGCGGGCCGTTCTACAACGAGGAACAGGACGAAAAGGTCAACCCCATCCGCCTCGACTACGGCGCCTATGCCTGCGTGGGCGTCCGCGCCGTCGATTCCCACGCCTTCGAGGTGGTCCTCCCGCACCCGTACCCGCAGATCCTCTACTGGATGATCCTTCCCTTCTTTACCCCAATCCCGGCCGAGGCGCTCGAGTTCTTCGACCAGCGGATACTGCTCGAGCGGTCCATCATCTTCGACCGGAACCCCGTCGGCACGGGCCCCTACAAGATGGTCGAGTACGACCCGACCAATCAGATCGTCCTGACGCGCAACGAGAACTTCCGCGACGAACGATACCCCGGCCTGCCCCGGCCACCGGCCGACGACCCGAAGGCACGCGCACTCTATGAGACCATGCGGGACGAGGGCATGCTGGAGGACGCCGGCAAACCCCTGCCCATGATCGACCGGGCCGTGTACCGGATGGACAAGGAGTGGATTCCCCGGTGGAACAAGTTCCTCCAGGGCTACTACGATGTGTCCCTCATCAGCAGCGACACCTTCGACCAGGCCGTCTCGCTGACGTCGCAGGGCGATGCGCTGCTGTCGGACGAGATGGCCCGCCGGGGCATTCGCCTGCTGACAACGCCGGCGCTGACCGTCTACTACCTCGCCTTCAACATGAATGACGCCACGGTCGGCGGTTACAGCGAGAAGCAGCGGAAGTTGCGGCAGGCAATCAACATCGCTTTCGACGTCGAGGAGGAGATCACCATCTTCGAGAACGGGCGCGGCACG
>CAZEBQ010000488.1:0-2916 GCA_964510295.1 uncultured Anaerolineales bacterium | reverse complement strand
GCTTGGCCTTGTCGATGGCCAGGACGACGACCTCGATTTCCTCGCCGACGCCGACGACCTCGGACGGGTGGTTGATCCGCTTGGTCCAGGACATCTCGCTGACGTGCACGAGGCCCTCGATGCCTTCCTCGAGTTTGACGAAGGCGCCGTAGGGCGTGATGTTGACGACCTCGCCCGATACCTTCTCGCCGATGGGATACCGCGTCTCGATATTCTGCCACGGCGAGGCGGTTCTCTGTTTCAGGCCGAGGGCCACCTTCTCTTTCTCGCGGTCGATCGAGAGGACCTTGATCCGGAGTTTCTGGTCGATCGAGACGACGTCGCTCGGATGGCCGACGCGGCCCCACGCCATGTCGGTGATGTGGAGGAGACCGTCGATGCCGCCCAGGTCCACGAACGCGCCGAAATCGGCGATGTTCTTGACCACGCCGTCGCGCATCTGGCCGACCTTCATGGTCAGGAGCAGTTCGCGTTTGGACTGCTCGCGTTCCTCCTCGATCAGGCGGCGGCGTGACACCACGATGTTACGCCGGTCGGCGTCGATCTTCAGGATTTTGCACGAGATCTGGCGACCGATGTACTGCGACACGTCCGGCGGGCGACGAATGTCCACCTGGCTCGCCGGAAGGAACACCGGCACACCGATATCAACCAGCAGCCCGCCCTTGATTTTGCGGCTGACGCGGCCCTGGACCACGTCGCCCTCGCTGTGCTCGCTGAGGACTTTCTCCCAGCCCTTGATACGGTCGGCCTTCCGTTTCGACAGGATGACCAGGCCGCTTTCGTCCTCAACGGCCTCGAGGAGCACATCGACCTGCTGCCCGACTTCGACCTTGCCCCCGGCGAACTCCTCAAGCGGAACGCTGCCTTCGCTCTTGAACCCCACGTCGATGACGGCGTCGTTGCCGATGACGCGCACCACGCGCCCGGTCACCACGCTGCCGGTCTCAAACGCCTTAATGGAGTCTTCGTAGAGTTGCTCGAGCCGGCCGGCGTCGTCGGTCTCGCCGAGGACCGCCTTGACTTCCTGTTCGATGTCGGTATCGCTCAGGCCGTACTCACGGTGGATTTCGCTTTTCTGCATTCTTTTGCGTTGCTCGCTATAACCCCTGCCCACTGAAGCGGCAAGAGACGTTGACGCCCGACCGCCGGGCCACTTGCCGCCCTCGTTCCACGAGGCTCACGGACCCGCACAGGTCCGCAGAAGAGCGGTACTATAGGACATGCCGCCTGCCAATGCAATATGAATTCCGGGCAATCTCAAGGGATCAAGAGCGCCGCCCCGCGCGTTGCGGCCGTTCGGCGGGCCTTCGATGCGTTGCCATTGCGACGGACGAATTCGCCCCTTCCGAAGGCGATGTCCTTCTCCCACTTGACAAACGGGCAACTCGGCGGTTACGTTCGAGCCCTGAACAACTGTCCGCGAAAATGCCTCAACCCGACACCGTTCCGTTGCGCTTGCGATACGAATTCGCCATGCGGAATATCCGGAGAAATGCGCATGAGTCGCACAGCCAACAACAGAACCGGAAAACGGTTCCGGGCACCGTCGTCCTGGCTGATTCTCGTCGCCTGCCTCTGTGTTTCTCCGCTTAGAGCCGAGGATAAGGAGACCCTCGCTTTCAATATCGAGCAGGTCACGTTCGGCCCGAAACACCACATGTTCGGCTACATTGGCCAGTGCCTGACGATCCCGTGGAGCGAGGATGGACGCTACCTCCTGTCTCTGGAAGTCGGCTTCCACGATCGCATGCCGCAGCCGGAGGACGCGGCGAAGGTCGTGCTTGTGGACACCCGGAACAAGAACAAGATCGTTCCGGTCGACGAGACCAGGGCGTGGAACTTCCAACAAGGCACCATGTTCTACTGGCACCCTCGCGCGGCCAAGGCTCAGTTCTTCTTCAACGATCGCGATCCGGCCAACGGCCACGTATTCACGGTGCTCTATGACGTGAACGCGAGGCGCCGGGTGCGTGAGTATCGCTATGCGGATACGCCGATCGGCAACGGCGGTGTGTCTCCGACCGGCCACGCGTTTCTGGGACTGAACTACGGCCGGCTCGCCCGCCTCAGACGCGTCACCGGCTATCCCGGAACCCTCGACTGGTCGAAGGATCACGCCGCGCCGCCGGGCGACGGCATCTTTCTTGTCGACATCGAATCGGGCAAGAAACGCCTCCTGGTCTCGTATCAGCAACTGGCCCGGCTCCTCGATAAACACGCCGCGGGCTGGAAAGGGACACCGCTGTTCATCAACCACACGCTGTGGAATCGCAGCGGTCAGCGGGTGTACTTCTTCGTTCGGGGTGGCTGGGGCGGCAACCGGGGACAACGCATCAATACGCCGTGCTCGATCAAATCCGACGGCACGGATCTCGTTCTTCACGAAAAGCACATTGGCGGCCATCCGGAATGGGGCGAGGGAACAACGCTCATCGGGCGCGATGGGCCCGATCAGATCCTCTACGACGTCCGCCGGAAGCGCGTCACCGGCCGACTCGGCACGCCGCACGTTTTTCCGGACCCGGAGGGCGACATCTCGCTATCCCCGAACGGACGCTGGTTCGTCAACGGATCGTCGGCAGGCGGCGTGAACCGTTACGTCGTCTTGCGCCTCAGCGACGGCCACTACGGCCGAACCTCCGGTTTCAGCCGCGGAGAATACCGCCGCGGCGACCTCCGCATCGATTCGGCACCGCGATGGAACCGCACAAACGATGCCATCCTCGTTCCAGGAATCACGACGGACAACACGCGCCAACTGTTCGTCATCCACGTGCGGCCACAATCGGGTTCACAGACGCGCCCGGCTTCCAGGCGTTCCGCTGGTTGCCGAGGTGTCGGACTGGCGTCGGTTTCCGGCGGCCGACGAGGAGGAGCACGTGGAGCGGCTGCGCCGCCACCTCCGGACGGGCC
>CAZEBQ010000487.1:0-2916 GCA_964510295.1 uncultured Anaerolineales bacterium | reverse complement strand
GTCGCCTGATACATCGCCTCGGCCAGCAAGAGGTAGTGGCCGAAGCCGTATCCCCAGTACCCGACGCCTTCGCTGCAGTAGCCGTCGGGCGTGAAACCCTTCAGGAAGTACCACGAGTATGTCTCCCCCGCCACGACGAAGCGGGCGCGCTCGGCGCGCGACTCGGCCACCGCCAGGGCGGTCCCCGTCACGTTGGCCAGGCAGACGGTGTTCCAGTTGTTGGTTCCGGTGATCCACCAGTCTTTTTTCTGGCGGCCGTCGAGCATCCGCAGGAACGGGGCGAGGATGCGTCGGCGGAGGTTCTCGCGCAGGATCCGGCGACTCGTCGCGCTCAGCCGAGGGCCGACCAGGTAGTCGGCCGTCGCCAGGTCCACCCCCAGGTGCGACGAGCCGAGGTCGATCGTGATCCCTGTGCCCTTGAAGTTCGCCAGACCCCGGTCGTGGGCCGGCATCACCCAGGTCCGCTCGGCACAGACGGCGGCGATGGTCTCCTCGAGTGGTTGGATGAAGCGGCCCTTGTTCTCGAAACACTCGGCCAGCACGAACTGCGCGATGCGGCCGCGACGCCGGCCGGCCACGGTCTGCCACCGGGTCCGGTTGTCCGTGCGCGAGAAGTCCAGGTACAGGTCGTCGCTCTGGTCCGGCAGCGGCTTGGCGGCCGTCGCGGCCGCACGCGTCACTGTGGATTTGAACGCGGGCGCCTTCGCCAGCGTCTCCCACGCCGCCCGGTCGGTGATGGGGCGGCCAAAGCCGGCGGGTTTCTCCGGCAGCATCGCCGAGACGGCTTTGACTCGATCGGCTTCCGGTCCTTTGCGAGCGCCGGTCGCTTTCGTCGCCGGTTTTGCGCTGAGCACGGTCGCACAAACGAGTAGGGTTGCGGCACAAAGCAGGGTTCTCATCGGCATCTTTCCCTTCGTAGTCGAAAACGATTCGGTAGCGGCTCCAGGCCCGACGCGCTATCACTGCTCACATGCCGCGCCCCCGGGGTCGATGGTCGCTCGGTGGGGCGCCCTACCGCACCAGGGCCGCGAGCGCCTTGGCGAACGGGTCACGGACGGACGTGAGCCATTTCTCGGCGGCGTCGGCGCGCTTCGTCAGGAGCGCGAGTCCGAGCCGGCCGGGGCCGCCCACCAGTTTCTTCGACTTGAGGTTCTTGACGGGGTCGCGCTCGGAGAGTTCCTCGAGGTGCGCGGCGACGTGGCGGTAGGCGTCGCGGAAGGGGACGCCGTCGGCCACGAGTTCGAGGGCCCGGTCGGTGGCATAGATCTCCGGCGGAAGACCGGCTCGCAGATTCGCCTCGACGACCTCCAGTTTCTCAAACGTCAGCCGCATCACCGAGAGCGACCCGGCCGTGGCCTCGACACCCCGCATGAAGGGGCCCTTGGTCTCCTGGACGTCGCGGTTGTAGCCCGACGGCAGTGCCCGGAGGACGCCGGCGATCTGGGCCTCGGCCCCGAGGACGGCGGCGGCCTTGGCCCGCACGAGTTCCAGTCCGCAGGGGTTGCGTTTCTGCGGCATCATCGACGAGCCGGTGCACAACTCCTGCGGGATGCGAAAGTAACCGAACTCGGGCGTCGAGCCGAGCACCAGGTCCGTCGCCAGGCGCGACAGGTCCACCATGACCTGGGCGCACGCTTGAAGGGTCGCCAGTTCCGCCTTCCCCCGCGAGTTCGCACAGTACAGGACGTTGTTCTGGACCTTGGCGAAGCCGAGCAGCCGGGCCACCATCTTGCGGTCGAGCGGCAAGGCCGACCCGTAGGCGGCGCCCGAGCCGAGGGGCGACTGGTCGGAGAGCGTGTGGGCAACCTTGACAAGTTCCAGGTCATCGAGCAGCGATTCGGCCCACGCCCCGGCCCAGAGACCCAGGCTCGACGGCATGGCAATCTGCATGTGGGTGCGGCCGGGCATCGGAACGAACTCGTGCGCCTTGGCGAACGCCGCCAGCGCCCGCACCAGGGCGATGAGGCGCTCGGCCACCAGGTGCAGCCGCTCCTTACCCCAGAGGCGGAGGTCGACGAGGACCTGGTCGTTGCGGCTGCGGCCGGTGTGGAGTTTCTTGCCGAGGGCGCCGAGTTTCTTCGTGAGGTACTCCTCGACGGCCGTGTGGACGTCTTCCTGTTCGGGCTTGATGGCGAACCGTCCGGCGGCGAAGTCCTTGAGGATCGCCTTCAGGCCCTTCAGGAGCCGGTTGCGCTCGGTGGCTTTCAGGATGCCGACCTCCTTGAGCATCGTCGCATGGGCGGCCGAGCCCAGACAGTCGGCGCGCACCAGGGCGCGGTCGAGCAGGTGATCCTCGCCGACGGTGAACTGTTCGATCTCGGGATCTATTGCGTAGCCTTTGTCCCAGAGTTTGGCCATGACGGCGACCTCCTCGGCGCGCCGGGCAAGCCCGGCGGCTAACATGGCACCCCGCGAAAAGAACGTGTGCAGGGCCGAAACCGACCCCGCACACGATACCCTCAAACCGGCGGCGCTGCAACCGTCAGCGCCGGGGCTACTCGATGCCGCCTCGACGGGCGAGGATCTGGAACGGCAGGCCGCGGATCGTGGCGGCGTCTTTGGCCATCTGCTGCGAGAACCCGCTCGACTTGATGGACCGGATCTCGGGCGAAAAGAGGCCCGACGGGCTCTCGCGCTTCAGGATCTCGATGTTCCCCTTGTACAGGCCCACGCGGTACGTGCCGTTCATGAACTTCGACGCCTGGAGGATAAAGGCGTCGAGTTCCTTCTTCAGGGGCGTGAACCACATGCCGTGATACACCAGGTACGCCCACTTGCGGTCGACGATGGCCTTGAACTCGAGTTCGTCCTTCGTCAGGCAGAACTGTTCGAGGTCGCGGTGGATTTTCAGAATGACGTGTGCGGCGGGGGCCTCGTAGATCTCGCGGCTCTTGAGGTCCATGATGCCGTCCTCGA
>CAZEBQ010000486.1:0-2922 GCA_964510295.1 uncultured Anaerolineales bacterium | reverse complement strand
GTCGGCCGTGGGGAGAAAACGGAGGGCGACCTGCGTCCCCGTGCGGCGGCGGTACGCCTCGGCAATCGCACGGAGCGGCTCTTCCAGCCGCGCGTCAACCACGACCTGGAGCGGCGCATCGGCGACATCGGCCCGTGCCTCATCGGGCGGCTGCTCCTGGGCCGAGCAGGCAAGACCGAGAGGACACACAAGCAGCGCCAGGTACGTGGGCAGTCGGGTCATTCTGTGGCCCTTCCGTCCTCACGGCACCGGGACGAGTTTGACGACGAAGGCGTCGCTCTTGCCGCCCATCGTCGTCTGGTGGACGCCCTGAGTGACGGGGAAATCGGGCGAGGAGGTGCTGCCGACCAGCCAGATCTCTCCCCCCGGTCCGATGGCGAGGCTGCGGATGAGGTCGGCGCCCTTGCCGCCCAGGTACGTTGCGTAGAGCAGCCGCCGGCCGTCGGGGCTGAGGATCGCCAGCACGCCGTCGCCGTCCCACTTTCCCGCCGCCCCGGCGAACGTCTGCTGAAGCGCGCCGGGTGTGACCGGAAAGTCCGCCGACCTTGACGTGCCCACCATGAGGATGTTGCCGCGCGCATCGAACGTGGGCATGAGTGTGAACTCGCCGTCCGAGCCGCCGAGCAGCGTCGAGAAGACGAAACGCCGACCGTCCTTCGACAGCCGCGCGAGGAACGCGTCGGTCTTGCCTTTCAGGTTCCGCTGGACCGCGCCGGGCGTGGTCGGAAAATCGGGCGAGCCCGTGACGCCCGTCAGCAGCACGCTGCCGTCGGGTGCCAGGGCGGGCCGGTGTTCGGCGAACTCGTTCTCGGCGCCGCCCAGGTACGTCGAGTACACGAGGCGGGAGGCGTCGGCCGAAAAGCCGGACATGAAACACACCGACTTGCCGCCGAACCTGTTCTGCGGCGCGCCGGGCATGACGGGAAAATCGGCCGACCGGGTGTGCCCGGCCACGTGGAAGTGGCCCGCGGCGTCCACGCGGATGCCCATGAGTCCGTCCCAGTCGCTGCCGCCGAGGCGTGTCGAGAAGATGAGGCCGGAGCCGTCGGCCCGGAGTTTGACGATGGCGGCGTCGCGGTTGCCCTTGCGCTCGCGCTGAAAGACGCCCGCCGTCGTGGGGAAGTCCGGCGACGCCGTGCCGCCGACCACGTACACGTTGTCGTCGGTGTCGATCGCCAGGCCGCCGCGCGGGAAGTCGTCGCCGGAGCCGCCGACGTACGTGCACCAGAGGAGTCGCTTGAGGTCGGCCGAGAGTTTGGCGACCATCCAGTCGGCCGGCGGGCCGCCGTACCGCTTCTGGAAGGCGCCGTCGGTCGTGGGCAGGTCGGGCGAGCGCGTGGCACTGGTGATGACGATGTTGCCCGCCCGGTCGAGACCCATGCCGTAGACGTTGCGTTCCTGTTTGGAGCCGCCGACGTACGTGCAGGCGAGGACGCGGGCGCCGTCGGCGCTCAGGTGCGCGAGAAAGCAGTCGCCGCTGTAGACGCCGCCGTGGCCGGTGCCGGCCGCTTCGCCGCCGTACGTCGATTGCGCGGCGCCGGGCGTGACGGCCAGGTCCGGCGAACTCGTCTGGCCGCCCACCAGGATCGAGCCGTCCGGGTACGGAATGACCTCACGCAACTGCTCGTACTCGCTGCCGCCCACGTAGGTGGCCCATGCCACCTTGTACCGGTACTCGTCTGCGCCGGCAGTAGCGATGAGCAAAGGCGCAAGGACCGCGGCGAAGAACACGGCCGCGAAGCGACGCCCGGCGAGTGCGCTACACATCATGGTCGGTTCCTCCCTCGGCTCGGGCTGCGCCGTCTTCCGGAGGTCGCGGGTCGGCCCGGCTCAGGGCCAGTCGGAGGCGGCGCGGGCGGCTTTGACGCCGTCGATGAGGTCCTGCTGGATCCGCTCGTACGCATCGGCGCTCTTGCGGTACCAGTCCTCGGTGCGGGCTTCCTGGATGCGGCCGACGACGTAATAGCCGACGGCCGCCATCGCCGCAGGGCCGCAAGGCTTCGGCATAGGAATATCCAAGCGCGTCTTGCCCGCCTCGCCGAAGATCGGGTCGGCGGCGTCGAGCGGGTCGAAACTCAAAAAGAGTTCCTTGTTCCACCCGACCAGCGTCTTGGCGTGGGCGGTCTGTTCGGGGGTGAAGCAGCGACCGTTTATCATCGGCCCGAACAGTTCGTCGAACTTCGTCAGGAGCATCTCCCGCACGGGGTCGAACTCGGGGTGGACGATCAGGTAGAAGGCGCCGGCATCGCGCAGCAGGTCGATGTGGCCGTCGATAAACGGCTTGACGTTATTGACGATGTGGTCGCGGACCGCCCCCGGCTTCTCGGCGGTGTGGGCCAGGATCATGCCCACGTAGGTGGACGTGTTGTAGGTAAGCGGCTCGGACTCGGCGAGCGTGCGGAAGACGTGGTCATCGTCGAGGCGTGCGGCGGCCGGGGCGGCGGCGTTACACGTCAGCAGGTAGGTGTCGATCCCGGCCGCCAGCAGTGCCTTGACCAGGGCGGGCGCATCCTTGCCGCCCGACGATGACAGGACCACGCCGCACTCGATCGGCGGGTCGCGCTCCACCTTGAGGGCGTGGGCGTACTCTCCCTCGTCGGCGAAGACGGCGTCGCGGTCGCGGAAGATGACGCGTCCTGCGGCAAAGGCGTTGCCGCTGCCGACGACCAACAGCCGCTTCGGGGCGCCGAAATCCGGAAGCGACCGTTGGTTCTCTGGCTTCGCGTGGAACGCCAGGGCATCGAGAACCACCTCGTGAAGCAATCTCGTGTCTTCCATGATTCCGGCTCCGTCATGTTGGAGGCAGTTTGGTTCCGGCCGAAGCGCGGCCTTCCGCGGCGCGGGCCTTTGCGTCCGGATGGCCCGGCGCGGTGCTCTTATACTCGCTTCTTGCGCTGAGGGCAACGGTGCGTACGCCCTGTG
>CAZEBQ010000485.1:0-2932 GCA_964510295.1 uncultured Anaerolineales bacterium | reverse complement strand
CGGGCTCCTAAGTTCTTGTTACGCAAGAGGTTAGAAGAACTCCGACCGCCGGAGTTTTCTTGGCCCGCTCCGCCGGATTGGGTTGCGGCGGTCTTGCCTCCGCCGCGGTCCTGCTGCCCCACCGACACCAGGGACGCCCGCAGCGGAGCCTGTTGAAGCGTCTGTGGATATGGCTCTCGCCCCAGACGCCGGGGTACTCGACCTCTTGGCGTTGTTAGAAGCCGATACTGAAACCCCCTGCGGCGGCGGTCATGACACCTTCCAGATCCCGGCGCTGTTCCGGAGAGAGGACGTCCGGCGGCTCGTACCGCGCAAGATGTCCCTCCACCTCGTCGCGGGCCCGCTGCATCAGGTCCGGGGCGCCTCCGAGGCGGCCCTGGAGCTGCGTCCGGTCGATGACCGGCCCGGGAATGCAGTGTTCCTGGCGGAAGTACTTCAGCGTGTGGTCGGCCGTCAGGAGGGTCTTCTCGCGGAGGAGTTGGTCGAACAGGGCGTCGGCCGGGAAATCCTCGCGCGGCTCAAGGCCCGCCACGAGCCGGCGGGTCATGGCGCAGAGCTCGGCGTCGAAGACGAGCTTCTCCAGCGACAGGCAGCTTTCGAAGTAATGCATACCCGGGCCGGAGATGCTGTTGACCCCGGCCAGGCCGGCCAGATACAACCCGCCGCCGGACTCGAAGCCCGCCTGGGCGTCGAGGGTCTTGCTGTCGCTCATGCCGATGTACGCCTGGGTGGGCAAGCCAAGATACTTGCCAACTTCAATGTAGGCGCAGTCGATCATCTGGGCCTCCACGGCCGAGATGGTGGCTGCCATCGTACGCATGTCGAACACGCCGGGCGAACCGCCGTAGAGGATCGGCGCGCCGGGGCAGGTGACCTGGGAGATCACGATGCCGCTGAGCGTCTCGATGGTGTGCTGGATGACGCACCCGATGAGGGAGATCGGCGAGACCAGCCCCGCCAGCGGCATGGCGATTAACTCCACGGGGATGCCCAGTTCGGCGCACCTGGCGGTGTTGTCGGCCGTGGTGGTGGTCCACTTCAGCGGCGAACTGGGGCAGCACGAGAAGATGGTGAAGGGCTTCTCGCGCAGCGCCTCCCGCGTGCCTCGCACGGCCAGGTGCATCTCGGCCATCACGTCGAAGCCCTCGATCGTGAACGCGCCGGTGACAATCGCCTTGCTGGTGGTCTTCAGGAGTGCGTACAGCCGAATGCTGTCGCCGATGGCCTTCGGCACGTCGTCCGGCACCACGGCCGTGGCGGAGTAGTCGATCGCATCGAGCTGCTCGACGAGTTTACCACAGCGGAGCATGTCGTCGGTCGAAACGGGGCGCATCTGGTGCGTCTCCGCGTCCAGCATCTTGATGGCCGTGGAGCCGGGCGTGAAGTGCACGTTGTCGCCCGACAGGTCGCAGCGACTCTCGCCGGCGATGTTCCACAGTTCGATGCCGCTCGGCACGGTGCGGACGGCCCCCTCGACCACCTCGCGAGGCATCCGGACGCACTTGCTGTCGGCGTCGACGCCACAGCCGGCCTCGGCAAGCCGCGCCAGCAGCGCCTCGTGATGCAGCGTGACGCCCTTGGTCTCCAGCAGCTTGTACGCCTCGTCAAGGATCCGCTCGAGAAGATCGTCGCTCAGGAATCTCAACCGTGGTCTCATATTGCAGGTCGTCCCTATCCTGACATTTCCCGGATGCGTCTGCGCCCGTCGTGGGCCTTCTGGACCATCCTATGGGAGTTCCGGGCCGTCTGCAAGTTTCTTGCCGGCAATGGCGGACAGGCTCCCCTCTTTCGTTCGACCCCGAGGCCCTCCACGGGGCACCAAGGGGAGAGAGGAAAAAGAAGCGGCGACCCGAAGGTCGCCGCTCGGTTTCTGCTTACGCGGTGAGGATTACTTGCGTTTGCGGCCGAGGACCAGGCCCACGCCGGCCATCGCCAGCAAGGCCAGGGTGGCCGGCTCGGGCACAAAATCAACCGTCAAGGTTGCGGAGTCCGATCCGGGCCCGGCTTCATACTCGTGCCCCGTAACAGTAGTAGTAAGAGGCATCGAATTCAGATAAGCATCCGGGAAGATCACCAGCGTCAGCCGATTATCATCCGACCAACCTGGGCGGTTAACGATCTCTTGAATTATCCCGGTGAGATCAGGAGTATCTATAGTTACTCCTACAGCGGGATCAGTAGGACTCCAGGCAGTCGATGCACTCGTTCGGGCGCGACCTGAAATATCAAAAGGTACAATTGGGTTGTACGCTTCATCAAGGTAATTAAAGGGGGAGGCGTTATCGGCTGCTTCGCCAAAAATCGTAAAATCGTTGCTGGCCTGCGGGTCCTGGTCCCCGTCAACCGTAAACGTCAACTTCGCGCTATTGATGGGCGCTCCTTGCGGAATACCTAACCCGACGTATTGAAGGCCGATGCCGTTCCAACACTGGGGCTCGTAATCATATCCCAGATCTAAGTCGCTGCTGACCAGCCAGCCATCTCCCAGCTCATATCCAGGGTCACCTTCGTAGAAGTTAGTCAAATACTGTTCGCCATCATCGTTTTCGTCCTGGATGCCTTTTACGACGACATCGCCTCTCGCCACATTGCCGCCGGCGAAGAGGACCAGTGCCAGTACCGTGAGGATCGTCCGTTTCATTTCGAGGCTCCTTCTCCAAAGACTTCTTTTTCCAGCCTACGAGATGGTCCCTCAAAAAAGGGCCCGCCGCGACCCCGTGCGGCCTGGCGGCCCATTTGCACATGCCACGCGCTCCTCCTTTCCTCCCCCGGAAAGAGAACAGTGCGTTTTATCCGGCGCGGCGGCCAACCCTACCCGCCCGTGCCGTGTGACGGATGTACCCCTCGGAGGCATGCTTGAACAGCCTTCCGGCCCTGACAGTATAGCACATTTTCGGCCGAATGCAAACGGGCGGGGCGGAATTTTGCGATT
>CAZEBQ010000484.1:0-2946 GCA_964510295.1 uncultured Anaerolineales bacterium | reverse complement strand
CACGGCATGCACACGCAAACGTGGGCATGGCACCCGACGGCAAAAAAGTTACCTGACCCCGCTTAGGAACAGGCATAAACTGCGTTCGCGGCGGCCTGGGAAGGCCGCCGCGCGGAACGTAGCGTTGCAGGATCAGGTGTCGCCGTTGTCTTCGTCGCCGGTGTCGGCCTTGACGCGGGCAACGGCTACGAGGTGGTCGTCCTCGTTGAGTCGGATGATGCGGATGCCCTGGGTCGCGCGGCCGATGGGTCGGATGCTCTTGGCATCGACGCCGATTCGCATGATCTGGCCCGCCTGCGTGATGAGCATCAGGTCGTCGCCGTCGCGGACGGTCATCATCGAGACGACCTTGCCGTTGCGTTTGGTGGTTTTGATGTTGATGATGCCCTGCCCGCCTCGGCCCGTCGTCCGATACTCCGGGAAGCCCGTCCGTTTGCCGTACCCGTTTTCGCAGACGGTCAGGAGGGTGGCGTTCGGATCGACCAGTGCCATTCCGATGACGGCGTCGCCGGGCTTGAGGCGGATGCCTCGCACGCCGGTGGCGGCGCGGCCGATGCTGCGGACCTTGCTCTCGGGGAACCGGATGGCTTTGCCGTCGCGTGTGCCGAGGATAATCTCGTCGTCGCCGCCGGAGATGGTGACCTGGATGAGGTTGTCGCCCCGAGAGAGCCGGATGGCGATGATGCCGCCGCGCTGCGGACGGCTGAACGCCTTCAAAGCCGTCTTCTTGATCGTGCCGCCTTGCGTGACAAAGACGACCTGGCGTTTCGCGTCGAACTCGCGTACGGCCATGAACCCTGCGACCGACTCGTTCTGCCTCAGTTGCAGCACGTTGACGATGGCCCTGCCCTTGGCCTGGCGTGACATCTGGGGGATGTCGTAGACCTTCAGCCAATGGCACTGTCCGAGGTTGGTGAAGAAGAGGATATAATCGTGAGTGGATGCGACGAAGAGGTCCTCGATGAAGTCGCCTTCCTTCTTGGTCGAACCGATGACGCCCTTGCCACCTCGCCCCTGTCGGCGGTAACTCGTCAGGGGCAGGCGCTTGATGTAGCCTTCGTGGCTGATGATGACGACGCAGTTTTCCTCGGCGATGAGGTCTTCGAGGTCGAACTGCTCGGCCTCGCCGACGATCTCGGTCCGGCGGGCGCTGCCGTACTTGGCCTTCATCTCGTGGAGGTCTTCGGCGATGATGTTCAGGACCAGCCGCTCGTCGCGGAGCACGGCCTCGTACTCCTCGATGAGTTCCTTGACGTGGGCCCACTCGTCGCGGAGTTTCTCGACCTCCAGGCCCGTGAGTTGCTGCAGCCGCATCCCCAGGATGGCGTCGGCCTGGGTGCCCGAGAGATGCAGGCCGGTCTTGGTGGCGTCCAGGAGGAGTTTGTTGGCCTTGTCGGTCCGTTTGCCGGTGAGGTTGGCGATGCGGAATGTCCAGGCCTTCTTCATCAGCCGCTGCTTGGCGGTCGGCACGTCGGGGCTCTTCTTGATGATGGCGATGATCTCGTCGATGTTGGCCACGGCGTAGAGCAGGCCGAAGAGGATGTGCTCGCGTGCCCGGGCCTTCTTCAGCAGATGGAGCGTCCGGCGTCGGATGACCTCGATGCGGTGGTTCTTGTAGGCCACCAGCAGGTCTTTGAGGTTCATCGTGCGTGGTCGGCCCTTGTCGAGCGCGATGTTGATGATCGAGAACGTCGTCTGCAGCGGCGTGTGCTTGTAGAGTTGGTTGATGACGACGCGGTCGTCTTCGCCTCGCCTCAGTTCGATGACCAGCCGCATCCCTTCGCGGTCGGACTCGTCGCGGATGTCGGCGATGCCCGTGATGGCGCCGCTCTTGACGCAGTCGGCGATGCGTTCGATGATCCGCGTCTTGATCTGGCCGTAGGGAATCTCCGTGACGACGATCTGCGCCTTCCCGCCGCGCGCCGTCTCCACGTGCGCGCGGGCGCGCACCGTGATGGTGCCGCGGCCCGTCCGGTACCCGTCCTCGATGCCCCCGCGTCCGCAGATGAGTCCGCCGGTGGGGAAATCGGGACCCCGGACGATCTTCATCAGGTCCGTGACGTCGATCTTGGGGTCATCGACGACGGCGATGGCGGCGTCGCAGACCTCGGCGAGATTGTGCGGCGGGATGCTGGTGGCCATGCCGACGGCGATGCCGGCCGACCCGTTGCACAGCAGGTTCGGGAACTTGCCCGGCAGGACGCTCGGCTCCTGGCGCGTCTCGTCGTAGTTCGGCTCAAAGTCGACGGTGTCTTTCTCGAGGTCCTCGATCATCTCCGTGGCGATCTGCGTCAGCCGCGCTTCGGTGTACCGCATGGCGGCGGGGGGATCGCCGTCGATGGAGCCGAAGTTGCCCTGGCCCTCGATCAGCGGCGAACGCATCGAGAACAGTTGGGCCATGCGGACCAGCGTCGGGTACACCACGGCCTCGCCGTGCGGATGGTAGTTGCCGGAGGTGTCGCCGGCGATCTTCGCGCACTTGCGGAACCGGCTTCGCGGGCCCAGGTTCAGGTCGTTCATCGCGACGAGGATTCGCCGCTGGCTGGGCTTCAGGCCGTCGCGCACGTCGGGCAGGGCACGGCTGACGATGACGCTCATGGCGTACGTCAGGTACGAGTCCTTCATCTCCTCTTCGATGAAGAGTTCCTGGATGTTTTCCTGCGCGTTGAGTCGGCTCACTGAGGGACTTCCTCCGGTCGAGCGGCGCTACCATAAGTCCTTTGTGCGGCGGCACTTACAAAAACCTGCCACCGCCCCGTATCCGACCCTTCATGGTAAAGCGCCGGGGTCGATTTCGCAACGAAATTTGGGCCCTGAAAAGGCCAAAAAATCACGGCGAATTCACATCGCAAGTGCAACGGGGGGAAAGAACAGAAGGACATCGCGGGATGGGGCGAGGCTGAGGGAAAAGGAGGAGTTGGGTCTACTTTTGCGATCAAACGGGGC
>CAZEBQ010000483.1:0-2948 GCA_964510295.1 uncultured Anaerolineales bacterium | reverse complement strand
TGCCGAGGGCGACTGCACGGCCCAAGGGCCGTGCCACCCCGCTAAACACGTACGGCTGCAAAGCACCCACCCTACATCTCCACTGCCGCGTGGGTGCAGAGCACCCACCCTACACGTCACGCGCCCATCGACTCGACGTACTTCCCCACACTCTCCTGCCACGGGGGGAACTGAAAGCCGACGGTCTCGGCCAGGCGGGCGGTGGAAAGAACGGCGCGGGGCGGGCGGCGGGCGGGGCGGGGCATGGCGGAGGTGGTGATACGCTCCGGCACGGTATCGAGACCGGCGGCGCGAAGGGCTTCGACCGCCAGGTCCCACCGCGACGCTTCGCCGCCGCCGCACGCCTGGAAGGTGCCCTGCGCGCCCCCCTCGACCATCGCCACAAGGGCGTCGGCCAGGTCTTCGTTCCATGTGGGGCACCCCGTCTGGTCGGTGACGACGCGAAGCGGGTCGCCGGCGCGGGCGCGCTGGAGGATGACGTCCAGGAAATCTCTCCCCCCCGCCCCGTAGAGCCAGGCCGTGCGGACGATGAGATGGGCGTCGGGCGCGGCGGCGCGGACGCGGGCCTCCGCCTCGGCCTTGGTCTGCGCGTAGACGCTCACGGGGCTGGGCGGATCGTCCTCGACGTAGAGGCCCGGTTTGGTCCCGTCGAAGATGAAGTCGGTGCTCATGTGGACGATGCGTGCCCCCGCGCCGGCGGCCGCCCGGGCCACCGTCTCGGCCGCCTCGACGTTGAGGCGCCGGGCATCCTCCGGCCGGTCCTCGGCCCCGTCCACGTCGGTCCACGCCGCCAGGTGAAAGACGGTCTGCGGGCGGAGGGTACGGAACGCGCCGGCCACGGCGCCGGAGTCCGTCACGTCGAGTTCGGCAAGGTCCGTCAGGTGAATCGCCCCGGCCGCCGGCGCGGAGGCGGCAAGGCGGGCTCCGAGCGCATGGCCAAGCAACCCCGCGGCGCCGGTCACCAGGATCGGATAATGACATTCGGAAAGAGGCATCGGCCCTCCCGGTGCGTCAAGGTTACCCGCCTGGGCACGCTCCGGGTGCGGGGTGAGGACACCCCGCACCCTTTCCCTGCGCCGTGCGCCGTGCGTGCGGGGTGAGGACACCCCGCACCCTTTCCCTGAGCCGTGCGTGCGGGGTGAGGACACCCCGCACCCTTTCCCTGCGCCGTGCGCCGTGCGTGCGGGCTGTCCCCAGCCCGCACGCTCCCGGACCCGGCCCGAGCCGGGCGCTCGGCAAGCCGGCCAGCCCGCCGTCGCGGTGCGCGTTGACACGGCGGATGGAAGCGGTTATCGTGGCGCTGCCCGACCATGTCGGGGTCGGCGTATCTCTCGCGCCAGCGGCCCGGCCCCACCCGAACATGACCCGTCGGAAGTCCGGGCCCGTACTGGGGAGACCCACCGCCCCGATGGCTTCATTTCTGAAACATTTCCGGACGGTCAGCGGCCTGACGCTCCTGTCGCGCGTGATGGGATTGGTGCGCGACGCCGCCCTCGCCCACGTCATCGGCGCCGGTCAGACCATGGACGCCTACAGCATGGCGTTCATGATACCGAACCTGTTGAGGCGGCTGTTCGGCGAGGGTGCCTTGAGCGCGGCGTTCGTCCCGGTCTTCACGCAGTACCTGGAGTCGGGCGACCGCAAGGCCGCCAACCGGTTCATGAGTCTGATGATCGTCCTGCTGCTGGCGAGCCTGGCGGCCGTGACGCTCGTGGCCGAAGGCGCCCTGCTCGTACTCCGGCATTGTACCGAGGGCCTGGAGAAGTGGCACCTGATTTTTGGTCTGGCGGCGGTCATGTTCCCCTTCGCCCTGACGATCTGCCTGGTGGCGCTGCTCCAGGCGGCGCTGAACTGTTGCCGCCACTTCGTCATGCCGGCCCTGGCCCCGATCCTCTTGAACCTGTTCATCATCGGCGGGGCGGTGACGGCGGCCCTGGCGGCGGCAGACGATGCGGTCACACAGGTCTACCTCATCGCCGGCACCGTCGCCGTGGCCGGCGTCGTCCAGGTCCTCATCCAGGTGCCGGCGCTCGCCCGGAAGGGCCTGAAGTTCGTCCTGGTGTGGGACCTGCGGCACGAGGGTCTGCGGCGGGTGCTCAGGCTGATGGGGCCGATGGTCCTGGCGATCGGCGTCATCCAGATCAACACCTTCCTCGACTCGGCCGTGGCCAACCTCTTCAGCCCGTACACCGAGGGTGTGACGTCGTTCGAGATCGCCGGCCGCCAGGTGGCGTACCCGATGAAGACGGGTGCGGCGGCGATGCTGTACTTCGGCCAGCGGCTGTACAACTTTCCGCTCGGCGTCTTCGCCATCGCCATGGCCACGGTCATCTTTCCGGAACTCAGCCGCTACGCCCATCGCAAGGACCTGGCGGGCATGGGCCGGGTGGCGTCGCAGGGCCTGCGGCTGACGGTCTTCATCACCATCCCGGCGGCCTTCGGCCTGGTGCTGGTGTGCGAGCCGCTGCTCAGGCTGTGGCTGGAGCACGGTCGCTTTGCGGCCGACACGGGCGCGGTCGCGCGGGCCGCTTGGGTCACGCGCGTGTACGCCCTGGGCATCTGGGCGTACTCGACGAACCACATCCTGATCCGCGCCTTCTACGCCAGCCAGGACACGCGGACACCGCTTCGCGTGGCGATGGTGGCGGCGGTGATGAACTTCGGCCTCAACCTGGTGCTCATCTGGCCGCTCGCCGAGAAGGGACTGGCCCTGGCGACGGTCCTCTCGGCCGTGGTCCAGTTCGCCTTCCTCGCGGGCATCCTGAGCCGGCGGCTGGCCCAACTGGAATGGCGCCGGCTGGTCGCGACCGTCGGGCAGACCGTCCTCGCGACCGCCGTCATGGCCGCCGCCACCGCCGCGGCGGTTTACTGGGCCGCGCCGGCCCTGGAACTTGACGGCCGCACGGCGGCGATCGTCCAACTCATATTCGGCGTCGTGGCCGGCATCG
>CAZEBQ010000482.1:0-2962 GCA_964510295.1 uncultured Anaerolineales bacterium | reverse complement strand
CACGCTAAACACGTACGCCTTCCCAGGCCGCCGCGAAGCCACACCGCGGGCCGGGTGGCACGGCAGGTGCGAAGGGCAGCCGTGTTGGACACGGGGCGCCCACGGCCGCGGCTGCGCCGCTGCCGTGCCACCCGCGCTAAACACGTACGCCTTCCCAGGCCGCCGCGAAGAGGCTCGACACGCTCCGCTGGTGACCTGGGAAGGCCACCAGGCGGAAGCAGGCGTCGTAGCGCTCACTCCGCCGTCCAGATGCCGGCCGTGCGGGCCTTGGCGTCGGGCATGGCGGGGAGCGGCGCGCTCGGAGCCGGTTCGTACCAGAAGGTGGCGCACGACCAGTCGTCGGTGACCTCGGCCAGGCCTTTGTTCCAGGCGATCTGCTGGATGGTGATGCGGCACTCCTTCTGCCACTGGACGGGATCGGGCAGGTGCCAGCGGTACATCGAGACGAACTTCTTCTCGTTCAGGCTGCACCCGTTGTAGAGGAACGGCGTCTGCTGGATGCCCCACGAGAGTCCGACGTAGTCCTCGCTGCCGGTGCCGCAGATGGTCGGGTAGGCGGTGTCGCCGTCCATGTAGACCTTGACCTCTCCCTCGCCCCACCAGTGATCGTGTGTGGCGTGGATGCCGATGACGGACCCGATGAATCGTCCCTTCTGGTTCCGCTGCGGCAGCAGTTCGAAATCCTTCTTGAGCGTGGTGGGGTTCTCGCGGCGAAAGAGCACGTGCAGCCGGCCGACGTCCTCGGGATGGGCGTCGCCCAGGGTGTAATCGATCTGGTAGAAGAGCGGCTGTGCCTTGGGTCCCTCGTTCGTGAAGGTGAACCGGGCGCGGCGGACGAAGGGCATGGGCAGGTAAATGCTCATGCCGGCCTTGGCGCCGACCGCATGGACGGCGCTCGCGTAGGCCATGACCTTGCCGTGCGCGAAGCCGAAGAAATCGCCCACCGGGCACTCGATGCTCGGGTGCTCCTGGCCGTCCCAGTAGGCGCGGAGAACGAGGCTTCGCAGGTTGACGGGTTCGCCCCGCGTGGTCAACCAGATGTGGCGGATGGTGCCGGGGCCGGCGATGTCGCAGAGCGTGACGGTGACCCCGGGCAAGACGTCCTGCATCGGCCTGCCCTTGCGTCCGACGCCGAGTTTGCTGGCGGTCTTGCCTCCCTCGCCGGGCTCGCCGGTCGGATTCTCGAACGAGATGGAGCGCGACACGAGGCCGGTGTCGAGCCGGTACGGCTGCGTGATGAGGTCCACCGGCCGCCGCTTGGCTTGCTCGCATCCGACGGCTGCCGCCAGCAGAAGAACGACCGAGAGGATAGACACTGCTCCATGATTCACCATCATGGCCCGCCTCCTTTCAGGGCTGATCCTGTGAGCGTCGGCGTTTGCCGAGTCCCCGTGTGCCTCACGGTGCGCGCTGGATACTACAACGAAACTTGCCGCGCGGCGGGTCGGGGTACGTGTTTAGCGTTGTCATTCTGAGGCCCGCTTGCGGGCCGAAGAATCTCGCCGTGGTCTTTGCTGTTTCGTCGTTTCCACGGCGAGACCCTTCGCTTCGCTCAGGGTGACAGCCACAACCGACACGCTAAACATGTACGGGTCCGGAGACCCACCGCGCCAGGCCTCACCAGACGCCAGCCGCACGAGCCGTCCGGGGCTTATTCCTTGTGTTTGCCGCCACGGTGTTTGGCCAGCAGGCGATCCACGAGATCGCGGGGATACCGGAGCGCCCGGTAGAGTGCCATGCGGCCGCCGCCTTTGCGGAGTTCGGGATTCTGGAACTCCCATACGACCCGGCCCTGCGGCGTGACCTCGAAGAGGCGGCCGGAATCCGATTCCGCGATGAACGTGTTGCCGTTCGGCAGGCGCTCGTTTGAGCCGCGAGACGGCGAGTAGAAACGCTTCGGCGGGTCGGCCTTGTATTCCCACACGATCTTCCCGCTGAGGGGGTCGAGTTCGACGACTCGCGTGTACCCGCGGACGCTATCCGCCGCATTCTGACCGTTGTCGTAAACCAGGATGCGGCCGCTGGCGAGCATGGTGGGCATGTGCGGGCCGAGGAGTTCACCGGGTCCCCACGCCCAGACGACGCGGTCGGTCTTTCGGTCGATGACCCAGATGATGTTGATATGGCGTCCGCACACCAGCAGGTTCCCCGCCCGGAAGCGCGGGTCCTTCTTCGCGGACGGATTGTCGGGCAGGACCTCGATGGTGTTGACGTGCGGCCAATCCCGGAACGCTTCAAAGGGCGGGATGCGCAACGCGACGAGGGCTGCGATTTCCTTGGCGTGTTCCTCAACCTTCCACTGCCAGACGGTCTTGCCGGCGGGCGTTACCTCGACGAGGACGTCGCAGGCAAGTTTGCCCTCGCCCTTCCATGGGTGCTTCATGGCTCGCCGCGAGGCGACCAGCGTGTTGCCGCTGGGCAACCGGGCGAAATCGTGGTGGGCACGCATCTCGGCCTTCCAGACCAACTTGCTGTCCCAGTCGAGTTCCAGGATCATCACGTCTTTGATGATGGCGATGAGGTGGCCGTCGGGCTGCATCTCGGCGTAGTGCCACGTCTTGCCCTGCGGGTAGGCCCACCGATGGACCTCGCTGCCGTCGAGACGGATGAGGTGAGCCGCCTCGGTCTGGCGGCTGGAGTAGAGCACGTAACTCGGGTCGCATTTCTCCCTCTCGAAGACGGTCACGCCGGATTTCACGGTCTTCCGGGCGCCATGCGTCATGGCGGCAACCGACAGGACCGTCAGAAGTACAACCGCCGAGCGGCCACCAAGCATCGTCCACCTCCTTCACACAGGCCAATTCGCGTCCGAGCGATTGGAACGCCGGACCGGGGACCTGTCAAGACAGGATTCCTGCACGTGCCGCAGGCTGCACGGGCTGACCCCTATAACGCTACGTTGCCTTGTTGTCCGCCTGGTGGCCTTCCCAGGCCACCAGGAACAGGCATGAACTGCGTTCGC
>CAZEBQ010000481.1:0-2968 GCA_964510295.1 uncultured Anaerolineales bacterium | reverse complement strand
GGTGGGACCCTGACGGCTCGCGGTCGAGCCACGGCAGGCTTGCCCCGCCAGGGTGGCCGGCGGCCACGCCCAGCGTGACCGTGTGCTCCTCGGCGCGACCCACGGCCGCGGCTTCGCCGCTGCCGTGCCACCCTCTTGGTGGCGCGTGGCGGGTGGCATGGTCATCCCGAAGGGTGACCATGTTCTGTAGTTATGGCGCGCGTGCGCCGTGTGGGTGCGGCGCACCCACCCTACGGCGGGCGCCGTAACAGACTGCCCGCGGAAGGTCCACGGGCAATCTGTCTTGCCGTCGGTTCGGGGCTACTTGCCTGCGAAGCAGGTTAGGTGGCCATTCTTGAGACTGAGGAAGAGTTTGTTTTCGGCGGCGGCCATGCCGTCGAAGACCGGGATGGTGTCGAGTTGGTACTCGGCGAGTTTCTCGCCATTCTCCAGAGACACCGCCCAGAGCCGTCCCCCTCGGTTGCCGCGCCAGGCATCGTCCTGAGCCTTCAGTTGGCGGTTGATGTCGTCGTCGGCGCCGGGCAGATACCCGAGCATTTTTGTCTCGTCGGCCACGTCCGGCGGGCCGGCAATGAACAGCCGGTCGTTGGCCAGGACCATTGCATTGACGAGGAGTCCGGGCGTTTCGACCTGCCAGTGGTGCTTGAATCCGCGCTGGCGTGCGGCCTTGGCCCCGCGTCTTTTGGCCTGCTTCGTCGGCTGCGGTTCCGCCGCCGCGGGGTTCTTGTCGGCCGCGTAAAGTGTGTAGTGGGTGCGCGGATGCAGCATGTTGCCGAGCGGATCGGAGCGGAAGGCATAGATTCGCGTCTTGTCGAACGCCATGATGCGGCCACAGGGCGTTATCCGTCGCGTGCCTGCGTACGCGCCCCAGCTCTCGCCGCAATCGTCGCCATAGATCCAGTACGAGCGATGGAACCAGACGTCGTCCAGCAGGCCGGTCTGACAGAACAGGTGCCTTCCGCCCTTCCGGGTCTGGGTCTTTCCCCAGGGTTGAGTTGGGGCAATGCCCAGTCGTTTGCCTTCCAGGTCGAAGTTCTGTTCCTGCATGTAGATGCGTTCGCCGTCGCAGGAGAAGATATCCGGGTTGGCCACCGGCATGTACTTGGCCGAGATGAGGGTCTGAAGATTCTTGCCGGTTCCGGGATCGTTCTCGTCCAGCGTGGTCTCGGATATCTTCTTGCCCGTTTTCGGATCCAGCCGCACCAGGCGCATGCCGCCGTCAAAGAACATGTTGCGCCCGGCGAGCGCGTAGAGGGTGCCGTTGACGACAAGCACGCTGCCGTGCACGGGCCAAATGGACTCAACCTGTTGATAGGAGACAATCTGTCTGTCCTCCGGCGCCACCAGGTATCGCCACGCAAGGACGCCGTCTTCGGCGCGCAGGCAATAGACCCACCCGTCGGCACAGCCGAACAGCGCCGTGTTGTTGTGCAGCGTAGGGGAGGAGTCGATCTTGCCTCCCGCCACGTACTTCCACAGCACCTTGCCCGAGCCCGCATCCATGGCATAGAGGGTCCTGCGGCCGACCGAAGACACAAAAACCTTGCCGTTTGCCACGACCGGCTGCGTGAGTTTGCCGCCAAGGGCAACGCTCCAGCGCTTCTTCAGAGCGGGGGCAATGGGCGACGGGTAGAATCCGCTTCTTGCGGCATCCCGCCTGTACATGGGCCAGTCCGCCGCCGCCTGTGGCTTGCCGCCTGCGATCTGATTGTAGGCGGGACCTTTCTCCAGCCGGTCTTGCTCCGGTGTCTTCTTCACGAGCGCCGAGGCGGGCGAGAGCGCGCAGAAGTGTTCCAGTTTCGACTGGTAGTAACAGGCGCAGGAGTCCGGCGGTTTGTAGAGCAGCCCGTTGCATGGCATCACGCCGTAGACGCAACTTCCGCGTATGTAGTTGAAGATATCGAGCCGGTCGGACCCCACTTTGTAGAACTCGGCCCCCATGCCGTTGGTGATGAGGTACCGGGTCGTTGCCCGGCTGGGGTAGCAGCGTGGGTGCATCGGGAATGCCGGGAGGTTCTCGGCCTTGAAATCCTTCTTCACCTCGCCCGTATGCAGGTCCAGTGCCTTCAGGTGGGTGCCGTTCTTCTGGGGCGTGCCTGTGTTGGCCGACCAGATGAGCCCGTCGATGACGAAACAGTCATTCGGGCAATGGTGGCTTGAGTGCAGGAGCGAGCCGGTCCACAGTTGCCGTCCGTCCTTGGCCGACAGCCCGGTCACCTTGGTGCCGACGGCCACCAGGAGCACGCCGTCGGCATACACGGCCCGCGTGGAACCGCCCGTGGGGAAGCGCTTGACGGCGGGGCCGTCGCTGGTCCACAGGGGTCGGCCCGTCCGGCGGTCCAGGGCCACCATGCCGCTGCCGTTGGAGAAGAAGACCTTATCCTCGCTCAGCGTCAGCGTCAGCGGGGCGACCTTGTCGGTGTGCTTCCAGAGGGTGCGTCCGGAGTCGGCGTCGACGGCCATGACGCTGGCCGGCGGCGCGGCGGGCGTCCAGGCCCATCCGCTTTCGGCCCGCCCGATCTCCTTGTACGAGGTCCCCGCCGCCCGGTAGTCCACGGCCTTCCTGCCGGGATTGACCAGCAGGTAAAGAACGCCGTCGGCGAAGATGATTTCTTCGGTGGCCTTGGTTTCGTTGTAGGTTCGGAGGGTCTTGCCCGTGACGGCGTCAATGGCCGTCAGCGGCTCGGTCTGTCCGAACGTGACGAAGACGTTGTCGCCTTTGGCGACCAGCCGTCTGGGGAACTGCCCGGGCCCGCTCTTCAACGGCCAGTTGTTCGGGTACCAGTCCTTCAGCGGTCTCCTCCAGAGTACCGCCCCGTTGAACGCATCGCGCGCTATGAGAATCCATTTGGACGGCAGGAATATGTGATTCCTGAGCCCTTCGTCGATGACGTAGAAGACCCTTCCGCCGGTCGATACCATCGCGTGCATGCTGGACATGAAATCATGGTTGCGGAGCCACTTCGGC
>CAZEBQ010000480.1:0-2982 GCA_964510295.1 uncultured Anaerolineales bacterium | reverse complement strand
ATCGAGATCGTCGCGGCAGAGAACACGGATGCCCCTCAGCCCGAGACGGATTCCATGACCGACATCCTCAACTACCTCGGAGCGAAGCGCACTGCGGCGCCCAGTAAAACGACCGTTCGCGGCAAGGTGGTCGATGATGCCACCGGCAAGCCGGTCGCAGGTTTCGTTACGCAGGCTGGAAAGTTTGATCCTGCTGACCCCGCAAAGGTTGTCTGGGGCTACAGTGAGACACGCAGCGGCCGGAAAGACGGCACGTTTTACGCCACGGTCCGCTGGTCGGAGGGCTGGACCAGGCGGATCGTCGCTGCCGGTTACCTCCCGCAACCCGTGCTCACGCAGCCGCCGGCGCCGGGCCAGGATCGGATGAACGTGGTCATCCGCCTCAAACGCGGTGGCACGATCCGCGGCCGCGTGCTCGATCACACCGGCCAAGGCGTTGCCCTTGGCGATGGGCTCGTCTTGGGTGTGGACTTGGACGCGCTTGTTCGTACCACCCTTGGAGACGGGGTATCCCTTGGGCGGCGAGTGCCTGGGGCGCGTGGAGTGGCTTGTGACTTGGTAAAAGAAGGGGCGTACGTTGGCGGTATTGAAATGGGCGTTTTCCAAAGCCGGGAAGTGGCGATGGAGAAGTTCAAGGAGCATATGTTCAATGTATCGGTGGGTCCTGACAAAGATCTCAGTGGGGTTGTTGGGGATAAGGCGGTAGCCTATCTCGGGATGAATGTTGGGGAGAAGGTAGCGGACTATCGTCAACAACGAAGTTGTCTCTTCGTCCGCGACAACGTCGTCGTGTTTCTCTCGTTGCGCGTGAGCTGGGGGGATCCTGTTGAACGGTCCAGGATGATCGACCAGGCGCTGGTGAACGGCAAGGCTGGCGTGGAGAGGGGGAAGACGGTCCATATTCCGCGCATACTGAAGGTGGACCTGCCGGCGGAAGTGGAGGCAGGGTTGGTGATTCCCATCAAGGTCCTCGTGGCGGTCTCGCGTCACACGAAGGGCATGCTGGGTTTTGCGGAGGCTTCCGGCGTAGGCGTGGCTGACAAAGGCGACGTTCACAAGTTGGAGGCCAAGGAGACGACCGAGGCATCTGCACCAGGAGAGAACGTAGAGGCTTATGCCGGCCGGTATTTGGCTCCGTCGCCATCTGAGATTCGTAGAGAAGCGAGGCCGCTGAGGGTGTTCTGGGTTTGCTATGCCACGGACCGATGCGTGATAGCAACACAGAAGGTAACGGTGACGATCCTTCCGCGACGGGAGGCCGCGGAGAATCTGGTGCCTCCGCCGAAGGTGCGTTTGATGATGCGCTCGTACGACGCCCAGACCGGCCAGGTCAACATTCCCACCCCCCCTGTTCGAACTTCCGACAAGGCGGTCCAAGTCGAGATCGTGCCCGCCAAACCAGCGGCGAAGTTGATTGCGTTGCCTCAGCCGAAGCTCGCGCCGCGCAAGTTGTTCTCCGCCACGTGCGGCCAGGACGCGGGCGTCCTGGCGGTGGCGTTCTCTCCGGACGGCAGGACGCTCGCAGCCGTCGACGAACAGGGCAAGGTGATGCTCTGCGACGCCAGTTCAGGCGGCCAGAAGTGGGCCCGTGATGTGCTCACGCCTGAAGAGAAAAGACTGCTCTTGTACGAGGATCGGCAGGGGCGCATCCACACGGCCGCGATTGCCTTCTCACCCGACGGCTACACCCTGGCCGTCGCCGCCGACCCGGTGGTCAGGTTGTACGATGCCCGGTCCGGCCGCCTGCAACGGGTGCTGGAAGACAAGCAGTTGGTCGAGGCGCTCAAGGAGTTGAACAGACCGCCGGCAACCGTTTCCAGGGAACTCGAAACGCTCCAATCCGTCCCCCATGCCCACGGAAGGGTCTACAGCGTCGCGTTCTCCCCGGACGGAACGTTGCTGGCCACCAGCGGCTCGCATCTGATCAGGGCCGACGGCTCGTCGGTTATCGACGCCGAGGTCGCGACGCACGGAAAACTGAAACTCTGGGATGCAAAGACGGGCAAGTTGAAGCGGGACTTGGGGGAGCATTACTCAGCCGTGCGCTCGGTGGCCTTCTCGCGTGACGGAAAGACCCTGGCCAGTATAGGCAGTCATCCACCCAGTTGGACAAGTGGTGTTCGCCTCTGGGATCCCCAGACGGGCGCTGTGAAGAGCGTGGTTCCGACGTCCCGCGGCATGCTGAAGTTGGTCGCATTCTCGCCTGACGGCAAGTTGATGGCCACGAGCACCTTCGTCAGGGAGGCCGATCCGGGCAATCCGGGCAGCCTGCCGGGCCGCCCCTGCTGCAGGCTGATGGTCTGGAACGCCGGGACCGGGGACCGGTTGTTCGAGCATCGTATACCCGCTCTGGTGACATCGCTGAGTTTCTCTGCCGACGGCAAGACGCTGGCCACCGCCGTGCACCGCCGAGGCGTTATCCTCTGGGATCCAGAGACCCTCAAATCGAAGGGCGAGATCCAACCATCGACCGGTCCGCCGCGTGATGTCCAGGTGGCCTTCTCACCAGCCGGCAACCTGCTGGCCGTTGGGGCCAAGAACGAGAAGCATCGATTCATCACGGTCTGGCAGATCGGCCAGCCCTAGGAGCGCCCGGGCCAAGGGATTTGCCACCGGCCTGTATCCGAAAAAACAGGGGGTCAGGCCCATATTCCAAACAAGACCGGGTGTTCGGTTCTGTTCTGGAATGGCTTGGGCATGGCCGCAGGCGTTTCCAGCGCCCTTTCAGGCTCCCCGCTGTCTGTTCAGCCGCGCCGTCTTACGAGACGCCCAGCACGTCGAGCGCCTGCAACGACAGGAGGTCGGGGAGGGCGTCTTCCATGCGGGTATCCTCGTGGAAGGCGGGACGGTCGTCTGTTATCCGGTCGCGTCCGTTTGCCGGCGTCAGAAGTGCCACCCGGCCTTCGCGCGGAAGGATGGCGCCGGCGATTGGGACGGCAGGGTGGGGAACGTGACCGGGAGCAGCCGCTCCCGGCTCGGTCG
>CAZEBQ010000479.1:0-2986 GCA_964510295.1 uncultured Anaerolineales bacterium | reverse complement strand
AGAACCTGGCATACCAAGGGCCGGCCGCCCGACGGGTCGGCCCTCGCCTCTGTGCCGCACGTCTCGGCCCGATGCGAAACACTACGCGTCCGGGTCCACCCGCCGCAGGACGATGTTCCGCAGCACGCCGCTCGTTTGCCAGGTGGCGATGCCGAACGGGCGGCAGGACTCGACCTCCAGCCAGATGTCGAACGTGTGCCCGCCGCGCTCCTGGTCGATGACCCGCTCGCCGTCGATGAACGCCTCGATCCGCTCGTCCGTCACGCGCAGCCGCAGCCGGTACCACCGCCTCGACTCGAACGTCATGAAGCGGGTGGTGCCGTTCTCGGCGGCGATGTAGGTATCCACATTTGAGAGGCCGACGACCTTGCCGCCGAAGCCGCCGACGATCCACGTGCAGTGCGACGAGGCCACCGGAAACGTCATGCCGCAGAAGAAGTCGCCGCCCCCGGCCCGCATCGCCTCCAGTTCCACCTCGTACCTCGTCGTCGGGAACTCGCCCGCCCAGGCGATGCCGGTCTGGTCGCGGCCCGCCTCCAGGTGAACCGCGCCACCCGCCGCACGAACCGTGCCGCCCTTGTCGAAGAACCCGTCGTGCAGCACCGTCCACCCGGCGAGGTCGCGGCCGTTGAAGAGACGGACCGTGCCCGGCTCGAGCCGTTCGTCGGCCTGCGGCTGCGCGCAGCCCGCCGCCATCGCCACGGCGAGCAGACACAAGGCCGACCGTGTGATGCCGCCTCTTCCCATGTCGCCTCCCGACGCCCCCCCCCCCGCCTATTCAACCACGCGAGCCCTCCCGCTGCAATGGCGGGACGGATGGTTTCCCGCACCGAAGCATTGCGGCCCCGGCGGGCATGCGGTAGAGTGCCGCCCGAACGGTCGGACCGCGCTTCGATGGCACGGACGCGAGACAGCACGGGAGAGCCGAACCGATGGCCGAGACACTCCGTTGGGGCCTGCTGGCGGCTGCCGGCATCGCCCGAAACTTCGCCAAGGGCGTCGCACACTCCAGGACCGGCACGGTCGTGGCCGTCGGCAGCCGCAGCCTCCGGAAGGCCGAGGCCTTCGCCGACGCGTTCGACATTCCTCGCCGCCACGGCAGTTACGAGGCCCTGCTGGCCGACCCCGAGGTCGATGCCGTCTACATCGCCACGCCGCACCCCATGCACGCCGAGTGGGCGATCAAGGCGGCCGAGGCCGGCAAGCACATCCTCTGCGAAAAACCCATCGCCATCAACCACGCCGAGGCCATGGCCATGATCGAGGCCGCCGTCCGCCACGACGTGTTCCTGATGGAAGCCTTCATGTACCGCTGCCACCCCCAGACGCACCGGCTCATTGGCCTCGTCCGCGACGGGGCCGTCGGCCGGGTCCGCGTCATCCGGGCCGCCTTCGCCTTCCACTCTTGGTTTGACGCCGAGCGGCGGCTGTTTGCGAACCACCTGGGCGGCGGCGGCATCCTCGACGTGGGCTGTTACACCGTGTCGGCCTCGCGGCTGATCGCGGGCGCCGCCCTCGGCACAGACTTTGCCGACCCGGTCGAGGTCAAGGCCGTCGGCCACCTCGGCGAGACGGGCGTGGACGAGTGGACGGTCGGCTGCCTGAAGTTCGAGGGCGACATCCTGGCCGAGGTCGCCACGGGCGTCTCGCTCCGGATGACGAACACCCTCGAGGTCTACGGCAGCGAGGGGCGCCTGGTCGTCCCGTGCCCGTGGACCCCCGGCCGCGAGGGCGGCGCCTCGACGATCCTCCTTCACCGAAAGGGCGAAGACGAGCCCGAGGCGATCCGCATCGAGACCGACGACTGGCTCTACGGCCTCGAGGCCGACACGGTGGCGGCCAATCTGGAACGGCGCCAGGCCGAACCCCCCGCCATGACTTGGGACGATACCCTCGGCAACATGCGGACCCTCGACGCGTGGCGAGAGGCCATCGGCCTCGTCTACGAGATGGAGAAGCCCGGCAACGTGCCGACCGTCCACCGCCGGCCCCTGGCGCGCCGCGCCGAGGCGCGCATGCCGTACGGCCGCATCGAGGGCCTCGACACCGACATCTCGCGGCTCGTGATGGGCGTGGACAACCAGCACCGCATGTCGCACACCGCCGTGATGTTCGACGACTGGTTCGAGCGTGGCGGCAACGCCTTCGACTCGGCGTTCATCTACGGCGGGGGCCAATGCGAGACGGCCCTGGGCCAATGGATCGCCGCCCGCGGCGTCCGCGACCAGGTGGTCATCCTCGACAAGGGCGCCCACACGCCCGACTGCTTGCCCGACCGCCTCACGGAGCAACTCCTGGTGAGCCTCGACCGGCTCGGGACCGATTACCTCGACATCTACATGATGCACCGCGACAATCCCGAGGTGCCGGTCGGCGAGTTCATCGACGTGCTGAACGAGCACGTCCGAGCCGGCCGCATCCGCATCTTCGGCGCCTCGAACTGGACCATCGAACGCATCGACGAGGCGGGCGCCTACGCCGCCGAACACGGACGGCAAGGCTTCTCCGCCGTCTCCAACAACTTCAGCCTCGCCCGGATGGTCAAGCCCGTCTGGAAGGGGTGCCTCCAGGCGTCCGACCCCGAATCGCGCGCGTGGTTCCAGAAGACGCAGATGCCGCTGATGCCCTGGTCGAGCCAGGCCCGCGGGTTCTTCGTGCGCGGCGACCCCGGCTACACGGCCGACCGGAGTCTGGTCGAGTGCTGGTACGCCGAGGATAACTTCAAGCGGCTGGAACGGGCGAAGGAACTCGCCCGCCGGCGCGGGCGCCTGCCGATCCAGATCGCCCTGGCCTACGTCCTGTGCCAGCCGTTCCCCACGTACCCGCTCATCGGCCCGCGGCTGCTGAGCGAGACGCGCACGAGCCTTCCGGCCCTCGACATCCACCTGACGCCCGATGACCTGGCCTGGCTCAATCTGGAACGCGACTGACACGACTACGCTACTTCGCCTTTTTGTCCGCCTGGTGGCCTTCCCAGGCCACCAGG
>CAZEBQ010000478.1:0-3009 GCA_964510295.1 uncultured Anaerolineales bacterium | reverse complement strand
CGGGGCCAAAGGCCCCGGCCTATACGCCGCTTCGCGGCGGCAAGGCGGCTCGAAGCCGCCTCAAACCAGCGACGGCAACTGTCGGGTGGGTGCTCCGCACCCACGCGGCGCACGCGAGATCTCCTCTCTTTTCCCTGGCGGGCGGCGGGGCAAAAAGGGTCCTGGAACCTTTTGGCCTGACGGCGCGACGCCTGTCATAATCCGTGGTCACACCCACCGGGTCGGCACCGGGGGATTTGTCTTGCCGGAAGGGGGCCGGCAACCTAGAATTCGCCGTTCCGATACCCCGACGGACCCTTCGGCGCCAGGGGCAGGCGGCGAAGGGGCGCGGCAAAGGGCGGCACTCCGCATGGCAGCGAAACCCAAAGAAGACCTTCAGAAAGCCCACCGGCGCCGCAAGAACCGCGAATCGTTTCTCGAGACGCTCGAATCGATTATCGTGGCGTTCGTCCTGGCGTTCGTCTTCCGCGCGTTCGTCGTGGAGGCCTTCGTCATTCCGACGGGCTCGATGGGGCCGACGCTGTACGGCCGGCACGCGGAACTGGAGTGCACGGACTGCGGCTGGCAGTTCTCGATCGGGGCCGAGGCCGACCGTCGCGGCAGCCCGTCGCTGGCGACCGCGCCGGTGTGTCCGAACTGCCTTCTGAAGCAACGCCTCCCGCCGCGCATGCCCCTCTACAGCGGCGACCGGATCCTGGTCCTGAAATTCCTCTACGATTTCGAGGAACCTCGGCGATGGGACGTCATCGTGTTTCGGAATCCGAACGACCCGGCCCAGAACTACATCAAGCGGCTCATCGGTCTGCCCAAAGAGCGGGTCGAATTGGTGGACGGCAACGTGACCATCAACGGCGTCATGGCCCACAAGACCGACGCCGCCCAGGAATCGCTCTGGATGCTCGTCCACGACACGCACCGCCTGCCACCGTGGCGCGGCTGGAAGCCGCGGTGGCAGGCGGACGGCGGCTGGAAGCGGCACGAGTCCGGATACGTGCTTGCAGAAGCACCCGCCGGCAACCGGACGGCCTGGCTCACCTACCGGCACCGTGACCTGCACGACCGGCCCTCGAACATCCTGGACGCTTACGCCTACAACGGCGGGAACCGGCGGGCCGAAGGGTGGCTGGGCGATAACGTGTGCACGGACCTCAGCCTGACGACCGAGGTCACGGCCGCCGGACCGGAGTCGGTCTGCGTCATCGAGATGCGGGCGTACGCCGACCGGTTCCGGTTCGAACTGACCGCCGAAGGCGGCAAGAAGCCCGCGCAGGTCCTCCTGAACGGCAAGGTGGCGGCGAAGGCCGACGGACCCGTCCTGCCGGTGGGCCGGGCCGTTGAGGTCCGCGCGGCCAACGTGGATCACAAGATGGTGCTCCTGGTGGACGGCGACCGCGTGGCCAAGGCCGTCTCGGACAACGTGACGCCGGAAGGAGACGTCACGTACGAGCCGAGGCAACTCTCGGAGGCCGAGCGCCGCCGGTTCGGCAACCCGCAGCGCGCAGAGGCGCAGACGATGGCGGCGGCGATCCGTCTCGGCGCCCAGGGGGGACCGGCGTCGGTCGAGTACCTCAGAATCGACCGCGACGTCTACTACATCAACGAGCGGCTTCGCAACGGCCAGCCGGGCCATGCCACGGAAGGCAATCCGTTCAAGTTGAACGCCGACGAGTTCTTCGTGTGCGGCGACAACAGCCCGAAGTCGTTCGACTCGCGGTTGTGGTTCGACAGCGTGGACCGGCCGGTCGTGCCGAGGCGGAACCTGGTGGGCAAGGCGTTCTTCGTTTACTGGCCGGCGGCCGGAGCCCGGTGGCACATACCGCTTCCGCTGCTGCCCGATCCGACCGGGTGGCGGCTGGTGCATTGACAGCAGGCAATCGGGACCAGGCCGTGGTACGGCTACGCCGCTTCCCGCGGGGCGGGTCGGATCCTGCCCTGAGCCTGTCGAACGGGGACCGGCCGCGCAACGGCGGGCAACGGCTCAAGTCGGATGCGAGGACCTGCGCACGTGGAACTGCTTAACGTCATCGGGCTGACGAAGATCTACAACGGCCGCAAGGTCGTTGACGACGTCGGGTTCAGCATCAACGAGGCCGAGATCGTGGGCCTGCTCGGCAAGAACGGGGCCGGCAAGACGACCAGTTTCAAGATGACCATGGGCATGATCCCCGCCGACGCGGGCCGCGTCATCTTCGAGAACGAAGACATCAGCACCCTGCCGATGTACCAGCGTGCCCGGCGCGGCCTGGGGTACCTGGCCCAGGAACCCACCATTTTCCAGCGTCTGACGGTCGAGGAGAACCTGCTGGCGATCCTCGAGATGATGCATCTGTCGCGGACGGAGCGGGAGGCGATTGCGGCCGAACTGCTCCGCGACTTCGGCCTGACCCATCTGGCCCGGCAGCACGCGCGGACCCTGTCGGGCGGCGAACGCCGACGCCTCGAAATCGCCCGGGCCCTGGTCACCCGGCCGAGCCTCATGCTTCTCGACGAACCGTTCACGGGCGTCGACCCCATCGCCATCTTCGACATCCAGGGGTTCATCCGCAACCTCAGGAACCGCGGCATCGGCGTCCTGGTGACCGACCACAACGTCCACGCGACCCTCGGCATCGTGGACCGGGCCTACATCATCAACCAGGGCAAGGTCTTCCGGCACGGCACGAGCGCCGAACTCATTCAGGACCCCGAGGTCAAACGGGTGTACCTCGGCTCGACCTTCCGCGGCGACGAATTCGACGAGGGCAACCAGGGCTAAGCGGGGTCAGGTAAGTTTTTTGCAGTTGAAGCGCGGCAGGTCTGGAGTCCCCGCCGCGATATGGCGGTCGCAAGCGCGGTGGGTGCGGAGACCCACCGCGCAAGACTTACGTAAGTCCGCTTAGCGGGATGGGATACGTCCCGCGCGGCGGGTCTCCTGACCCGCCGCGCAACGGCGAAAATGGGTTTTAGCGCGCGGTGGGTCAGGAGACCCACCGCGCGAAATGCCCTTGTGGCGTTGTAGGATTTGTCCTA
>CAZEBQ010000477.1:0-3021 GCA_964510295.1 uncultured Anaerolineales bacterium | reverse complement strand
GTATGTACGGTGGTGTGGGAGGCGGGGGCGAGCAATCGCCCCTGCCTACCCGATCAGCGCAGTCGGCGCCGCCGCGCAGCCCATTGACGCAATGCCGTGGCCGGTGGTACGTTATGCTTCTGACTGTCAGCCGAGTGGCCGGCGTCCGCATGGGCGCAACGGCCGCGGCACGGTCTTCGTGCCGGACGGCCCAGGACGAAGACGGCGCGTGAAACGGCAGGGCCGAGGGAGGAGTCAGCGATGAAAGGTCTCAGGTGGTTCACACTCGGTGTGGCCTTGGCCGTGCTGATTGCTGTGTCCGTCGAGGCCGGCGAGAGAGGCGGCAGGAGAGGGCGGGGCAAGGAGCCGGAGCAGAGCCAGTATGATCTCATGGTCGGCGAGTGCAAACTGACCGACGACCAGCAGACGGCCCTCAAGGTCAAGGTGAAGGCCAAGGACGACGCCCTGGCGGCGTGGAGCAAGGCCAACGCCGAGAAAGTCAAGACCGCCGAGGACGCCGTGCAGGCTGCCAGGTCCGGCGGTGACGCCGACGCCAAGAAGAAGGCCGGCGCCGCCATGAGGGCCCTCAACGCCGAGCGCGCTGCGGCCACGGCCGACGCCGATGCCGCCATGCTCACCGTCCTCACCGCCGAGCAGAAGGCCAAGTGGCAGGCGTTCCTGCTGTATCAAAACGTCATGAAGCGGTTCAGGAAGGTGGAACTGACCGACGAGCAGACCGCCAAGGTCAAGGCCGCTTGCGGGGCAGCCTGGAAGGAACTCAGCGCCGTCGAGGGCGATGCCGACGACAAGGCCGCCAAGAAGGTCAAGTCCGCCATCGACGGCAAACTGCGCTGGGCCATCGAAAACGTCATCCTGACGCCCGAGCAGCGCGCCGCCACCGCGCGAAAGCCCCGCGGCGGATAGAGCGTTTTCAAATCGGATCGTAGCGCGGCGAGTCTGCATACCCGCCGCGCTCGGCGTCTCCGGGGCCAACGCGCGGTGGTTCAGGAGAACCACCGCGCCACCACGCGGGCTGAAAACGCGATAGGCCGGGTGGCATGGCCACGCTTGCGTGGCCGTGTGCCCGACCGTTGGCCGAACGCAGCGCCGAGCAGGAGCGGCGGGCCCTACTTCGCCGCGGCCCCGCCGGGAAGGATGGCCCAGATGGGGTTCTTGGCCATCACGTTCTTGAAATCCGGCAGGTTGGCTTCGAGGACTGCCGCGGCCGCGGCCGCCTTCGGGAAGCCGGCGTCTGTCCCGCACACGCACGCCGCGCGGGCTGAGTAGGCGTAACTGCATCCGTAGTTCGGCAGGTCGGGCTTGGAGAGCCGGGCGTTCTCGCGGCCCAGGCGTTTCCAGTCTTCGTAGAAGGTGACCTCGCCGTCGGGGCATTGCTCGCCCACGACGAACCGGTACGGCGTCGCCAGCAGGGGATTGAAGTCCTGCGCGTTGGTCAGCGCCCCGACGCGCCACCGCAGTAGGAAGTCGCGGGCGCGCCCCGCCTCCGTCCAGCCGAGTTCCACAAGGTGATGCAGGCTCCACATGAGATAATCGTGTTCCCACGGGGCGATGACCATCCAGTCGGGGTTGGCCGGATTCTGGATGCGGGCGTTCTGGGTGGAGCGGATGCCCCAGAATCCCATCTTGTTGTACTCGGGCGGGCCGAGCATGCGGCGGATGCGGTCGGCCAGGTTGTTACGGATCTTCTTATCGAAGTACGCCGCCTCGGGCCGGCCCTCCGGCGTGATCCAGCACGCGTCGGCCAGGTTCCGCAGCGACCACGCGTTGCCGCGTATCTGGCCCGAGAGGATGCCGTCGGCCCCCCGCCTGGGGTGCGGCCAGGTGTTCAAGAGGCAGTAATTCGCCCAGAACCACGCCTCTTCCAGGTAGTAGAAGTCGCCCGTCACGAGGTACGGCACGTAGGCGAGCGACGGCTGGTGGGCCATGTCGGCGGTGAGTTTCACGTAGTTGGGGCCGGGCGGATGGCGGTCCCCCTTCCAGGCGGGTTTGTCTTTGCCGCGCCCATTGAGCCAGAACTGCGGCCGCTCGTCAATCGTCATGACGCGACCCGTTTTCCGCGCCCGCACGTGCACCGGCCACGAAGCGGCCAGGTCGCCGCCGGCCAGGGCGAGGGTCTTCTCGCGCGGCCGCATCGAGAGCAGGTAGAGGACCGTCCACTTGGGGTAGGGGGCGATCTCCGGCCGCCCGCCCGTCGACGGCATGTACGCCGTCAGGGCACCGCGGCCCATGATCCGGAAATCCGGGCCTTCCATGCGGATGTACTTCTTCTGCTCCCACGTCTGCTCGACCTCCGGCAGCGAGGTGTCGTAACGCGGCAGGGCGCCGGTCGAGGACAGGTACGGCAGGTCGTGGACGACGTGGACCGGCGGCCGGCCGTCGCCCCACCAGACGACCTTCCGCCATCGCGACAGCCGCCGGTGGTCCACCGCCTTCGCCGAGAAGACCGCTTTGCCGCCTACCGTCACGGACGCGTCGTATCGGATGTTCCCGGCCCAGGTGTCCCAGCAGTTCTCGACGACCACGCTGACACGGGCGCGGCGGCATCCGGCGAAGGCGCGGACCTGGAACTGGACGTGCAGGTCCTCGTCGGCCTTGCCCTGCGGGTCGGTCGGCGGACCCGACAGGAGCCACTCCGTCGCAACGGGGCCGTGGAGCCATCTCTCGGCGTTCTCGCCCGCCTTCTCGAGCATCTTGCGGGCGCTCGCCTGGCGGACCGCCTCGTCGGGGAAGGTGAGCGTGACGACGGCGTCGAAATCGGTCTTCAGGAGGTCCGCCTGCGAGACGGCCGCCGGCGTCGCCGGCCGCAGCATACCGTTCACCAGCGAGAGCGTTACCTTGCCGTGCGGCGGCACCTCCGGCAGCCGCGCTGAGATGACGGCGAAGCGGACCGAACGGTCGTCGTGGAGTCGCTTGACGTCGGTCTGGAGAGCGGCCGGCTTCCCGCCAAGCCGTGCCACGATGCCGTCGGCGATCTCGCCTTTCTTGAAGACCTGGCCGAAGGTCACCGGCACGTTCGCCAGG
>CAZEBQ010000476.1:0-3041 GCA_964510295.1 uncultured Anaerolineales bacterium | reverse complement strand
ACCGGAAACCGCAGATTGCTGAAATCTCAGATCTCAAATCTGAAATCGCCAGAGACCGGAAACCGCAGATGTCGGATGCCGACTGGCCCACCTACCGTCACGACGCCCGGCGCAGCGGTGCAACGGCCGTCGCCGTTCCGGCACCGCTGGAGAGAATCTGGCAGGTGGACCTCGGCGGCGCGCTCACGAGCCCGGTTGTGGCGGCCGGTCGCGTCGTCGTGGCCGGCAAGGACAGCCGCCACGTGGTGGCCCTCGACGCCGCCGACGGCCGCGAACTCTGGCGATACACCGCCGGCGGCCGGATCGACACGCCGCCCACCCTCCACGCCGGGCGGGTGGTCTTCGGCTGCGCCGACGGCCGCGTCTACTGCCTCCGCGCAGGCGACGGCGAACTCGCGTGGCGGTTCCGGGCCGCGCCGCGAGAGCGGACGATCGGCGCGTTCGGACACCTGGAATCCGCCTGGCCGGTTCACGGCAGCGTCCTGGTCGGTCCGTCCGCCGAAGCGCCTCGCCAAGGCGCCGCCGCCGGCACCGTCTACTGCACGGCCGGGCGGTCGTCGTTCCTTGACGGCGGCATCCATGCCTGGGCACTGAACATCGAAACCGGCGAGACCGTCGCCCACGAGCAACTGTGCAGCGATTACGACATGCAAGTCGGCTCGGGCCGCAACCAGACCATCGACACCGGCGTCCTGAGCGACCTGCTGGTCGCCCACGAGGGCGGGATCTATCTGCGGCAGCGACCCTTGTTCGGCAAGGGCGAGACGGCCGGCGTCGTCAAGCACCTTCATGCAACCGGCGGCCTGCTCGACACCAGTTGGTTCCACCGCACGCGTTGGTTTCTCGGCGGCGTGCCGTTCGCCGAGTACCTTGTGTTCAACGGAAGAAGTGTCTGCGGGGTGCGGGCGCGGCAAAGAATAGGCGGCTACGGCGGACACTTCACGCCCGGCGCGAAAGGATTTGAACTCTTCGCGGCCGACCACGCGGCGCCGCCGGCACGCCCCGCCACGAAACCCGCAGCCAAGCCCGCAGCCAAGCCCGGAAAACAGAACCCCGGCCTCCGCAAGGGCAAGAGCCAGACGCCGCGTTTCCGCCGGCCGAAGGACCGATGGTCGATCCGCATTCCCGTCCGCGTCACCGCCACCGTCATCGCCGGCGACACGCTCGTCGCCGCCGGCACGCCGGACCTGATCGATCCCACAGATGCCTGGGCCGCTTACGAAGGCCGACGCGGCGGCAAACTGCTGACCGTCTCCGTCGCAGACGGCACGATCCGGACCAGGCTGGACCTCGCCTCGCCGCCCGTCCTGGACGGTCTGGCGGTGGCGCGCGGCCGTCTGTTCATGGTCACCGCCGGCGGACAGGTCGTCTGCATGGGTAAACCATGACCGGCCCAGGAGAATACCGAATGACATCTGACAAAGACGGGCCGCCCGCACGGCGGTGGGAAAGCCTACTGGCGCTCGCGGTCCTGGCGGTGGCGCTCGCCGCCTCATCCGAGACGGTGCAGGCCGAGTCGGCCGCCGAGATCCTCAAGACCACCGGCGTCCAAGGCGGCCTCGTCGTCCACCTCGGCTGCGCAGGCGGCAAACTGACCGCCACACTGCGCGCGAGCCGCGCCTACCTCGTCCACGGCCTGGACACCGATGCCGCCAACGTCGCGAAGGCACGCGAACACATCCGGTCGCTCGACCTCTACGGGCCCGTCTCGGCGGCCCCATTCGACGGCGAGCATCTGCCCTACGCCGACAACCTGGTGAACCTGGTCGTGTCGGAGGACTTGGGCAAGGTGCCGATGGAGGAGGTGATGCGCGTTCTCGCGCCGCTCGGCGTGGCGCTGGTCGGCGGCAAAAAGACCGTCAAACCGTGGCCTGAGGATATCGACCAGTGGCAGCAGTACCTCCACGACGCCGACAACAACGCCGTTGCCCACGACACGGTGGTTGGGCCGCCTCGCCATCTTCAGTGGGTCGGCGAACCCGCCTGGAGCCGGTCGCACATGGCCATCGCAACGGTCGTCAGCATGGTGTCGGCCCGGGGGCGGCTGCTGACGATCGAGGACAGGGCCACGCCCGAGAACCCCTTCCTGCCCGGGCGGTTCAAACTGGTTGCACGCGACGCCTTCAACGGCCTGCCGCTTTGGACGCACGACCTGCCCGTCTGGGAACCGGTCACCCGCTACATCAAGGACATGGCCATTCAATTGCAGCGGCGCCTGGCGGCCATCGGCGATACGGTCTACTGCACCCCGGGCCTGGAGGCACCGCTGACGGCGTTTGATGCGGCAACCGGCAAGATCATCAAGACCTACAACGGCACGGAGCGCACCCAGGAGTTCGCCTGCGACCAGGGCGTCCTCTACGCCGTCATCGGCGACCGCATGAACGCCGCACGTTACAACATCGTCAAGACGTACGCCGGCAAGGGGGTGAACCTCGGCGGCTCCGACCCCAAAGCCCCGTTCGGAGGGACGGGCTTCCGCGGGGCCTACGCCCCGGAGACGCCCGACCGCCCCGATCCCGTCTGCGCCATCGTGGCCATCGACGCCGCTTCGGGCGGCCGCATCTGGCAGAGGAAAGACATCCACGGCTACACCGCCTGCAGCCTCGCGATACGCGGCAGGTATGCGGTCTATCAGACCAGCGGCGGCCTGTTCTGCATGCACCCGAAAACGGGCCGGACCATCTGGAACGTCGAGAAGCCCATCCAGAGCGGCGACGGCACCGAACCCAATACCGTCGTCCTCTCCGACCGTATGGTCTATGCCAAAGAGGGCAACATGCTGCACGCTTACTCCCTCAAGGACGGCGCCGAGAAATGGACCGGACCCATCGCCAACAACTATGAGAAGGCGGCCGACCTCTTCCTGGCCGCCGGGGCCGTCTGGACGGGAGGCACCAAACAACCCGCCGGCTACGACCCCGAGACCGGCACAGTGGCCAAGACCATCTCCCAGCGCATGAAAGGACCCATGTCACACGACCGGTGCTACCGCAACTTCATCACCGACCGCTACTACATCAACAGCAAGACCGGCGGCG
>CAZEBQ010000475.1:0-3057 GCA_964510295.1 uncultured Anaerolineales bacterium | reverse complement strand
GGCCTCAGCCGCCCAGGCCCGCGAGCAGTCTGGCCAGTTGGTCTTTGACGGAGTTCTCCTCAGCGTTGAACGTGCCGGCCACGTACGAGCCGACCGGCGGCGCCACCGCCACGTTCTGCTCCGCGGCGCTCGTGCTGCTGGCCAGGTATCCCTCGTACGCCGTGTAGGCGGCGCTGGCGTCCACGGCGCTCGCATAACGGATCACGAACAGGTAGTTCAACACGCCCATCGTTTCGGTGGGGTACCCCATGATGGCGACGTCGGTCTCGTCGCTCAGGTCGAGCATGCGAGCCATCGTCTCGGGCTCGCCCTTCGGCAGGAAGGGAAGCACCGCCAGCGTCTCGAACCGGTGGAGGTAGTACCGCTCGCCCTGAGCCGACCCGAGCGGAAACGTCTCGAGGACCGACGGCCGGTAACTGGACGAGGTGATCTGGTCGGCCGCCCAGCGGCCGAAGTCCATCAACACGGGCGTCGCGTCGCTGATGCCCGCGTACTCGATGCTCGCAAAGTAGGGGCCCTTGACGAACCCCAGGGCCTTCTTGCTCATCCGGGCCGCCAGGCCGACCAGCGGAAACGTCCCACCGCTCGAGGAGACGCTGAAGACGCCGAACGCCTCCGACGGCGTCTTCATCTCGAAGACGCGGACCGTCACCCGATCTCCCCCCGACCCGCGAATGTAATGGCGCACCACCGACCGCACGTAACCGTACGCCCGGTAGGCTGCAGCGGCCTGGCCGAGGTCGCTCTCGATGGCCCCAACGCCCGTGGCCGCATCGGCCGCCGGGCCGAAGACCTTGGCCTCGCCGTCGGTCTTCCAGTCGCCGACGTCGGCGTCGTTCGGCAACAGTTTCAGCAGGGCGGCGTGGGGACCGGTCGCCGCGGGCTTGGGCTCGGCGCCGCCCTTCTCCCCTTCCTCCGGCGGGGTCGTCTTGCAGCCGGCCGCCGCGACCATCATTGCCGCCAGCGCCACCGCCAGCACCTGCCCGAACCGTCGTCGCCTGATCGCCATGATTGGATCCTCCCTCCGATGAAGCCGCTGCGAAAGGCTCCCTACGGGTCACGTGCCGCACCAAGCGGGATTATAGCGCCCGGGCCGACACGATTCAAATCATTTCGGCCGCCCGGGCCACCGGGCCAGCGGCGTCACCGCGCCGGCGGCGCCGAGTACCTTGGCGTCGGGCGCAAATACCACCGCCACGCACACGCTCTTGGTCTTGCCCGGCAGGCGGACGACGAGTTTCGTGGCGTCGGGTTGCTGGCGCTGGGGCGGTTTGGGGTTGGCCCCGACCGTGTCGAACCGCGCCCCTTCGGGTGAAAGGATGCGGCCGTAGAGGCGCTTCGGCTTCTTCTCGAGCACGACGCCGGCGCCGGCGGTCCGGACCTTGGCCCGCGTGACCATCCCCCAGAGCACGTCAAGCGGCAGGTCGGCCCGGACCTCGTCCTGAATCAGGACGCACTTGCGTCCGAGCATCGCCACGCCGCGGTGCGCGGACCTGGCCATCGGGTAGGCCGCCGAGAGGTCGGCCACCGCGCGGGCGTCGTCTCTGGAGTCTGTGAAGGCCACGATCGGCGCCTTCGCCTTGGCCGGCTGGTTCTCGCCATTGATGAGCAGCGTGTTGTGCGACTCGGTCCGGAGGCGGTAGTAGGTCCATCGTTTGTCGCCGAAATAGGACGGCAGGTTGTAATTGTCGGAGCCGAGGTCCGTGGCCCACCGCTCGCCGAGGGCGTCGAGAACAAACGAGCCAAGGTCCAGATGGCTGTGGTTGGCGCGGTTGTCGCCGCCCTTGAAGCCGACCCAAAGGGCCTTCGGATCCTCCCACGCGCTGCGCAGGAACACGACGTGGTCCTTGCGGAAATGCTTGTGCGGCGGCAGGCCCGACGCGGCGGGGCCCTGCCCGTCGGCAACGTACCACAGAAGGTCGAGGGCGCCCGAGCGCATCCGCTCACGCTGATGCCACGCCCAGAGCGGCTGCTTGAACGCCCGCGCGAGAAAGAACATCGACGGGTGCGACCCGGCGCGGTCGCCGGCATCGGCGAAGTTGAACGTCCGGTTCGTCGGCCCGGTGAAATACACGCGGAACGTCCCGGCCTGGTCGAGGCCCGGCGCTCTGTCCAGACCCTGCATCGACCCCAAGGCCGACTGAAGGGCCGTCAGGTAGTACGACGTATACCGAAGCGTGTATCCCCAGTAGCCGGGTCCCTCGTTCCAACTGCCGTCGGGGCCGAAGTTCGCCATCGCCCTCTGAACGGCCTTCAGGCCCGACTCGAGGATCTCCGCCGCAACGGCCGGTTCCTCGTCGGCCACCGCCAGCGCCCCGACGGCCAGGCCACCGTTGCAGACTTGGCTCCAGTTATGATGGGCCCGCGTCCACCAACCCCACCGTTCCTTGCCTCGATAGGCGTCCAGGCCGCGCGCCAGACCCTTCTCCAGAAGTGCCGTGCGGACGGTCCTCCGCTGCTCCTGGTTCATCCACCCGTACAGCCAGTCGTAGCCGATGCCGAAGGCGCACGACATCTCGGCCGTATCGAGAAAGTGGGAGGGGTTCCAATCGCGGAATGCGGCCGCCGCCTCCAACTCCTTCATCGCCCGGGCGGCGTACTTCGCCTCACCCGTCAGCAGGTAGGTGAGGCCGAGGGTTTCGACGCGCTGCAGGCACCGGCGGCTCTGGGCGAGCAGCCGCGGGCCGACGATCTTGAACTCGACCGTCTTGGCGCCCAGAAGAGAATCCGCCTGGCCGCGCAGACGGCGGAGAATCGCCTTGCGGGCGGGGTCGGCCTTGACGGCCTTGCGCAGGGCCTGGAACGATTCCGGCGTCAGGAGAACCCGCGGATGGCCGGAGCGGAGCGTCCGCAGAATCGGCCTCGGGGCCGCGGCCTCAGCGGCCGACCATGCCGTCACGAGAATCACGGCCGCCAGGACTGCCAACACACCTTTCGACAAGGGGACATGCGTCATGTCGCGCTCCGCTTGAGTGCTGGTGCCGTTGGGTATCTGTTTAGTCCTACGACGCTACGTTCCGCGCGGCGGCCTTCCCAGGCCGCCGCGAACGCAGTTTA
>CAZEBQ010000474.1:0-3067 GCA_964510295.1 uncultured Anaerolineales bacterium | reverse complement strand
CTTCGAGCCGCCTTGCCGCCGCGAAGCGGCGTATAGGCCGGGGCCTTTGGCCCCGGCTTTTCGGGGCGAGAGACCCATCTTCTTCTCTCCCGCTGTGGCCCGCCGCAGGCGGGCCACAGCGGGAGAGAAGACAAGAAGAGGAAACGCGGGCCGCTTGACGGCCCCGGCCCAGAGGGCCGGGGCTACACCCGCCTGCGGCGGGCAAAGGCCCATAAAATGGGCCTCAGCAGGCCTGCCATAATCCGTGGTCACAGCCCCACGGCCGCCCGCGCCGGTTTTTAACTTTGGACTTCGCTCTTCGGACTTTAGACTCTCCGTCCATGCGAATCCTCGTCATCGGCAGCGTCAACATGGACGTGGTCACACGCGTGGACCGCGTGCCCGCCGCAGGCGAGAACGTGCGCGGCTGTGACCTTCGGACCATCGCCGGCGGCAAGGGGGCCAACCAGGCGGTGGCGGCGGCGAGACTGGGGGCCGAGACCGCCTTCCTCGGACGCGTCGGCGACGACGAGTTCGGCCAACGACTCCGCGCGAACCTGGAGCACGAGGGCGTCGGCGTCCGGGCACTCGAAACCGTCCCCGGCTGCGCCAGCGGCGTCGCAATCATCCTCATCGACGCCGCCGGCGAGAACACCATCGTCGTCACGCCGGGCGCCAACGGCCGCCTCACGCCCGACGACGTGCTCCGGGCCCGCGACCTGGTCGCCGAGGCCGACGCCGTCGTCCTGCAACTGGAGATTCCGCCCGAGACGGTCGCCCGGGCGGTCGGCCTGGCCCGCGAGGTCGGCACACCGGCGGTCGTCGACGCCGGCCCGCCTCGCCGGCCCGTTGACGAGGCCGCCTTCGGGGCCACCATCCTGACGCCGAACGAGGCCGAGGCCGCCTCGCTCCTGGAGGTCGAGCCGGGCAGCATGGGCCTCGAGGCGATGGCGGTGGACCTGCTGGCGCGCGGCCCGGAGGCGGTTGTCCTGAAGGCCGGTTCGCGCGGAGCCGTCGTCGCCCACGGCACCGTGTGCGAAAGCGTCCCGGCCTTCGCGATCGACCCCGTGGACACCACCGCCGCCGGCGACGCCTTCACGGCCAGCCTTGCCGTCGAGGTGGTCAAGGGCACGGACCTGGTCTCGGCCGCGAGGGTCGCCAACGCGGCGGGGGCGCTGGCTGCCCTGACACTCGGCGCTCAACCCAGCATGCCCACCGAGGCCGAGATCGCCGAGTTCCTGGCCGGCCGCGATTGAACGCCCGTCGCCGTGCCGGCGACGGCTAAACGACAGCCACACGATGCGCTATCTCACCGAAGACCTGCCCGGGACAGGCGGCCGCATCAAGGTGCAGCCGGCCGACTTCCGTGTCGTCGAACTCCCGCTCTACGAACCGTCGGGAACCGGCGACCACGTGTACCTGTACGTCGAGAAGGCGGGCGTCAGTTCGTTCGAGGCGGCGTCGCGGATCGCCCGGGCGTTCGGGCGGCCGAGCCGTCTCGTCGGCATCGCCGGCCTCAAGGACGCCCAGGCCGTCGCCCGCCAGTGGATGAGTCTCGAGCGAATTGACGCCGACAAGGCCGCACGCCTCCAACTGCCGAACATCCGCATCCTGGAGGTCTCACGGCATCGGAACAAACTCAAGATCGGGCACCTGGCGGGGAATGTCTTCGAGGTCCGTATCCGTGGCTGCGGCCCGCATGCCGCGGAGAAGGCGGAGCGAATCCTCGCCGTGCTGGCCCGGCGCGGTATGGCCAACTGGTTCGGCAGCCAGCGTTTCGGCCGCCGCGGCGACAACCATCTGCTTGGCCGCACGCTCGTGCTCGGCCTCGCGAAGGAGTTCTGCGACCGGTTCCTCGGCAGCCCGTCGAAGGCCGACTCCCCACGCCTCACGCGGGCACGCGAGCGCTATGACTCGGGGAACCTCCGGGAGGCCAAGAGGCTCCTCGGCGGGCAGGCCGACCACCTCCGCGTGCTGACCGCCCTCATCCGGACGGGCAACCCCAACCGCGCCATGCGGGCCCTGCCGAAGCGGCTGACGCGGCTGCTCGTCAGCGCCTTCCAGTCGTGGCTGTTCAACGCGGTCCTCGAGCGGCGTCTGGAGGGCGTTGACCGCGTCGAGGCGGGGGACCTCGCGTACATCCATCCGCAGATCGGCCGGGGCGGGGCGGTCTTTCTCGTCGAGCACCCGGAAGACGAAGCCCCGCGCGTCGCCCGGTTCGAGATCAGCCCCACCGGGCCCATCGTCGGGCACCGCGTCGTCCTGGCCGGCGGAAGGCCCGGCGAGATCGAACGCACCGTCCTCGAAGAGGCCGACGTGGCGCCCGCCCATTTCGAACGGGTCAAGGCCCTCCGTTTGCGCGGCGACCGGCGACCGCTCCGTGTGCCGGTGACCGGCGCCGAGGTCCGCCCCGCCGACGGGGACCTCATCGTCCGGTTCGCCCTCCCGCCCGGCGCCTACGCGACGATCCTGCTGGAGGAAATCACCAAATCTGAACCATGAGCCGCTGCTCGACCGTCCAAGGACGGGGACGCTTGCCGGAGGGGTCCGGCGCGATAGGATACGCCCATGATGAGAGCAAGACCGACGTTGCTGGTGTGCTTCGTGTTTCTGGCCGCCGCCGTGGCCGCGCCGGCGCGGGCTCGCGCCGCCGGCGGGGCCGACCGCAGGACGCCGGTGGTCCGGGCGGTCGAGCGTGTTGCCCCGAGCGTCGTCAACATTTCGACGAAGCAGGTGCGCGTGATCCGTCCGTATTTCTGGATGGACGTGCCGGACATTTTCCGCCGCGAGTTCGGCAACCTGTTCCGCCCCCGGCGGCACGTCTCGGGCAGCCTCGGCTCGGGCGCCGTCATCAGCGCCAAGGGTTACATCGTGACCAACGCCCACGTCGTCCAGCAGGCCGACGAGATCATCGTGACCCTGGCCGACGAATCGCAGCACAAGGCCCAACTCGTCAGCGCCGACCCGGAGGCCGACCTGGCGATCATCAAGGTCGAGCCGCCGGGGCCCCTGATGGCCATTCCCATGGGCACCTCGTCCGACCTGATGATCGGCGAGACCGTCATCGCCGTCGGCAACCCCTTCGGCT
>CAZEBQ010000473.1:0-3072 GCA_964510295.1 uncultured Anaerolineales bacterium | reverse complement strand
GCTTGGCTCACAGCACCTTCAGCACCAGGAGGGTCAGGTCGTCGGCACGGGGGGCGAGGCCGGTGAAGCGGCGGATGTCCCACTGCACCTCCTGGACCATGCGTTCGGCCCCGTGTTTGGCGTGACGCAGAATCGATTCCGCCAGCCGCACTTTGCCGAACCGTTCGTTCTGGTAGTTGGCCGCATCGAAGGCACCGTCGGAGAAGACGACCAGCGTGTCGCCCGGCTGAAGCCGGACGACCTCGACCTTGTACTCGAAGCCCTCCATCACGCCGAGAAGGGGTCCGCCGGCCTTCAGTTGGGTGATGTCGCCTCCGCGAATGAGCATCGCCGGCTCGTGTCCGCCGCTGGAATACGTCAGCCGCCGGGCGCTGGAGTCGAGAACGCCGTAGAAGAGGGTGGCGAACTCGCTCGGCTCGGTCTCCTGGGTCAGGCTGTGGTTGACGCGGTCCATGACGTGGCTGAGGGCGTAGACGTGTTCGGCCTGTGCCCGGAGTGCGGCACGGAGACTGGCCATGAGGATGGCTGCCGGGACGCCCTTGCCGGCGACGTCGCCGACGGCGATGCCCCAGTTGTTGCGTGGCAGGGCGATCCAGTCGTGAAAATCGCCGCCTACCATGAGCGACGGCACGGTGACGCCGTAACAGTCGTAGCCGTCGATGTCGGGGGCCCTGGCGGGGAGCATGCGTTCCTGGACCCTGGCGGCGACCTCGAGTTCGCGTTGCTGCTGGCGTGCGATGACGCATTCTTCCACAAGTTGGGCGTTGCTGACGGTCATGGCGGCCTGGTCGGCCACGCTGCGGAAGAGTCGAATCTCCTCGGGGGTGAAGGTGTGCGGCTTGGCCTTGTAGATGTGGAGCGTGCCGAGGGGCTCGCCCTTGGCGATGAGGCCCACCGAGAGGCTGGAGACGAGTCCCTCGTGGCGTGCGGCGTCGCCGTATCGGACGTGTGGGTCGGTGCGCATGTCGGTCACGGTGACGATTTCGCCGGCGAGCGCCGCCTGGTCGTTGGGGTTTTCGCCCACCAGAACGGGTCCCTTGTCGAGGTACGAGTGGGAGAGTCCGTGGGCGGCGGCGATGACGAGTTCCGTGCCGGCGGGGTTGAGCAGCCTCAGCGAGCACGCCTTGACGTGCATGACCTCGGCCATGGTCTTGACGACGTTGTCGAGGACCGAATCGGGGTCGAGCGTGGAGGAAAAGAGGTGGCTGGTCTGGGCGAGGAGGGTGAGTTCGTCGATGCGTTCGCGCAGGACCGCCTGCTGCCAGCAGAGGCGTGTCATGGTGTTGGCGAGCAGTTGGAGGAAGGCGATGGCGGCGCGTAACTGGCGTTCATCGACGGTCTCGAGTTGGGCGGCCGCCTCGAGCAGTTCCGCCTCGTCGATGCCGTATCGGTGGGCGATTCCACGGACGTGGTCGCTGCAGAGGGGCTGTTCGGGAAGGTCGCCCAGGACGATGGTGCCGAGGACGCGTCCGTCGAGGTGGATGGCGGCGGCAAACTGGGTCAGGCCGGCGTGGCAGACGTAGCGGACGGGTGCGGAGTGGCCTTCGGCGGCGGCGGCCTTGGCGGCGGCGTAGTTGGAGATGCGGCAGGCCTCGTTGTCGTGGAGCGGGCCGCCAACGAGTTCACAGAAACGGCTCGACGCACTCGGATGGGTGATGAGGCGTCCCTGCTCGTCGCGGATGCTCGTGGCCACGCCGGCAAGTTCCGAGAAGCCGTCCTGAATGGCCTGGAGCGTCTCGATGTCGATCAGGTCGACGAGCCGAAGCGGCGTAGCGGCCGCGCGGGTCGGCGGCGGCCCGTCGCCGTCGGCGGGTGCCGGTGCAGCCGGTGGTGGAGTCGGTTCGGTCATGGGATCGGTGCTTGGCGCGTTGCGTCGCGCGTTCGCCGGGCGTCAGACGACGGCCAGCATCCTTTCGATGGCTGTGCGGGCCGCTCCGGCGATCTCATCCGGCACGACCACCTCGTGCTGCATGGCTTCGAGCGACCAGAGGACCTTTTCGAGCGTGTTGAGTTTCATGTTGGGGCAGTCGGCCAGGGGTGTGATCTCGATGATCGTCTTGTCGGGGTTGTGTCGCCGGAGCGTGTGGCAGACGCCGAGTTCGGTGGCGATGATGAAGGCCTTCTTGTCGGAGGCGGCAACGTGGCGGATCATCTGGCTGGTCGAGCCGATGACGTCGGCCAGTTGCCGAACGTCACGCGTGCATTCGGGGTGGACGCACACGTCGGCGTCGGGGTACTCGGCGCGGCGGGCCTCGACGTGCTCGGCCAGGATCCGGTGGTGGGTCGGGCAAAAGCCGGGGTAGAGGGTGATGTTGTCGCGGCCGGTCTCGTCGGCGGCATGTTCGCCGAGGCTCTGGTCGGGTACGAAGAGGATGGGCCGGGTGGCGGGGATCGACTCGACGATGCGGACGGCGTTGGCGCTGGTGCAGCAGATGTCGCTCATCGCCTTGATGGCGGCCGAGGAGTTGACGTAGGTGACGACCGTGGCGCCCGGGTGGCGGTCTTTGGCTTCCTGGAGTTCGCGCGGCGAGATCATATCGGCCATGGGGCAGCCGGCGTTCGGATCGGGCATCAGGACCGGCCGGTCGGGGTTGATGAGTTTGACGGTCTCGGCCATGAACCGGACGCCGCACAGGACGATAACGTCGGCCTCGACCTTGGCGGCCTCGCGGGCCATGGCGAGCGAGTCGCCGACGATGTCGGCCACGTCCTGGACCTCGGGTATCTGGTAGTTGTGGGCGAGGATGACGGCGCGGCGCTCGCGCCGCAGCGTGTTGATCCGCTCAACCAGTTCTGCCTCACCCGGCCGTTCCAGCGATACCATTGCCTTGCTCCGCTCGGCCCCACGATAGACTGCACGCGCCGGGATGCTGCCGGCCCCGGCGCTGGGAACGTGGCATTATAGGGTACGGGCCCGTGTGCCTCAATGTCAAAAGCCGACGAACGGTCGCGCGGGCGGTGTAGCAAGTTTTTCTGGCGAGCGCAGGCGGTTGTAGCGCCGGGCTTTATGCCCGTATGTGTTTAGCGTGTCATTCCGAGCGAGCGAAAAAGAGTCGAGGAATCTCGCCGTTA
>CAZEBQ010000472.1:0-3074 GCA_964510295.1 uncultured Anaerolineales bacterium | reverse complement strand
GACCGGCCGAACTCATCGTCACCAGCACCGCCCACGGCATCACGTCGGTGGACCCCGCCACCGGGAAGGTCAACTGGGAGGTGGACAAGATCTTCCTCGACCGATGCGTCGGCTCGCCCGTCACGGCCCCCGGTCTGGTCATCGCCGGGTACGGCGACGGCGTTCGCGGCTCCCTCTACGTAGCCGTGCGGCCGGGGTCGCGCGAGCGGGGCATCGAGCCGAAAGTGGTCTACCAACTCAAGCGGCCGGTGCCCCTGGTGCCGACGCCCATCGTCAAGGACGGCCGCCTGTTCCTCTGGCACGACGACGTCCGCGTCGAATGCCGCAAGGTCGCCACCGGCGACGTGATCTGGAGCGAGCGCGTCGGCGGATTCTACTACGGTTCACCCGTGTGGGTCGCCGGCCGCCTGTACTGCATCTCTCGCAAAGGCGAAGTGGTCGTCCTCGCCGCATCGGACGAGTTCAAGGTGCTTGCCCGCGTGCCGTTGGGCGAAAAGAGTTACGCGACCCCCGCCGTAGCGGATGGTGTCATGTACCTCAGGACCCTCTCCCACCTGTTCTCCCTCGGCGGCACGAAGTAGAATCCCTCGCCCTGAGCGATCCCGGTTCAGATACGCCGAATGGCACCTGATCCTACAACGCTAGTGCGCCTTTTTGTCCGCCTGGTGGCCTTCCCAGGCCACCAGGAACAGGCACAAACTGGGTTCGCGGCGGCCTGGGAAGGCCGCCGCGCGGAACGTAGGGTAGTCGTACTAATGGTGTCAAGACAGGGCTTGGAGCCGTTTCGGGCAAGATCACGGCCCGATGGCAGGCCAATGCGCCCTTGGTTGAGCCGGGAAGGAAGTTGCGAATGTCCCGGAACTGCCGTAGGATTATCCGAAAGGCCCACGACGGTCGCGGGCGCAACGCCATCCGGGAAAGCCCGGGGTAATGGGGCCGTTTGCCGCGACAACCACCCTTGGACGACCGTGAGAGCCAAGAGCATAACGATATTACTCGCTGTCCTGCTCAGCCTCGCGGCGCAGGCCGATACACGCAGGCCGAACACAAAGCCTGGCGGGGCGGCGGATCCCGCTCGCTGGCCCGAGTTCTCCTGGGACAAAGTCCCCCTCTATATCCACTTCGGGAAGAAGACGGCGCCACTGACGCTGGACGAGTTGCGCTTTGTCGCGAATGCCTCGAATCTCGTCTGCCTTGAGAAGGCACACGGGATGGGGGCCCTGGGATCCACCGAGAAGGGCACGGCCCATGACGCCGCCCGCCTGAAGGCGCTCAACCCCAAACTGAAGGTGCTGTTCTACTGGAACACCTTTCTGAATTACCCCCTCTATGACGCCTGCGCGACGGTCAAGGAGCATCCAGACTGGCTCTTCCGCGACAGAAATGGGGAACCTATCTACAAGGTACGGAAACTGGAGCAGTACAACCTTCTGAACGCCGAGTTCCGCGCGTGGTGGGCCACTGTCGCCGGGAAGGCGGTCAAGAGATACGGATGCGACGGCGTGTTCATGGACGCGGTCGATCAGGCCAAACGTACGGTCTGGATGAACAGAGGGTGGGGCAAGGGCAAGGAACAGCAGTTGACCCAGGCCGTCATCGACATGATGCGCCGTGCCCGCCGGGAGATGGGCGACGACGCGATCCTGCTCTACAACGGTCTGCGGAGCACGCCGGACGGAACCGCCGGCTTCGATTACCTTCCCCACGCCGACGGCGCCAAGGTCGAACACTTCACGGCATTTGCCAGCCAGAGCAGAGAAGCCATCGCCCGCGACATCGCAGCCATCCAGAAGGCCGGAAGGCAGGGAAAACTCGTGGTCGTCAAGGGCTGGCCCGATCCGGGATTCAATTGGACCAACGCCAGGAAGATGCGGATGCCGCCGGATCAACTGAAGGCTGAGGCCAGCAGGAAGATCACGTTCTCGCTGGCCTGCTACCTGGTGGCGGCCCAGCGCCATGGCTACTTCTGCTACTCCTGGGGCTACCGGGACACACATGGGAGCCTGGTTGACTATTCCGAATTCAAGAGACCGTTGGGCCCGCCATTGGGGGAAGCCACACGCGACGGCTGGGTCTACACCCGTTCCTTCAGGCACGTCTCGGTGACAGTGAACATCGACACCCGTGAAGCCAGGATCGCCTGGACGGAGGCGTGACCGAAGCAGACGGGCAGGCGAACCGATTCGGCCGACACCGGCCGGGCTGCCCGGGCGCACAGAGAACGGCCGCAAACTGCGACCGAATCATCGCAAAGGCCTGCGGTGGTCGTGGGCGCGAGTTCATCCGGGGACATGTCGGGTTACAGGAATCGCCAATCCTCTGACACTGGAGACACCGAATCGCCCCTGTGATCGTTCAAGCCCAAGGCGAAGGCCAAGGCGTAGAGGTCATCCGCCTGATTCACCGGTCGATGGCGCCGCCCGGGCAGACGCACAGGTAGCGTAGTCATACCAGGGCCTCGCCTCCATACCCCATGGCCTGCCGGACGCCCCTTCCGCGGTTCTCCAGGAGACTATTTGCACATTGGCGAAACTTGGCGTATACTGTTCTACCTAAACTCGATTGCAGGAACCGGAAACGTAACTCCGTCGTCAGGGGGACTGCGATGGACCCGCCAAACCGCCCGCCGGACGCTGCACCGCTTCTTGAACCGCTTGAGCCGCGACTGCTGCTCGATGCAGCCGTCACCGGCACCGTCTGGTTCGACGAGGATCGTGTCGGGTTCCGCGACGACTGGGAGACCGGCCAGAGCGGCGTCACGGTCCATCTTCTGGACGAGGCGCTGACGCCCGTTGCGACGACCACGACCGTCGGCGACGGGGATTACGTCTTTGCCGCCGTGCCGGACGGCGTCTACGTCCTGGAGGTCGTCGCGCCCCTCGACCGGTACTTCAGCCCCCGGCTCGCCGCTGACCCCGACGGATTCGAAAGCGACGTCGACCGTCTCACCGGGCGCACCGACCCGTTCACGGTGGACGCCTCCTCCGACGACCTCGTGTTCGATGCCGGCCTGATGGACGCCTCCGGCCTCGTTCTGGCCGACTTGCGCGTCACGGAACTCATGTACAACCCGC
>CAZEBQ010000471.1:0-3095 GCA_964510295.1 uncultured Anaerolineales bacterium | reverse complement strand
CACAGGCCCTACGCTCATGCCTCGTCACGAATTAGTTTACGGCGTTGGGTGGCACGGCAGCGGCGAAGCCGCGGCCGTGGGTCGCGTCGCGCCGAGGAGCGCACGGTCACGCTGGGCGTGGCCGTCCCAGCCGGCGTGCCGAGTGCGGCTGCACGGCCCAAGGGCCGTGCCACCCTGCTAAACACGTACGGAGCGGAGGCTCCCGGTCACGTGCCATGACGGCTTCTACTTCCCGCCCTTCTGCACGGCCCAGAGACGGTTGGCTGTGGAAATGTAGAGGACGCCGCCCGCGGCGACGGGCGTGCTGCTCATGGCGCTGTCCATCTGGACCGAACAGAGGACGCGCTTCTCTTTGCCGGCCGCAAGGATCCAGAAATCCTTCCGCCGCGTGCCGACGTAGACCTTGCCGTCGGCCACGAGCGTCGAGCCCCACATCTCGCCTTTCGTCTCGTGGGTCCAGTAAGGTTTGCCGGTCTCGGCATCGACGCAGTGGACGGTGCGTCCGCAATCGGCCACGTAGACGAGGCCGCCGGAGATCGACGGCGTGGCGCAGCAGTGCTGCACCAGCGGGTAGGACCACAATTGGCCGGTCGTGGTGATGTCGCCGGCGCCGGCGGCGTCGATGCACTTGAGCCAAGCCCGGTTTTTGCCCCACCAGATGTCGCCGCCGACGGTCAGGTAGACGCGTCCCCTGTAAAAGACCGGCATGCCCTTGATGTTGCTGGGTCCCTTGTTGCGGTTTCTCATATACTGGTGGACGTTTTCCTTGGGGGCGGTGGGGTCGCAGTCGAACCACCAGACCTTCTTCAGCAGCGCGAGCGCCTCGGGCGGCCGCGCGGTTTCGAGGGCCTCGAAGGCGTACACAAGGCCGTCGCCTCCGCCGAAGAAGACGAGCCTTCGGCCGCCCACCTCGCCCATCGCAGGCGACGACCACGTGCTGTGGAAGATCCGCCAGCCGATGCGCTCGTCGTCGCGGGCGACGAAGCGGCCGGTCGCCTTGTCGAGCACGATGAGGCTGGGCGCGTTCGGACGCCGGATACGCCGGTGCGTGCTGTCCACGCCCGTGCTCGTGTTCAGATAAAGGAACCGCCCGTCGATGAGGATCGAGGCGTGGGCCGCATCGTGCGGGTAACTGCCCGCTTCGGCATGGGTGTCGAACCGCCAGAGGATGTCGGCGTCACTCTTGCGGACCTCCATCGGGGCACCCCCGTCGGCCATGAGCCGGCCCTCGTCCTTGAACGGGCCGTCGTTGCCGTCGGCCTGGCCCGCGAGGTCGAGGCACAGGACCTCGCCGCGGTTGCTCGCAACGTAAACGCGCTTCCCCTCGACCGTGGCCGGCGAGCAGAGGCCCATGAGGGGCCAGTCCTTGCCCCGGTCGCCGTGAATCTTCGGGACGACCAGTTGCCAGCACAAACGGCCGTCGGCCTCGTCGAAGCACATGAGGACGCCGCGGTCGCCTTCGTGCCGCGGGTCGCGGGGCGCGTCGTTGTTCGTGCCGACCAGGATCTTTCCGCCCGCGACCACGGGGGTCGCATGCGTGTGGGTGCCGAGGCGGACCGACCATTTGATGTTCCTGCCCGTGGCGGGGTCGAAGGTCTCGGGGAGGCCCGTTTCGTCGGAGACCATGTTCCGCGAGTGCCGCTCGCCCCACTGGGGCTGGTCATCCGCCCAGGCGGCGCCGGTCCCAACCAGGGCACACAGCACCGCGCAAGGCGTCCATCGCCCAAACAGCCGTTTCATTGCCAACGTCGCCCTCCTCTTGCGGCTGCGACACCGCCCCCATGGCCCGTCTCTGTCGGGGCATTGAACAGCAGGCCCGGCCCGAAGTAGCGTTCGAGATGTTCGCGCCGTTCGAGCCGGGAGCGGAGGCTCCCGGTCATCCTCAGCCGCCGCGCACCTTTACCGCCCATCGTCTCACCCCCTCCGGCAAAACGGCCACAACGCAAACGGCTGAATGTCGCCTTTTCCCTTAACGAAAGAGACCGATGCGCGTACACTCAGGAAATGGGCCCCAATAGTACTACAGCGCCACTTAGCCCTTTTGCGCGGCGGGTCGGGAGACCCGCCGCGCGGGAAGTGGCGCTGTAGTAATAGTTACGGGCGTGAAGACGCGAGGCGAACGTTGGCTCAACGGGAGGAATGCTGATGACACAGGACCACCACCTGGGTGGCGGGTGTGGGTGCGGGTGCAACCGCCGGGATTTTCTTGCCGGCTCGGCGCTGGCCGCCGGGGCCCTCGCCCTCGGACCGCTGGGTGTTTTGGCCGGCGCCGAACCGTCGAAGCCCTCTCGGCCGAAGGAGCCGCCCCGCGTGAGGGCGGCGTTCGTCTATCCGCCCTCCAAGACCTTCGCCGACAACCCGAAGGGCTGGTGGAGTTGGCCCGGCAACCAGTTCGACGCCGAGGGCCGCCAGAAGCAGTACACGGCCGCCCTGCGAGACATGGGAAAACGCCTCGACCTGAAGATCGACGTGGACAAGGCGCCGGTGGCCAACTCCAAGGACGCCAAACGCCTGGCCGGCGAGGTTCAGGCGCAGAAGCCCGACGGCCTGTTACTGGTCATGTTCTACAACCGTAGCCTGCCCATGGTGGACCTGATTCTGAAGGCTGCGGAAGAAGTCGGCGTCCCGGTTATTCTCTACATCGGGCTTGGCGTCAAGCACGGTACCATCACCCAGTATCGCCGGGCGGGGGTGTACTTCATCCAGTCGCTTGAGAATCTCGATGCGATCGAGTCAGGCGTGCGAATGATCGCCGCCAAGAAACATCTGGCCCAGAGCGTGCTGCTGAGCATCACCGAAGCGAAGGAGGAGCGGGAGATGACCGAGGGTTTTCTCGGCATCCGTGTCCGCGTGATTCCGTACCGCCGCTACGCCGAGGCCTTCCGCGGCGCGACGATCGAGAAGGCGGCCCGGCGGTGGATCGCCCGTTTCACAGACGTGGCCAGGGAAGTGCGAGGCCTGGAGCAGAAGGCCCTGGAGAATGCCGTCCGGGCCCACCTCGGCCTCACGGCGCTCCTGGCCGAGGAGGAGGCCGACGCCGTGACGATGAATTGCCTTCGCCGTGGCATGGAAAAGCCGTGCCTCAGTTTCGCCGC
>CAZEBQ010000470.1:0-3099 GCA_964510295.1 uncultured Anaerolineales bacterium | reverse complement strand
GGCCACCACGCCCTGTGCACGGCTCTCGCGGCGGCCTGGGAAGGCCGCCGCGCGGTTTCGTGACCATGCCACCCCCAAGACCACGTCACATCCTCAGCAGCGCCGAGCCCCAGACGAAGCCTGAGCCGAAGGCAACGAGCAGCACGAGGCTGCCGTCGGTCACCATGCCGTTCTTGCGGGCCTCGTCGAAGGCGATGGGCAGGCACGCCGACGCCATGTTTCCGTATCGCTCGACGTTCACGAAGACCTTCTCCTGCGGCGCCTGGGTGCGTTCGATGATGGCCTCGAGCATTCGCAGGTTGGCCTGGTGCGGGATGAGGACGTCGATATCGTCCATGGTCAGTCCGTTGAATTCGATCGCCTCGAAGGCCGCCTCCGACATCCGGGCCACGCCGTGTTCGAAGACCGTCCTGCCGTCCATCCGGAAGTGAATGCGGCCGGCGTCGATGTCATCCTTGGTGACCATCTGCATGCGGTCGAGCGCGCTGCCGGGCGCGGCCGTGTAGAGGTCCTTGGCGTGGCTGCCGTCGCCGTGGAGGCTGGTCGAGAGGATGCACCTGTCACCGTCGCTCGCCGGTCCGATGACGGCGGCCCCCGCCCCGTCACCGAGGAGGATGGCGATGTTGCGGCCGTCGTAGGACCCATCCATACGTTTCGAGAGGACCTCGCTGCACGCGATGAGCACGTGCCGGTAGGTCCCCGCCCGGATGAAATGGTCGGCGATGGCCATCCCGTAAATCAGCCCGGCGCACTGCTGGCGGATGTCCATGACGGCGATGCCCGAGAGGTCGAGTTTCGCCTGGAGGAAGAAGGCGCACCCCGGGTCGGCGTGGTCGGGGGTGATCGTGTTCATGATCAGCAGGTCGATGTCTTTCATGTCGATGCCGGCGTCGTCGACGGCGGCCCGGCAGGCGGGCACGGCCAGGTCGGTGGCGCTCTGGTCGGCCTCGGCGTGCCGCCTCTCGTGAACGCCCGTCCGCGTGACGATGAACTCGTCGCTGGTCTCCATCATCTCCATGACGTCGAAGTTCGTGACGACCTTGGGCGGCAGATAGTGCCCGGTTCCGGCGACGCGCGACTGTGGCATGGCAGTCCTCTCTGAAGGCTTCATTACGCGGCCCGACGCAGACACGGCAGCGCTTCCGCGCGGCGGGTCTCCGCACCCGCCGCGCTCATGCGCCTTTGTGCGCCGTGGGTCCGGAGACCCACCGCGCGAGGCTCGCGCCCTATGCGCGGCCTGTCGCGGCGGCCTGGGAAGGCCGCCGCGCGGTTTGGGCGCGGTGGGCAAGACTGCCCACCGCGCAAAACCCATATCGGACCGCTACTTGTCGGGTGCCAGCCCCTCGTGCCGCAGCGACTGTTTGACGAGCAGGCCGCAGTTCTTCTGGAAGAACTCGAGCGACAACAGCGGCGTCTTCTCGTAGACCTCTTCGCCCAGTTCTTCGGCAATTTCCCGAACCGACTTGCCTGCTTTTGTCTCATCGACGATGCGGCGGTGGTAGGCTTCGGTGGCGGCGATGGCGCCGTCGAAGTAGGAGCGGACGTCGTCGGCGCCGGTCAAGACGGCGTTGTGACCAAGGCACAGGACCTCGGCGCCCAGGCCGGCCAGACGCCGCATCGACTCAAGGTACGTCGCGTAGCCGGTGAAGTAGTTCGGCCACCAGTACGCGTGGTCGGGCAGGTAGTAGCCGGTGGCGTCGGAGATGAGGAGCGCGCCGCCGCCTGAGTCGTGGAAACTCAGGCTGCCGTCGCTGTGCCCCGGCGTCTCGAGAACGGTGAACGAGGCGGCGCCCGCGACGGCGACCGTGTCGCCTTCGGCGATGATGCGATCCACGGCGATGCGGGGTTCGGCGAGCGGCTGGGGACGGTCGTCCTCGGTAATCACGGCGGCCTTCAGGAGCGACGCGGTCAGGGCGTCGTCCATTTTCTGGAAGAAAGCGACCGCCTTCTCGGCCGACATGACGGCGGCAGCCGGCGCCGACGCCAGCACCGTCACGCCGGGAAACATCTCGCGAAGCATCGGCACGGCCATCACGTGATCCGGATGGGCGTGCGTCAGGACGACCTGCCTGACGGTCCGGGTGTCGATGCCGAGGCGCCCGAATTGGCGGCGGAGCACGGGTCCCATGGCGCTGGTTCCGCCCTCGAAGACGGCGGCCTCGCCGTCGCCGGTGCAGAGGAAGAGCGGATAGGCGCCGGTGCCGAGCATCAGCAGGTTCGGGGTGACCCCGGCCGGGGGATGGCTGATCAGCATGGCTACGCTCCTTGATGTGTCCGTTCCATCGCAAACAGCGCCGCTCCGAACGCACCGACGTGTTGGGGATCGGGCGGCACCAGGACGGGCGCGGCGAACGTCTCCTCGACGAGCGATGTCAGATACGGGTTGTGCGCCACGACGCCGCCCGTCATCACGAGGGCGCCGTCCACGGTATCCATCTCGAAGATGCGTTTGACGACGCTGCGGAAGGCGCCCTTGACGATGTCCTCGACCTTCTCGCCGGCGCGGATGCGCGACAGGATCTCGGTGGCGGCAAAAACGGTGCAGAAACTGCTCAGCGCCACCTCCCCCGTCGACCGCTCGGCCAGGCCGTTCAGGTCCGACAGGGGCAGGTCGAGCCGGTAAGCGATCTCCTCGATAAACGCCCCCGTGCCGGCGGCGCACTTCCGGTTCATCTTGAAACCGGTCCGGTGGCCCGCGTCGTCGAGGTGCATGACCTTGCTGTCCTGGGCACCGATGTCGATGACCGTCATGGCCCGGCGGAAACGGTGCCAGGCGCCGCGCCCGTGACAGGCGATTTCGGTCATCCGCCCGTCGGCCCACGTCACGTTTTCGCGCCCGTAGCCGGTGGAAAGCGATGCGGCGATGTCGTCTCTGGCCAGGCCGGCCGCCGCGAGGGCGTCGGTCAGGCACGCCTCGGCCGTGGCGGCGTAATCGACGCCCGACCGGCGGACGCTCTTCGCAACCGTCCCGGCGCCGGAGTCCACGATAACGAGTTTGGCGGCCGACGCCCCAATGTCCACGCCACAGTAATACGGCATCATGCTGCTCCCTTTTCGCCGTGGCATAACCATCCTTGCGCGGCCATCCGCCGGCTGCCA
>CAZEBQ010000469.1:0-3099 GCA_964510295.1 uncultured Anaerolineales bacterium | reverse complement strand
CGCGTTCGGAACTCCTTCTTGCCTTTGCTGAGGCACAACAGCGCGATCTGGACCTTGGCATCCGGATAGACCTGGGCGTCGGGGAACTCAACGATTTCCTCGACGGTTGCGCTTTCCGCGAGCAGCTCTCGTAGCCGCCGTCCGCTCTTCGAGCGGAGGAAGTCCAGGCAGACAATGTTCCGATCAAGCGTGGGGAGTATTTCCTCGGGGACGGCGCGGACATCGAGGCCGTCCTCCACACACGACGCCCAGACGGCCAGAAGCAATAGTCGGCGGGTCCACCAGACAGCTCTCTCGTCGATATCCGTTCCGACGATCGCGCCCGCAATAACCTCCAGCCTCTCCCGCGCGGACAGGTTGGTGGCAGTTCCGCGTCGGAGCAGCATCTGCGTGGCTGCGATGAGAAAGGCGCCGCATCCACAGGACGGGTCGAGGATTCGCGGAGGGAAACCGTTCGCCGGAACGCCGCCATCAATCTGCGGGCCGAGGGTTCGGCGCACCAAGTACTCGACGATGGGAGTTGGCGTGTAGTGTGCGCCCCAATCGTGCCTCCGATGCTGGGTTTCCAGCGTGCCGAAGTGGAAGAACGACGCCTCAAGCGGTCGGGCCAGGCACAGTTGATGGAAATCCCCGAAGAACGCGGAGGGGACTTCCGTTGGGCTCATCAGGTTCAGGGCTTCGCCGATGCGCTCCACCCATGGGCTGTTGAGCACGTTGTCAGGAACGGGCACTTGTTTGTCGGCATCGCCTGTCTGGAAGACAGCCGCCAGAATGGGAGAAGAAGCGGACTGGCCAACAGCGGCCCACAGGTCCTGAACGCTTCGCGCCGTTGACGAGGCAATCACGCCGCGCAGCGGCGACACGGAACCCGGCGATGTCCGTCTAGCTTTCTCCTCCAACAATGCCACAGAGATGAGCTCGTCCACCGCGTTCCCAATTGCGCGCGTGTCGGGAACACCGGATGCGTAGCCCACCCATGCGTGCGCGAGATGTTCGCGCCAACTCTGGATGTACTTCAGACACCGTGCGACCTGCTCGTAAGGGACAGTGGGCTCGTGGTTCAGGGGCATCAGTGCTTCTTCCGGATCGCGGTTTGCCGGCTGCAAGGTCTGCCCCTGCAAAGCGGTACGCTCACAAGACGCAGTTACATCGGCCGATGGCCTCGGTCAGGCCGAGCGCCTCGAAGACGCCTCTCTCCTCGAGGCACAGGCCGATGTCCAGGTCGGGCGAACGGCTGCGGATGATCCCGATCATGTACTGGTACAGTTCGACCCGAAGGTGTGCGGGGTAACGCAAGCGGCCGTCCGATGACGGGCCGGTCGGATCGAAGGCGTCCGAAATGGCGTTCGACCGGCCCAAGCGGTGTTCCATGAGACCCCGTGCTGCCCGGTACGAGCAAATGCCGCCCAGGGTGATGCGGTCCAGCGTGACCTCGGCCAGAAGCCCTTCGAGAAATGCCGTGTAGGTCTCTGCCCAGCCAGGCACAGGGATGATCGGCATGATGACCGCGCGGACGGGGTAGCCGGCGCTGGCGCACCGCTTCATCGCCTCGATCCGCTCGGCCAGGGGAGGCGTGCCTGCCTCGAAGGCCGCGATCGCCTCGGCGGGGTTGAGCGACCAGGAAAGAATCGTGTGTCCCTCATGGTCGAGGTCCAGGAGGTTTTCCACGCTGGCGGACTTTGTCAGCAGCGTCATACGCGCGAGCCGACGGCCCGCGAAGAAGGGGACCAGCGTCCGCGAGTAGCCGGTCAGCGGGTCGAGCGCCAAGCCGTCCTGGAGTTTGCCCAGGTAGAACGCCGTGGGCTCCGGCAGGCGCGCTGCGATCCGGTCGATCTCGGCGAGGATCTCGGGCAGATTGAGAAAGACTTTGACCGTCGGCGAGAAGCGGACGCCCGGCGTGCCGGCAAGGTAGCAGTAGCGGCATCCGTAGGGGCAGAAACCGTAGGGCGAAAAGTGCCAGTAGTTGGGGCAGGTGTTGCCTTCCTCGCGGCTCTGGCGGACGGCGCTTCGATGTTCGCCGAGAACGAGGGTCCGTTTTCCCCGCTTCAAGGCGGCGAGGGCATCGGCTTCGCCTAGGGCCACCCGGTTGTGCGGCACGTTCGGTTGGTCGGCGACTTCCGCATCCGGGTAAGCGCGGCACAGTTGCCGGGCAAACAGGCGGCGGCTGGGTGTCGTCTGGCTGCCTTTGGCGAGGACGATCCGCTCGGGCCTGAAGCCTGGGGCGGCGCGTGGTCCATATCCGGCACTCTCTGCAGCCCAGAGGAGATCACCCATTGCTTGTATCCCATTCCGGTCAATCTGTGCCCCGGACACCTAACATATACCTTACAGCCGCCGGCCCGTCAAGTGGAATCTCTTCCGCCTATACAATAATCCGGTATAGGCCCGGGATGCGCCTTGCGCACCACGCTTCCCAGCCCCCATGGGGCAGCAAGTCTGACACCATCAAGTCGCAGGCGGTGCCTGCCGATACCTATGATTGACATCAGGAGCGTAAGACCCATGTCCTCTGGTGCCGGCCACATGATCCGCTACGCCATCTACACCCGTCAGTCCGTGGACAAGGCCGAGGACTTCTCCTCCTGCGACGTTCAATTCATGACGTGCCAGGAATTCGCCCGGGCCATGGGCGAACCTGGCCTTCACTGGACCGGCCAGCGCTTCGACGACGAGGGCTGTTCCGGCGCGACGCTCGACCGCCCCGCCATGCGCCGTCTCCGCAAGGTCATCGACCTCGGCGGCATCGACCGCCTGTACGCCGTCGCCCTCGACCGCCTGACCCGCAACATGCGCGACGCCGTCATCCTCTTCGACGAACTCGATAAAGCGGGCGTCGAGTTGCGTCTCGTTCACCAACCGGAGTTGTCTTCCGGCCCGGAAACCCGCTTCCTTAGACACATCCTGGCGGCGTTTGCGGAGTTTGAGCGGGACATGATCGCAGCGCGGATCGCGGAGTCGCGGGCCTACCTCAAGGGGCACGGCCGCCGGTTGGCCGGGAAGGTGCCCTATGGCTATGACGCCGACCCGGTAACCCGGCAACTCGTTCCCAATGCGGTCGAAGCCCGGCGGGTCCGCGCAATCTTCGCCCGCGCCGCCCGG
>CAZEBQ010000468.1:0-3101 GCA_964510295.1 uncultured Anaerolineales bacterium | reverse complement strand
GCCGTGGGAAGCGAATGCGTGCGCAAACCCGTAGCCCCGCAGGGGCGTTAGATCGTAGCCCACTGCAGAGAACCAAGAAGGAAAGCGCGGTGGTTTGGGAGAACCACCGCGCCAATTGTTCTCACAGGCGCTGCCCGCTAATTGGCGGCATGTTCGAGGATGAGTTTGGCCCCGTCGGCGGCGTCGAGGTCGAGGGCGCCGAGGGCTTCGCCGGCGGCGTCGCGAAGTTGGTCGTCCTCTTCGCCGGCCATCGCCTGGAGCGTGCCGACTTGCTTCTTTTCGAGTTGGTTGCCGACGAACCGGGCGGCCCGGGCCAGCGCCTGGAGGGCCGACACGCGGACGGGCTTCGTCCGTTCGGTATCGACACCCACATCGGCCATGGCGCGGGTGATCTCGCCGTCGGGAATCTCGGCCAGGGCCCCCAGGACGCTGATCACGAGGGCGTCCGGCCGGTTCGCCAGGCTCTCGATCAGCGACTGCCGCGCACGCTTCGCCGAGTACACCTCGCTCGAGACGGCGATGGCCTTCAGGACCTGGGCCGCCTGAAGGCTGGCGGCCCGCGAGGCGCCCGCGTCGAGGACGAGCGACCCGGCGGCCTTCTTCTGAGCGGCGATCTCGGCCTGCAGCGCATCGACCTCGATGGCTTGGTCCACGGACTTGACGTACGGAATCTGGGACTCGATCCAGGAGGCCTTCACGGGGTCGTCGGGCCAGGAGAGGATGATGATCGGCGTCATGGCGGTCGTGTAGTCGCTCCGCAGGAGACTGACGACGTCGGCGTGGCCGACGTGCTTGGTCTTCGAGGAGACGAGTGCGGCGTCGATGCGCGGCATGGCGCGGGCGGAGGAGATCGCCTGGTTCCCGTTTGTCGCGACGACGACGTTCCAGCCAGCCTCTCTGAGTGCGGCCTGAAGCCGGTTCCGGTTGTTGCCGTCGGCCTCGACCAGGAGGAGGCTCTTGCCGGCCTCAAGGTTCAGCGCTTCGGTCAGAACCGGCACGACTTTGCCGGCGCCTGTGAACGGCTTGCCCGGGCGGATGGCCGCCAACGCGAACGCCGCCGCAAAGCGGACACGCTGGTCCGGGTACGTCAGGGCCATGACGAGAGGCGAGCCGGCGTTCGCCTGACCGTAGAGGGTCAGGAACGCTTCGTTGGCGACGTCTTCCAGGGCCTTGCACGCCCGGACGGCGACCGGCGTGTTGTGGTCTCTGAGTGCCCGGTCGAGCACGTTGTACAGGTGCTGCTGGCCTGCCGAGCGGGCGAAGAAATCGACCGACGGCATCGTGTCGGGCAGGAACGGGTCGGCCTCGCGTGCCGTCTTGCCGCCCAACTCGGCCTCCATCTGCATGACGGACGAGATCCACAGGGCCACGGCCTCGAGTGCCCCGGGGTCGGCCTTGAGGGCGTCGCTGCAGGCGCGCGACGCCAGGATCTCGTTGACGGCCTTCGACGGTGCGGCCCGGTACAAGAGGCCGGTTCCCTCGACCCAATCGAAGACGTCGGTGGTCGCTCGCCGCGGGTCGCCGGAGGCGATCTTGCCGTAGTAATGCTTGTTTGCGAGGTCGAGGAAAAGCGTTTTGGCGGGGGTCTTGAGCATGGCCTCGTCGGCGGTTTTGAGGATGGCGCGGGTGGCGGCCGCCTTCAGGCCGTCGGTGGCCTTGGGGTTCTCGACGATGGCCTTCAGCGCGGGCAGGGCGTGGGGATGCCTGATGTCGCCGAGGATGTCGATGATGGTTTCTTTGAGTCTCGCGTTCGGCGTCCGCAACGACCGCACCAGCGGGCGGACGACCGGTTGGCTGAGTTCCGGTTCCGTCAGGGCCCGGCGCACGAGCGCCGCGAGTTCCTTGCGGCCGGGGTCCTGGAGAATGGCCAAGGCGTGGGGCACGACGTAGGGGCCGCTGTGCCTGAGTTCCTGCATCGCGAGGAAATAGGGTCGTGGGCCTTTGCCGAGCCGATCGAGGTTGCCCTGGATGCGGTTGGCGTCGGTTCGCTTCAGTCGGGCGCCTTCGTCGGCCAGGGCCAGGATTTTGGCCGCCGCTTCCTGCAGTTCCTCGATGCGGATCATCTTGACGACGAGGTCGTACCCGGTAGAGGGCGACTCGGCCAGCGCGAGCGTGGCAGCGGCCGACGGGCCGGCTGCCAGCACCTTCTCGGCCTGGGCCTTGGCCAGGTCGAACCGGGCGATTTTGAAGTAGTGGACCATCAACCGCCAGTCGTTCTGGAGGTCGGCCGGGGCTATCGCGACGGGCAGGCCGGCGGCGCCGAACCCGGTGGCGGCAGCCTCTTCGCCGGCGGGCGATGTCGGAGCCGCAGGCGCCGCCGGTGCGGCCGCAGGCGCCGCCGCAGGCGCCGCGGCTTCCTCGGCGTTGATGGGAGCGACCGCGAGCATCGCGACGGCAAGCAGCGTCGCGAGAACGGAGAGGTTGCGGCGAAGTCGGGCATCCCGCATGAGCATCTGGCATCTCCTCTTTCGTGCCAAGACGAGTACGAGTCGGCGAGTTCTACGGGCGCCGGCCCATCTGCGCCCGCGGCAAGACACTCCCCCGGCCGCCCCGGCCCGCCGCGCGGGCGTGCCGCAACGGACCAGGACGAATGCAGACGCCGATTCTATAGATGCCCCACGAGGGGTGTCAACAAAATTGTAACGTTCTTACGCCGCCGCTGTTGCAGCGTGCGCCGCGTGGGTGCGGAGCACCCACCCTACGGCTGCCGAGGACGCGATATCGCAATATCGCACGGGCGCGGCTTTCGGCGCCGGGGGGCAGGCTGCTGCCTCTTGCTGCACGATGGTACGACGAGGGAGGGATGCCGAGCAAGGCAATTGCACGGCGGCCGGACGGGCGGCGGGGCCCGCGTGTCATGCCAGTTGTAGGGTGGGTACTCGGCACCCACGCTGAGGAGGTCTCGCGTGCGCCGCGTGGGTGCGGAGCACCCACCCTACGGCTTCGGCTTGGCCGTAGCGCCGGGGTTTATCCCCGGCGCATCCTGGGCGGCGCCGCCGCCAACGGCCGCCGGGCATAAAGCCCGGCGCTACAACCGCCTCCGATCGCCAGGAAAACTTGCCATAGCCGGACGGGCGGCGGGGCCCGCGCGTCATGCCAGG
>CAZEBQ010000467.1:0-3106 GCA_964510295.1 uncultured Anaerolineales bacterium | reverse complement strand
GTTCCGCGCGGCGGCCTTCCCGTTCCGCGCGGCGGCCTTCCCAGGCCGCCGCGAAAGCAGTTTATGCCTGTTCCTGGTGGCCTGGGAAGGCCACCAGGCGGACAACAAGGCGACGTAGCGTTGTAGGATTACTCGGTGTGGCCGCCGGCGGCGAGCAGTTTTGAGCCCGTTCGGATATAGCCGAGCCACGAGATCACGCCCAACGCCACCGTCACGCCCCAGACGCCGTACAGGAAATACCAGACCGTGTCGCCGAGCCGCAGCAGGTCCGGCGAGGCGCACGTGACCACGACCGTCACGAACTGCATGACGGTGGCCGCCTTGCCGGTGGCGCTCGGCAGCCCCTGGAAGAAGCCCGACAGCAGAAACACGATGGCCATGCCCCCGAGCACGAAAACGGCGCGCGAGACCAGCGTCACGCTCACCCAGTAGGGCAGGCGCACCTCGGGGTCGTCGCTGAGCACGCCCGGGATCGAAAGCGTGATCAGAGCGCTGATCATCAGGGCGTAGTCGGCAACCGGGTCGAGGATCGAACCGATCTTCGTGACGGTCCCCGTGCGGCGGGCGAGGATGCCGTCGGCCGCATCGGCGATGCCCAACGCCAGGGCCAGCCCGAGCGCCGCGTACCGGTAGCCCCGGTGTTCGGTCGCGTGGAGCAGCAGGATGATGAACGGCGTCACGAGCAGCAGCCTGAGCACCGTGATGCGATTCGGCCAGGACATGGTCCGACCCCCATGTATCTTGCGGCACGGCGAAGGTGCAAAGATACGAGAGGGCGCTCGGGGTGTCAACCAAAACACGACCCGGCCTCGGCCGGAAAGGTCGTCAGGCCTCGTTTCCTCATCCGAATACGATTCCCGCATACCCGACGGTCGCGTCGTAGTCGGCGCGGCCGAATTTGGCGCGCATGACGTCGAACGAGGTCGTGTACCGGACGAGGACGCCGCCCCGGGCGCCCATCTCGCGTGCGGCGGCCAGGGTGGCGGCAACGGCGCCGGCGCCGCAGGCGTTGCGGCGGCTGGCGGCCTCCGGCACCGCGCCCTCGGCGTCGAGGCGGACCATGAGGTCGACCATCCGACGGTCGTTCTCGTCGCGGACCCAGCGGACGGCCTCCGGGCCGCTGCCCTGCGGCATGAAACCGTACATCGAGCCGTAGTGCGTCAGGTCGGTCGAACCGATGCACACGGCGTCGGCCTCGCGGTCGGCGATTGTCCGGCCGACGATCCGCCCCAGCACGACGGCCGTCTCGCCCGCCGGGACCGCGATGGGCAGAATCCGCGCCTCGGGGCACAGGTGCTGGATCAGCGGCACCTGGACCTCGATGCTGTGCTCGCCGTCGTGGCCGTGCGGGTCGTCGATGAGGATATCGGCGGCGCGGCCGAGGATCTCGCGGCCCAGGCGTTCGTCCACCTCGGCCACACCCATCGGCGTTTCCCATCCGCCGGAAGCGAACAGCGTGTTGGTTCCCACGAGCCGGTGCGTGGCGCCGAACAGGACGAACGTCTTGGGCGTGCGCCGGTCGCGGATGGCGCTCAACACGGCCAGGGCCGTCTCGCCCGAGAACGTCCATCCAGCGTGCGGCACGACCCCCGCGACCGGCCGGTCGGGCAGGTCATGCACGTCGGCGGGCGGCTTCATCTCCGCAATCTCCCGCAGACACGACTGGCGGTCCATCGGGTAAAACCGACCGGCGACGACGGGTTCGCGGATCATCATGGTTTGCCCCCTGACTTGAGACGTGCGGCACTCAGCAGATTATCTTATCATGCGCCGTGTCGCACGCAAGGAAAGGACCGGCGCAGTGGCACGGCGCCGGCCGCGCGGGCCGGCTCAGGCCGATCTGGCATCGTGCGGCCCGGCCAAGACCCTCACGGATCGGGGTTACTTGCCAAGTCCAGGAGGTCTTTCTCGGAGACGAACTTGTAGTTTCCGTTGTTCTGTTGGGCGATCTGTTTCAGGACCTCCTCGCCGCCCCGGTAGAGGAAGCCGATGGTGTGGACGGTGACCTTGCCGCCGACGTTGAGCCGTTTCGTCAGGTCCACGATGGAGCGGTCGAATTCGGCGTCCGTGAGGAGGTAGATGAGGTCCGGCCCGACGGCGAAGGCCCGCTTGATGGCTTCTACGGGGTCCGTCTGGCCCTGCGGGACGACACGGTCGATGAACTCAAAGGCCAGTTGCTTGTTACGCTCGGTAGCCGGGACGGGCCGCCGGGTGGGCATCTCGACCGGCGGGCCGGAGGAATAAAAGATAACGTGAAACTCGGTGTCCTCGCCGAGTTCGCCGATGCTGCGCTTGAGTTCGAATTTCACATAGTCGATGGAGTCGGTCATGCTGCCGGACCGGTCGATCACGTACACAATCTTGTGGATGATCTCGGTTTCGACGGTGCCGAAATAGCCCCGCTTCTTGGACTTGTCGGCCACGGTTGTCCCTTGGCAGCCGACGCAAAGGACAAGCATCACCGTCGCCACCAGGTAGATAGCCGCTCTCATAAGATGCCCCCCAATCCGGTGTCTGCCTTCAAGAACGCCTTCGCTGTGCCGGTCACGGCCCGTTCAGCGCTGCGGTAGGGAAGTGCCGCCACAGCACCCTCTCCACTTATTCATACGATGGCCGCGCTGCGGCGTCTACGATTTTGGAGGCGACGGGTCGTGCGGCTCGGTGACGCGCTTGGGGTCGAGGGCGGCGTCGAGGTCGGCTTCGCTCATCAGGCCCTTTTCGAGGATGAGTTCGCGCAGCGTCTTGCCGGTGGTGACGGATTCTTTGGCGACCTCGGCGGCCTTGGCGTAGCCGATGTATTGATTCAGAAGCGCTGCCAGGCCGACGGACGACTCGAAATAGTGCCGGCACCGGTCGGCGATGGCCATGAGCCCCGAGACGCATCGCTGGGTGAAGACGGGCAGGAAGTTCTTCAGGATGTCGATGCTCCCGAGCACGTTGTGCGCGATGACGGGCATGAAGACGTTCAACTCGAGTTGCCCCGCCTGGACCGCCAGCGCCACCGCCGTGTCGTTGCCGATGACCTGCATGGCGACCATGTTCAGACACTCTGCCATGCTGGGGTTGACCTTGCCGGGCATGATGCTGGAACCGGGTTGGACGGCGG
>CAZEBQ010000466.1:0-3106 GCA_964510295.1 uncultured Anaerolineales bacterium | reverse complement strand
CGAGGTGGACGAGGGCACCGCCATCTTCAAGTGCACGAACGACCCGCCCACGGGCAAGTCGACGTTTCTGACGTACGAGGGCCTTCCGAGCGACCATTACCTGCGGCTGGTCGGCCTTGCCGCCCGCATGCTCCGCAGCCGCACACCCATGCCCGAACGGATGCCCGACCTGTACGAGAGACGGCCAGCGCCGTGAGGCGCAGCGCCCGTGCGGATTCTCTTTGCGTTTTCAGCGTTCTTTGGGGTTAAATCCCGCCTGCAAGACGCCTGCACCCGAACGAAGCGACTCCTTTCATGACCCAGTACACGCCCGAAGTCACGGACCGGCGAGGTTTCCTGAAGACCGCGGCCGCCGGGGCGGCGCTGGCGGCCGCCGAAACCGTGATTCGGGTCGGACGCACGGCCGCCGGGGCAGCGACTCGCCGACCGCTTAGCGTCCTGGTCATCCTCAGCGACGACATGGGGTACCATCTCGGCTGCGCGGGCACGCCGGGGCTGGCCACGCCCCACCTGGACCGTCTGGCAGCGGAGGGTGTGCTGTTCGAGCGGGCCTACGCTCCCGCCGCCTCGTGCAGCCCCTGCCGGGCCAGCCTCCTGACCGGAATGTACCCCCATTCGCATGGCATCTTCACGAACGTGCGGCCGGTGGGGGTGACGGCCCCGGCGTCGGCCTGGCAGAAAAGCGCGAAGTGGGCCGGGCCGCACGGCGTAAGGCCGAACGTCCCGACGGCGCCCGAACGGTTCAAGGCGGCCGGCTACGTCACGGGCCTCACGAACAAGGGGCACGTGGGCCCCGGCTGGAGGTTCCCCTGGGACCAGCGGGCCATGTGGCGGTACACGCTCGACCGCTCGGTGGGCGGACCCCGGCCGGGTACCTACCGCGGCGCCCGGACGTTCTTCGAGAACGCCGGCGAGGCGCCGTTCTTCCTTTATGCCAACCTGACGCTGACCCACCGGCCGTTCCGGGCTCACGATCCGGGCCTGTCGAGGCAGCCGGCGCCTGACCCGTCGCGGGTGACCGTGCCGCCATGGCTGCCCGACCTGCCGCCCGTCCGTCGCGACTGGGCCCGCTACCTGGATGCCGTCGAGATGACCGACGGCCAAGTGGGCGAGATCCTGGCGGCGTTGGCCGACGCCGGCCGGGCCGACAACACGCTCGTCGTCTTTGCCGCCGACCAGGGCGTTGCTTGGCACCGGGCCAAGGCGAGCGCGTACGAGGCGGGGCTCCACATTCCGCTCATCGTCCGCGGGCCCGGCGTGCGGCGGGGCGTGCGGGTGAAGGCACTGGTCGGCCTCATCGACGTCCTGCCGACGTTGCTGGAGGTCTGCGGCCTGCCGGTTCCCAAGACGGTTCAGGGCCGGTCGCTGGCGGGACTGCTGGCGGGCCGGCCGGGGGCCGCCGGCCGCGACCTCCTCTTTGCCGAACATAACGCCCACGGGCCCAGTCGGAAGGAGTTTTACCCGTCGCGGGCCGTCCGGGGCGAGCAGTATAAGTACATCTGCAACCTCCTGCCCGGCAAGACGTACGTCCCGCCCGCCGACCTCGTCCAGAAGCAGCGGTGGGGCAACTTGACGTGGGAGGCCGTGCAGGGCTGTGCAGAGACGTTCCCCATCCCGTACGCGTTGGCACAGCAGACGCTCCGCCGGCCGCCGGAGGAGTTCTATGACTTGCGCGCCGATCCGCACGAGATGAAGAACCTGCTGGAAGGCGGCGAGGGTGCGCTGCCCGCATCGCTGCGACACGAACTCGCCCGCCTGCGGCAGGCCGTTGATGACTGGATGAAGGAGACCGGTGACCGAGGAGTGGACTTGATGTAGCATGCGACCGGCGCACGGGGACATTCCCGCCGGGCGGACGTGCCGCCGGACGGTTTAGCCTTACCAGGCGAGCACGATTCCACGGGAGGAGGCAATGCGGCACGACGAACGTGACGCCGACAGCCAGTCCACCGACGCATCCATTCAGGAGGAGTGGAGTCGCCGGGTGAACCGCGTGCAACTCGTGATCTGTGGCGGCACCGGCACGTTCCTGCTGGCATTCGTTGTCGGCTTTCTTGTCGTCTTGTTGCTGGAGGTTTCATTGTGGGCTGTAGGGTGTGGCGCTGTCACAGTCGCGGCGCTATACGTGACGACCGGCGCGCTATTCTGGCGGCTGCGGTGTCCGGCGTGCAACAGGGCGATGGGCGTGGAAGCGTTGAGCTTTCGCCACTGCCCGATGTGCGGCGCCCGACTGAAGGGCGACGCCGAGCCGCGCGACCGTCGCCCCGACCGTGCCGACAAGATCTGAGTCGGCGCGGACTCAGAGGCCGCAGAGCCAGATTCCCTTTGCGTCCTCCGCGTACTTTGCGGTTGAATCCACATCATAACCCGGCGACAATCCGACAACCCAACGAAAGGACTCATGCCATGACCGAATCGAAAACGAGCAGCATGGACAGGCGGCGATTCATGAAGGCGGCGGCGGGGGCGGCGGGGCTGGCCATCGTCCGCCCGCAGGCCGTCCGAGGGGCAGAGGCCAACACGAAAATCGAACTCGGCCTCGTCGGCTGCGGGGGCCGCGGACGCTGGATCGCCAACCTCTTCGAGGCCGACGGCCACTACAAGATCGTGGCCGTCCACGACTACTTCAAGGACCGGGCCGATGCCGCCGCCAAGCAGGCGAAGGTCGATGCGAAACGCTGCCACTCGGGCCTCGGCGGGTACAAGGCCGTCACCGAGGACAAGGTCGATGCGGTGGCCATCATCAGCCCGCCGTACTTCCATCCCGAGCAGGCCGCCGCAGCCGTGGCCGCCGGCAAGCACGTGTACCTGGCCAAGCCCATCGCGGTGGACGCGCCGGGTTGCCGGTCGATCGCGGCATCGGGCAAGAAGGCGACGGCCAAGAGCCTCGTGTTCCTGGTCGATTTTCAGACCCGGGCCGATAAGTTTTACATCGAGGCCCTCCGGCGCGTGCACGAGGGGGCGCTCGGCAAGTTCGCCTTCGGCGAATCAACCTACCACTGCGGGCGCCTCGGCAAGAAGGGCGACGACAAGACGCCCGAAGGGCGACTGCGCAACTGGGTCTTCGACAAGGCCCTCTCCGGCGACATCATCACCGAGCAGAACA
>CAZEBQ010000465.1:0-3114 GCA_964510295.1 uncultured Anaerolineales bacterium | reverse complement strand
TGGTGCGTGTGCGGCGGTCGAGCAGGGCGTCGGTCGTCTGCTGATGGGGCAGGCAGACGTGGCAGCCCCATTCGGCGAACTCGTCGAAGATGCGGTGGTTCTCGTCGTCGGCGTCGGTCGCGCCCGAGAGGTCGAGGGTGGGCGTACCGAAGATGATGACGCCTCGGCCGGTGCGGTCCTGGGCGATCCGGATCGCCTCGACGAGTTTCGGGTCCGGGTGGCCGAACAGGCCGTCGACGCCGGCGTTCAGGAACACTTCCATGACGTCGGCGATGCGTTCGGGCGTCATCGTCCGCTTGATCTCGTCGTCCTTGGCGGCGCTGGTGTGCGAGAACCCCAGCCACCAGTTCGTGCCCATGAGCAGCCGCGAGACCGAGAGGTCTTCGATTTGCGTGCGCGGGAAGTCGGCCATCGGTATGCCCTCACTGAAGCGCTGCCACGTTCGGTCAGCGAACGTCACCGTAATCATACGCCCGGCTGCCGCCCGTGCCAAGAGGCTCGCGGGGCCCGCCACTACTTCTTGGGGCGGTCAAGGCGAATGCGCGTCCTTATCCATTCTTCTTCGCTTGCCGCCGTGAACTTGACCGTAGCCTGACCCGGGCCGGTTTGCGTGTCGCGCGTATAGTCTACCTTAACCGTGTCGGGAACCGACGTGTGGACGAAAACCTTGCGCGTCACGGACGCGCCGTCAGGCCAGGTCGCCCTGAACTCGTGCGTCCCCACGGGCAGAGAGATGACGGCCGGATCGCCCAGGTACTCGCCGCCGTCCACGAAGAGGCGCGCGCCGCCCGGGTGTGCCGTGACCTCGGCCATACCGATCCGCAAGTACTGCGCAACCAGATTCTGCAGATGTCGGCCTCGCTGCTCCATCATCTCGGTATGACGCTCGAGATCCCTTTGGCTCGGTTTTTGCTGACATGCGCCCATACACAGACATCCGGCAGCCAGCACGATAAAAGGGAAGCGTCTCATGTGTGTGGCTCCTTCCTGGTCAAGGGCGTTCGTTCAGGCCGGCAGTGGCTACTCTTCCCTGGCCTCCGGCCGCAGGCGAATGTGCAGGTCGCGCAGGTTGCGCTCGTCCACGGCGGTGGGGGCGCCGGTCATCAGGCACTGGGCCCGCTGGGTCTTCGGGAAGGCGATCGTCTCGCGGATGCTCGCCTCGCCCAGGAGCAGCCGCACGAAACGGTCGAGGCCCAGGGCGATGCCGCCATGAGGCGGGGCGCCGTAGCGCAGGGCTTCCAGCAGGAATCCGAACTTCATCCGGGCCTCGTCCTCGCCGATGCCCAGCATCCGGAAGACCCTCTCCTGCACGTCCGGACGGTGGATACGGATGCTGCCGCCGCCCAGTTCGATACCGTTCAGCACGAGGTCGTACGCCCGGGCCCGGACGGCGAGCGGTTCACGCTCCAGCCGGTCGAGGTCCTCGGGCAGCGGGCTCGTGAACGGGTGGTGGATGGCCACGTGCCGCTTCTCGTCGGCGTCGTACTCGAAGAGCGGGAACCTGGTGACCCAGCAGAAGTTCAGTTCGTTTTCGGGCATGAGGCCGAGGCGCCGGCCCAGGTGGACGCGCAGCGCGCCCAGGCTGGCCGCCACGACGCCGCTCTGGTCGGCCACGAACAGGAGCAGGTCGCCCGGTTCGGCGGCGAAGGTGGCCTGGAGCGCCGCCAGTTGTTCGGGCGTGAAGAACTTGGCGATGGGGCCGGCGAGGCCGTCGGCCTCGGCGCGCAGCCACGCGAGGCCCTTGGCGCCGAAGTCGGCGGCAAAGGCGGCGAGGTCGTCGATGTCCTTGCGGCTGAACTGCCGGCCGCCCGGCACCTTCAGGCCGCGGACCTGGCCGCCCGCCTCGACGGCCCCGCGAAAGACGCGGAACTCGCTCTCGGCGGCCACGTCACCGGCGTCGGCCAGTTTCATCTCGAAACGCCGGTCGGGCTTATCGGAGCCGTAGTCGCGAATCGCGTCGGCCCAGGTCAGCCGCGGGAACGGCGTCTCGAGGTCGGTGCCGAGAACGGTTTTGACGACGGCCGCCACCACGCGCTCCGTCACCGCCAGGATGTCCTCTTCCGTGATGAAGGCCATCTCGACGTCGAGTTGGGTGAACTCGGGCTGGCGGTCGGCCCGCAGGTCCTCGTCGCGCAGGCACTTAACGATCTGGTAGTAGCGGTCGTAGCCGGCGACCATCAGGATCTGCTTGAACAGTTGAGGCGACTGGGGCAGGGCGTAGAAGCGGCCGGGGTTGACGCGGCTCGGAACGAGGAAATCGCGTGCCCCCTCGGGCGTCGATTTGGTCAGCAGCGGCGTCTCGACGTCGATGAAGCCCTCCTGGTCGAGCGTCCGGCGAATCGTCCGGACGATGAGCGCACGCGTCATCAGGTTCCGCTGCATCGTCGGACGCCGCAGGTCCAGGTAACGGTGCCGCAGGCGGGTGTCTTCGCCGATCTCGGCGTCTTCGGTCACCTCGAAAGGCGGCGTGTCGCTCCGGGCGAGGACCTGGAGGGAGGCGACGTGGACCTCGATCTCGCCGGTCGGCAGGTTCGCATTGACCGCGTCGTCGGGCCGCGGGCGGACCGTGCCCTCGACCTGGATGACGTACTGGTTGTGCAGCCCCTCGGCCGCGGCGTGGGCGTCGGGGCTGTTCTCGGGGTTGAAGACGGTCTGGGTGCGGCCGTAGCGGTCCCTGAGGTCGATGAAGATGAGGCCGCCGTGATCGCGCGCCGAATCGACCCACCCGGCCAGGCGGACGGTCTGGTCGGCGTCGGCCTTGGTGAGTTCGCCACAGGTGTGCGTTCGGTAGGTCGTCTTCATGGGGTGTTCTCCTGTGCGGCCGTTGCTGCAACGAAATCGGCCCCGGGGGGCGTGTGTCCCGAGGCCGTTGGCATTAAGTCGGCGCGCGGCGGCCCCGGGCGTTAGGAATCGTTGCCCGGAACCCGATTGTCACGTCGCCGTTTCATGGTGCCGTACTATCGACGAACCCCCGCGACGGGTCAAGCAAAAACCGGCGCCGGCGCCACGGCGGGTCCGGGTGTGACCACGGATTATGGCAGGCCTGCTGAGGCCCATTCTATGGGCCTTTGCCCGCCGCAGGCGGGTGTAGCCCCGGCCCTCTGGGCCGGGGCC
>CAZEBQ010000464.1:0-3122 GCA_964510295.1 uncultured Anaerolineales bacterium | reverse complement strand
GCCGTCCCAATAGCCGCCACCATCCTTCCGCCCGAAGGCCGGGTGCCCTGGCTAGGCTCGCCTGGCCATGTGCTCGACACCACCGCCGACGCCGGGCTGGTTGACCTCCTGGCTGCACCCGCGCTGGCGGTGTCGCTGGGGGCGTGATCTTAGCCGGGTGGCATGGCCACGCTCGCGCCTTGCGCGGCGGGCAATCCTGCCCGCCGCGCATCACGCCGCCAGAGCGCGGCGGGCAAGATTGCCCACCGCGCGAGTCATCGCTACACAAGAACCTGAACTGCTCCAGCCGGGTGGCATGACCACCCACCGTGCCGCGCGAAGGTCTCCATTTTGGGTTGCTCTGGCGCCGACGGGGTGCGTACCATAGTCGGTGGAGGCGTTATGGATTCGGCTGCCCAGAAGACGTCGACCGCTCCCGCAGCCAGGACCGAACCCGACCCGCGCGCCGAGTCGGTTGAGGTCTGGGCGTTTCTGTGCCCCAACCCATCGTGTGGTACCGAACTGATTATCTTTCCGGAACAGACGGGCCAGTGGGTGGCGTGTCCGTCGTGCGGACTCCAACTCCGCGCCCCGGAGGTCCTCCCGGGCAAGGCCGAGGCCCTCTACCCGCAGCAACGGCCCGCCCCGCGCCCGAGCGCACGCCTCTCGCCCGCCGAGGCCGCCTGGCTCGCGTTCCAGACCGGCCGCAAGCCGGGCGCCGCGGCCGAGACGCCGCCGGCCCCCGCCGACGCACGCGTCGCCCTGGCCAGGGAAGTCGCTCGCGCCGCCGCCCACCCCACCGAGACGGGGCCTGGAGAGGCGGCTGCCGCTGAGCCCAAAGCCGCCCGGCCGGCAGCCGTTGGGCCGGGAGCCGCCCGGCCGGCAGTCGCTCAGGCCGCCGACGCCCTCAACTCGCTCGCACACGCTTCCCATCCGGGCGCCGCGACGTCCGCCGACGCAACCGGGCGCCCCCCCGCACCGCAAGACCCGACGGGACTCCGGTTCCACGACGAATCGGAGCCGCTCCCCGAATCGACCCTCCGCGACATCGCCCCCAGGCCGCTCGATGAGCCGTTGGCCGAACCCGCCGTCCGCAACAGGCCCGCCCTCGACGCCAGGCCGGTCTCGCCGCCGGGGCGGCCGAGGCGCGCCGCCGCCACCCTGCACCCGAACGCGCCCCGGCCGACGGGCTCGGCCGAGAACTCCCGCGCCGCGTCGCCGGGGCGGCCCGCGCCTGCCGCCGTGTCGCCGCGCGTGCGGCCGGCACGCACGTTCCCATCCAGCCTTCTGCTTGTGTGGATCGTCGCCGCCGTGACGGCGGCCGGCGTCGGTCTGCTCGCCTGGGCGGTTGCGCTGCCCGACCTGGCCGCCGGAAGCATCCTCGCCATCGGCGTCGCCATCCTGTGGACCTTCTTCGGCCCCCGCACGGACGAACCCCTCCCGCCCGACGGACCCTCGTGGTGATCGAGCCGCGCACGAGTCACCGCGGCATCGCGCGGTGGGTCTCCTGACCCGCCGCGCACGGCTCACTACGGTATCGCGCGGTGGGTCTCCTGACCCGCCGCGCAACGTGCTACGAGCAATCGTGACCGTCGCTACCCGATGCCGAGGACCTTGTAGAGTTCGGGCTGGATCTTCACGTACATCAGCACGGCGATGCCCAACAGGACGGCGGCGCCGAGGAGGACGAAGACCTTGGCCCACCACGGCAGGTCGCGGCCGCCCGTCGCACGCTTGTTCAAGAGGACCGCCACCATGGCGATGGCGCCGAGGGGAACGGCGAGCATCGTGGCGGCCTGGCCGACGCGGATGGCCCGGACCTTCAGGTCCTCCGGTTTCGAGGGGCCCGGCGGTTGGGGCGTCGTCGCGTCGGCCGGGGCGACGGTCACCGCCGCAGCCTGGGTCCGGCGTGCGGCCTCGGCCTGCTGCTCGTTGTGTATGATGAACAGGCCCGTGGTCATGCCGATAAGCAGGACGAGTGTGGCGAAGATGCGCGTGGCCCTCGACTCGATGCGTCCGCCCAGGCCGAGACCGTCGCTGAGGAGCACGCCGCCGATGAGCGAGTTCGTGATGAAACTCGAAAACGCCGCCGACATGAACCCGACGCTGAAAACCAGCCGCGCGTACGGACCGAACACGCTCTCCAACTGCCGGATCATGACCACGAAATCCACGCGGCCCTCGTGCGGGTAGAGGACGGCGGCGGCGGTCATCATGATTACGCTGCCGATGAGCGTGAAGATGACCGACGCCAGCACCGTGTCGGTGATGCCGCTGCGGAGGTCCCCCTCGCGCCACCCCTTTGCCTTCACGAGGTACGACTGGAAGAACGCCGCCACGATAACGAAGGTGGTGCCAATGAGGCCGCCCACCGTCACCCAGTCCACGTCTTCCGGCAGCGTCGGGACGAAGGCCCCCCGCAGCGCGGCGAGCAGGTTCGGCCCCGCCCACACCAGGTTGACCAGGAACGCCAGGAACATCAGGACCAGGAAGAAGCGCATCATCTTCTCGATGTGGCGGTAGATATGTTGGAACGCAAACAGGAACACGATGGCCGCCGCCGTGAACGCCACCGGCCACACGTACGGGCTCACGCCGCCCCACAGCGCCTGCATGCCGGCCGTCACGCCCAGGGCGTTGCCGAACTGGAACGTCGCGTCCACCGAAAAGAGCGTGATGCCGCACAGGACGGCGAACCAGCGGCCGAACATCCCGGCCGCCAGGCTCAGAAACGTCTCATCGGCATAGATGCCCAGCCGCATGAACAACGCCAGGAACCCCGCCATCAGCGCGCCCGAGGCGAGCGACAGCCACAGCAGCCCGTACCCGTAGTTCGCCCCCGTCGTCGACATCAGGGTGACGCTGCCGGGCCCGATGATGCAGGCGCCCACGATGAAGGCCGGTCCGATTCGCCGAAGCAGTCCGCCTTGGGCCATCGAGGGCCTCCCTGCCGGTGACACGCCGCCGCATTCTAAGCGGACCGGGGGGAATCCTGCAACGCCTTTGCGCGTACCGCACCTTGCGCGGCGGGCAATCCTGCCCGCCGCGCATGCCGCCAAAGCGCGGTGGGCAAGATTGCCCGTACGTATTTAGCGTGTCATTCCGAGCGAGCGAAAAAGAGTCGAGGAATCTCGCCGTTATGC
>CAZEBQ010000463.1:0-3131 GCA_964510295.1 uncultured Anaerolineales bacterium | reverse complement strand
GAGATTCTTCGGCCCGCAAGCGGGCCTCAGAATGACAACGCTAAACACGTACGCCCTGGGAAGGCCACCAAGTGGACAAAAAGCCGAAGTGGCGTTGTAGCATTAGGAGGCACGGCCCATGGCCACGTATCTGCTCGGCACCGACTCCGGCTGCACCATGTCCAAGGCCGCCTTGTTCACACTCGACGGCAAGGAGATCGCGGTCGCGTCCCGAAAGACCGAGACCCTCTCCCCCAAGCCCGGACACCTCGAACGCGACATCCCCGAAATGTGGAAGGCCACCTGCGAGGCCATCCGCGAGACCATCCTGGCGGCCGCCATCGACCCCGGCCGGATCGCCTGCGTCGCCTGTGCGGGTCACGGCAACGGCCTGTACCTCGTGGATAAGGACGGCGCCCCGGTCCGCGACGCCATCATGTCCACCGATTCGCGGGCCCGCGCCATCACCGACCGCTGGTTGGCCGACGGCGTGGGCGAGGCCGTCCGTCCCAAGACGATGCAGAGCATCTGGCCGGCCCAGCCGGGCGCCCTGCTCGCGTGGCTCCGCGACAACGAGCCCGGCGTCATGAAGCGGGCCGGCTGGGTCCTCATGTGCAAGGACTACCTCCGCTTCCGTCTCACGGGCAGAATCGAGGCCGAGTTGACCGACTTCTCCGGCACCGGCCTCTTGAACGTCGGCACCGCCGACTACGACGACGAGGTGCTCGAGGCCTTCGGCATCGCCGAGATGCGCGGCCTTCTGCCGCCGCTCGTCCGCACCGCCGACCTCTGCGGCGAGGTCACCGCCGGGGCCGCCGCCGAGACGGGCCTCGTGGCGGGCACGCCCGTGGCCGGCGGCATGTTCGACATCGACGCCTGTGCCCTGGCGACCGGCATCATCGACGAGACCCAACTCTGCATGATCGCCGGCACCTGGGGCAACAACCAGTACATCTCCCGGACGCCGGTCGTGGACGACGACGTTTTCATGACGTCCTGCTTCAGCATGCCCGGCTGGTACCTGATGCTCGAAGGCAGCGCCACCAGCGCCTCGAACCTCGAATGGTTCGTCACCGAGTTCTTCGGGGCCGAGAGGGAGAAGGCCGAGGCCGAGGGCCGGTCCGTCTTCGACGTCGTCAACGAAGCCGTCGCCGCCACCGCGCCCGGCGAGGCGCCCATCGTCTTCCTGCCGTTCCTCTATGGCTCGAACGCGGGGCTCGACGCCAAGGCGAGCCTGGTCGGCCTGAGTGGCTGGCACACGCGCGGGCACGTGCTTCGGGCCATCTACGAGGGCGTGGTCTTCGCCCATAAGGCCCACGTCGACCGGCTTCTGAAGTTCCGCCGGATGCCCGAGGTCATCCGCTTCACGGGCGGCGCCGCCCGCAGCGAGGTCTGGGTCCAGATCTTCGCCGACATCTTCCAGACCCCCGTCCAGATCCCCGACGGAACCGAACTCGGCGCCCTCGGTGCCGCCATCGCCGCCGCCGTCGCCGCCGGATGCTACCCCGGCTACCAGGAAGCCGTCGAGGCCATGGTCCGCTTCGCACGGACACAGGAGCCCGACCCCTCGACCAAAGACCTTTACGACGCCAAGTACGCCCGGTATCGAAAGGTGATTGCCGCACTCGACCCCGTCTGGAAAGACCTGGCCTGAGATCGCTGAAACGCTTCAGGATGAAGGGTACGTGTTAGCGTTGTCATTCTGAGGCCTGCTTGCGGGCCGAAGAATCTCGCCGTGGTCTTTGCTGTTATGTCGTTTCCACGGCGAGACCCTTCGCTGCGCTCAGGGTGACAGCCACAACCGACACGCTAAACAGATACGATGAAGGAGAGCGTGCCATGAGTTGCGAATCGGGCAACGCGGGTGCTGACCGCCGGGTGGATGCCCGCGACGGCGGCCGCCGCGACTTCCTGAAAAAGGCCGCCATGTTGCCCGCCGCCCTGATGGCAGCCAGGTCGCGGGCCGGCGCCGCCCCCGACGCCGAAGCGAAACTGCCGCAGATACGACTCGGCCGGTACACCATCTCGCGGCTCGTCTGCGGCGCGAATCCGTTCGGCGCAGGCTCACACCTGTCGGTCTTCGTCAACCACGAGATGAAGATCTATTACACGCCCGAGCAGATACTCAAGACCCTGCGCCGGTGCCAGGACGTGGGCATCAACTGCTGGCAGGCCGGCGTCGGCCACGCCGACCTGTACCGGCGGTTCACCGACTCCGGCGGCAAGATGCGCTTCATCGTCATCGCATCGGGCGATGAGGCCGGCATCAAGACCGTGGCCGACGCCGGATGCATCGCCATCGCCCATCATGGCGAGACCACCGACAACCTCTTCAAGAGCGGCCGCATCGACCGGATGCAGGATTACCTCAAGCGCGTCCGCGACGCGGGCCTGCTCGTCGGCGTCTCGACGCACATGAGCGACGTGGTCGATACCGTCGAATCGAAGGGCTGGGACGTCGACTATTACATGACGTGCGTCTACGAGCGGCACCGCAGCGAGAAGGCGCTCCGCGAGCGGTTGGGCGACGTGCCCCTGCCCCTGCGCGAGGTGTACCTGATGGACGACCCGCCCCGCATGTTCAAGGCGATGCGGGGGACGAAGCGGCCGTGCCTGGCGTTCAAGATCCTGGCCGCCGGACGACTCTCCGAGCGCCGCGAGTGGGTCGAGCGGGCCTTCCGCGAAACGTTCACCGCCATCAAACCGACCGACGGCGCCATCATCGGCATCTACGACCGTTACAGCGACCAACCCGCCGAGTGTGCCGACCTCGTCCGCCGCTACGGTATGGCGTAGCCGGACGCTGACCACTCGCGCAAGCACAGCGACAAGGCGTGGCACGGCAGGCTTGTCCAGCCGTGTGCGCGGCGGGTCTCCTGGGCCTGTTGCCCAAACCGCGCGGTCGCCGCACAACGTGCGCGGCGGGTCTGGAGTACCCGCCGCGTTACCTCGTTGAAAGCGCGGTGGTTCGGGGTACGTGTTTAGCGTGTCATTCCGAGCGAGCGAAGCGAGTCGAGGAATCTCGCCGTTATCCGTGCCGAGACGGCGAGATTTCCTGCGGGCACGCGGGCTGCAGCGCTCCGCTCGCCCTCGCCTTGTACGTGTTTAGCGGGGTGGCACGGCCCTTGGGCCGTGCAGTCGCCCTCGGCACG
>CAZEBQ010000462.1:0-3161 GCA_964510295.1 uncultured Anaerolineales bacterium | reverse complement strand
GCACGTCCAGCGTACCTTATGCACGCCATTCCCTTGAGGATACAACCGCGCCGCCCACCCGCAGGGCCGCGCCAAATCCGGGCAGGTCACAGCCACGGGGCGTTTCATCGGCAACTCTCCTCGCACACGAGACGGGTGCGATTATGCGCCCGGTCCGCCGGAAGACAAGCCGTTTTCACGGTCCCGGGGCCACGGTTCTTGCCACTCGGGTCGGCCCACTCTATACTCCACGACGGTTCGAGACGAGGGGCTGCGGACGCAGAACATCGCGTGCGGCACGGGACGGGGCTCAACCGCAACGAGCACCAAGGACCGCGGAGAACAACCTGAGGGTGAGCAAAGGCGCCTCGAGCGGGGCCGGTCACCGCCGTCCTTTGCGCGCTTTGCGTCCTTTGCGGTTTCACAAGACGCCCGGAGACGGCCATGGCCAAACACATCGGAATCGTCGCGTGCAGCGCCGAGGGCGCCGCCCTCTGCTACCGGACCCTCTGCATGGAGGCGGCCGGGCCGATGGGCCGGCACAACCATCCCGAATGCTCCATGCACACGCACCCGCTCGCACGGTACAGGCCCTTCATCGAGGCGGGCGAATGGAAGGCCGTGGCCGGCCTGATGCTCGATTCGGCCCGGCTCCTCGCCCGGATCGGCGCCGAACTCTTGATCTGCCCCGACAACACGATCCACCAGGCCTGGCCGCACGTCCAGGCCGAGAGCCCATTGCCCTGGCTCCACATCGCCGACGAGGTCTGCGCCGCCGCCACGGCCGCCGGGCACGCACACCTGGCGGTCCTCGGCACGCGGTTCCTCATGGAAGGCCCCGTCTATCGCGAGGCGACGGCGCGGGCCGGCCTCGCCATGCAGATTCCCGACCCGAACGACCGCCAACGCATCAACCGCATCATCTTCGACGAACTCGTGGGCGGCCGCTTCCTGCCCGAGAGCCGCGACCACTTCAACCAGGTGATGGCCGACCTGAAGTCGCGCGGCTGCGACGCGGCCGTCCTGGGATGCACGGAGATCCCGCTGCTTGTCGATCCCGCTGCGGCCCCGTTGCCGACGCTCGATTCGACGCGCATCCTCGCCCGCGCCGCCGTCCGCGAAGCGATCAGGGAACCATCGTGACAGCGGAAGTTTGCGCGGCGGCCAATCTTGGCCGCCGCGCGGTGGGCAAGATTGCCCACCGCGCTATCCCCTAAACCGCGCGGCGGCCTTCCCAGGCCGCCGCGAGAGGCCGTGCACGGAGCGTGGTGGCCTGGGAAGGCCACCACCCGGAAGCAGGCGAATCGGGCAACAGGCCCTCCGGACCCGCCGCGCCCGGAAGGAGTACGTGTCGGCAGAACAGGACAGATATGGACCAACCGACGGTCACGCGCGGGAAAATCGTTCAGGGCCTGAGGCGCCTCGGCCTTGAAGGCGGCGAGGTCGTGATGGTCCACAGTTCGCTGAGCCGATTCGGCCGCGTCGACGGCGGGGCCGAGGCGGTGATCGAGGCCCTGCGCGAAGCGGTCTCGCCGGGCGGCACCCTCGTCATGAGCGCCTTGACGATTACGCCGGCCTTCGTCGAAGCCCACGTCCGCGCCGCCCGCGACGGGCGGATCGACCGCAGCCACCCCCTCTTCGACGTGTCCGAGACGCCCACCTGGGCCGGCCACATCGCCGAGACGTTCCGCCGCCGGCTGGAGACAATCCGCAGTTGGCACCCGTCGCACAGTGTGACGGCCGCCGGACCCCTGGCCGAGGACCTCGTGGCAAACCACCACCTGGCCGCCGCCTGCGGCCGCGACTCGCCGTACGAGCGGATCACGCGGCGCGACGACGGGCGGATCCTGCTCGCGGGCGTCGGCCACGAGGCCAACACGACGATGCACGGATTTGAGGAACTCGCCGGCGTCCCCTACGTCGAGCACCCCGAGGTCTGCCGCATCCCCATCCGCACGCCGCAGGGAGAGACGCTGGCCGAGACGCGGCTGCACCTGTTCCGTGTCGAACGCGAACTGGGGCGGCTCGAAGGCCACGCCGTCAGCGCCGGGGCCGAGACCGTGACCCGCGTCGGCGACGCCGTCCTCCGATTGTGCCGCGCCCGGATGCTCCGCGACATTACGCTCAAAGCCCTCGAGCGGAACCCGTGGGTCCTGGTCACACCGCGCGGCCGCCGCACGTGGGAGCAGATGCAAACCACCGGCAACGTCTTCCCGGGGGCGCGCAGCGACTAAAACGACAGCGCCACGTCGCCATTTCGCGCAGTGGGTCGGGAGACCCGCCGCGCGGGAAGTGGCGCTGTAGGGCTAAGTGTACGAATGCAGCCCGCCGCCGAAGATGCGCGAGAGGTTCACCCACAGAAGCGTCAGCACAATCGCCGCCAGACCCAGAACCACCAGGGCGCAGTTGAGCCGCGGGAACCGCTTCCCGTACAGGTACCGCACGTGCAGGTACGCCAGAAACACCAGCCACGAGGCCAGCGACCACAGTTCCTTCGGGTCCCAGTTCCAGTAATCGCCCCAGGCGATCTTGCCCCACACCGCCCCAAGCACCAGGCCGAGCGTCAGCAGGGGGAACCCGAATGAGACCATCCGGTACGATGCCGTCTCCCAGCCCACGAGGCGGCCGTCGTCCGGCGGCCGCAGGCCCACGAGTTGCTTCAGCGCCGGCACCGCCGCCTTCGCCATGATGGCGTACGCCAGCATGTACGCCGCCACGTGAGGGATGAACAGCCAACTCTGAAGCGCCGGCACGAGCATCTTCGGCTCGGCATTGAACACGAACCCCGCCGCAAACAGGATCACGATGCCGATAAAGGCGTCGGCCGCCTCCCCCCCCACGCCGAGAAACCGCCGGCAGAACAGCGTGACCGGCAGCACCAACATCCCCAGCGTCAGAAACACCTCGAACATGTTCTGAAGCGGCACGTGGCCCGTCTCGCCCCAACGGTACACCCATGCCGCCATCGCCATCGCGCACCCGACGCCATACACGACGTAGCCGACCCGCCTGACCCGCGCGAGGAACAGCCCTGCCGCGACCAGGTACAGACCCATCGTCGCGTAGACCGCCAGACCCAGGATGGTCCACTTGATGGCCATGCGTCGCTCTTAGTTCTTCGCGAGATCGTCCGCTCGCTTACGCTCGCGGCTAGTCTCAGTCTCCTTCGCCGGCCGAACGCC
>CAZEBQ010000461.1:0-3166 GCA_964510295.1 uncultured Anaerolineales bacterium | reverse complement strand
GTGCCATGCTTTCGCTCGCGAAAGCATGATCCGCAGAGGCGACCAAATGGCGCCGCGGCCATCGCCTGTCAACCCGAGCGCATCTGAGTGGTTTCGCCTTGCGCCGCCATGTGCCGTCTTCAGGCCCGCTCGCGGGCCTTTCCCCCGAAGGGGTGTAGCCATGTAGGCCGGGGCGTGCCCCGGCAACCATCGTGCGGGGCTGTCATTCTGATCGTAGCGAAGAATCTCGCCGTGTGCCGGGTGCCATGCTTTCGCTCGCGAAAGCATGATCCGCACACGCGGACAGCCCCCCCCATGCCCCGGCCATCCTCGTGCGGGGCTGTCATTCTGATCGTAGCGAAGAACCTCGCCGTGTGCCGTCTTCAGGCCCGCTCGCGGGCCTTTGCCACGCAGCGGTGTAGACCCGGCCTTTGAGGCCGGGGACCGCAGCGGGCGGAGCCCTTCCATCCTTTCCCTCCCCCTCTCCGGCCCGCCACGGCGGCCCTCGCCGACGGGCCCGCCGCGCGGGCCGGAGAGGGGGAGGGGAGCGGGGAGCGGTCCCGTTCCCGCCACCGGGGGTAAAACCCCCGGCCTACACCCCTTCGGGGCCAAGCCCGCCGAGGCGGGCTCTCCACGACACCGGACCATCACGCCGCCCCCAACCATCCCCCCGTCCTGGAATCCCCATGCGTCATTGACCTTGACGTGCGGGGCCTTCCGTCTTATCATCTGGGCATCGCCCTATTCGCAGGAGTTGGCGGTTGGGAGACAATGGATTCGTGCGCCGGCTCGAAGGGCGGTTGGGCCCGCGCCTGGCGCCAAACAAACCCGCCCCGCGCCCCCAGGCGAGCAAGAAACATGGGTACCGTCCCCAGGTTTCCCCAGGTTTCCCAGGTTTCCGTCCCCAGGTTTCCGTCCCCAGGTTTCCAGGTTTCCGTCGCCAGGTTTCCGCGGCTTCTGGCACAATCTTGCTTTGACCCCCGAACCCGCCACGCTCGCGCTGCTGGCCGTGGGGGGACTGGGCGTGGTCTTGCGTTGCCGTTGCTGATCTCGACCGCTCTCCGACAAGCCGCTCCATGCCGCTTCCCCGGCGCCTCGCCTCGCCTTGCCGCCAAGGGGTGCAATAATTCATTTGCGGGTCCGCCCCCGGCCGATGTATTGTCTGGTGGCGGCCGGACGCTATAATGCTATGGGGGCACGGACCTTGGCGGACGATTTCTCCTGTAAGACGATTGACCCGAAGAACCCGACCGGGCCGAAGATCGACGCCATTTTCCCCGGCGCACTAACGCTTCGGTACTGGAAATACTGGCCCGTTCGGTACTGGAACCTGATTGCCGCCAAGTTCGTGCTGGAGCACCCCCAACGGGTCTTCTACGGTGTCCGCGAGTATAATGAAGGCGGGTGGTGCTACACGGCGTGCCCCGCCCAGTGGTACGTGAGGGAGAACGAGGTCGCGGCGTTCCCCAAGAACATGGTGTTCGCCATATACCTGAACCCGAATATGCGGGTGTACCTGTGCCGCGCCGAGCATGCGGCCCAGGATGACTCTATGTGCCCGGTGGACTGGCAGAACAGATATCGAGGTCTCATATGGAAAAGCACTTCCTAGAAGGCAAGATGGAGGGCAAGCCCGAGTTCCGGGCGGAGCCCTGGTACAACCCCTACGGGGACTGCATCGAGTACCAGGTGGCCGACGAGGCATTGGTGGCCGAGCGTGTGGACGAACTCCTGACCGTCTATCATTCGGCCATCGACACCCGCGCCATCGGCTTCCAGATCAAGGGCGTCCAGGCCATCATCGGCCGGTTCGGTTGGGACGGCTTGCTCGTGGCCTCCGATGCGGGCGCTGGGCAGGTTCGCAGCATCTCCATCGTGGCGCTTCTGCTGGCGGCCTATGAGGGAGGCCCGAGGACGGTCGGTCGTCGCCAGGCGTATGCCGCCGTCATAGAGTCATCGCCCAAACGTCATACAATTCCGGCGGATGAACTCGTGCCCGCCTGATCCGGCACGGGCAAGTCCTGAGCATCACACAGGCCGCCTTGAGACGGGCGGCCTGTTCGTTTCCGGTCCCCATGCATCATTGACCTTGACGTGCGGGGCCTTCCGTCTTATCATCTGGGCATCGCCCTATTCGCAGGAGTTGGCGGTTGGGAGACAATGGATTCGTGCGCCGGCTCGAAGGGCGGTTGGGCCCGCGCCTGGCGCCAAACAAACCCGCCCCGCGCCCCCAGGCGAGCAAGAAACATGGGTACCGTCCCCAGGTTTCCGGACGTTCACGGCCCGGGACGTGATCCTGACCTTTGGGTGCTGAGGTGAGGTCAGGAATCGGGGGACGGGTCAAGGCGGCCCCGAGACGCTTGGCCAAGACGGCAGGGGGTTTTTTGGGAAACTTTCTCAGCGCCAAACGGTTGAAACGCCCGGGAAACGCCACCCTTTTTCCCAACACGGCGCCCCGGCCGACTTGAAGCGGCGCTCAAGCGGAGTCGGCGGTCGGTCACGGGGTTCAGGCAACAGGCTCAAAACAGGAGACAAGCCATGACCTGGAGTACCCGAATCGGAATCGTATCGGCTCTCATTGCGCTGGCGCTGGCGGCCCTGGTCCCTTCTGTCGCCGCCAGGGCCGTTCCGGCTCAGTTGCCCGATCCGGACGGCAAGCCGGCGGACATGAGCAAACCCGTGCAGGTTTACATTCTGCTGGGCCAGTCCAACATGCTGGGTGCTGGTAAAGTTGCCGGAGACAAGGAAGGAACCCTTGAGCATGCGGTGAAAACCAAGAAGAAATACCCCTACCTTGTGGATGACGCCGGCAATTGGACCGAGCGGAAGGATGTCCGCAATGTGCGTGTCGCGGGAACCGGCACACGAACGACGCGGCTGTGCCTCAACCAATGGATGACCATCACGGGAAACATCGGCCCGGAGTACGGAATCGGGCACTATGTGGGGCATGTCACGGATGCGCCCGTAATGATCCTCAAAAGCTGCACCGGCAACCGCAGCCTCGGTTGGGACCTGCTCCCGCCGGGCAGCGAGCGCTACGAGGTCGAAGAGAAGGGCAAGACCATGGTCTACGCGGGCTATAAGGATTCGCCGGCCAAATGGGAAAAAGGCACGGAGCCCAAGAAGATCGGCTGGTACGCCGGCATGCAGTACGACGGCGACGTCGCCCGTGCCAAGACGGTGC
>CAZEBQ010000460.1:0-3172 GCA_964510295.1 uncultured Anaerolineales bacterium | reverse complement strand
GTCCCATGCCAGAAATCGTTGCCAACCCACTCCGGTTGAACGCGGCGCGGAGCCGGGCGGGAGGCCGCATCAGCCGCCGAGTTGAATCTCGGACACGCCCAGGGGCTGGAACTCGAGGCCGATGAAGGTTTCGTCCTCGCCGGGATCGAGTTCGATGCGGAACCGGACGAGCCAGCGGTGCATGCGGCGGGTCAGGGTGAGGTTGCTCTGGGCGTTCTCTGCGCGGTCGAAATCGTACTGCTGGAAGACCGCCAGACGCCACTTCTCGTTGATCTGGTAGTCGAAGCCGAACAACGCCATGGCCGAGTCGGCGTCCGGGATGTACCAGTGGGCCACGGTGTAACTTAAGCGCGGCGTGTGGGTGACCGTGGCGCCGACCGTGAAGGCGTCGAGCGAGCCGCTGTCGAGGTTGTGGTTCGTGTCGGTCCAGACGACCATCGAATCGGTGACCCGCCAGTCGGTCATGAAGTTGAGGTGGTCGAAGGCGCGTTTGCCGTCGGGCGCGATCTCGGGCGGGTCGGTGTTGGCGTAGAAGGTGGCTTCGAGGTCGGCGGTGAGCCAGTCGACGTTCTGGCGTCGGCCGGCCGGGCCGCGCTTCGTCTGGAACCGCTGGCGCCACCCCAGTGTCAGGACGGTCATCTCATCGACGCCCTGGACGACGGGCGTGCCGGCCTCGGCCACGTCGAAGGGGATGAGGGTCTGGCTCTCGACGTTGTTGGACGTGGCGTAGGCGCTGGCGTCGAAGATGTTGACGTGGCGGAGTCGGTGGAGGTCCCAGAAGTCGCTCTCGACGCCGTCATAGACGCGCCAGGCCCGGGTGGCGGCCCGTGCGCCGGCGCGGGCGGCGTACCGGTCCTCGTCGCCGGTGCGCATGAGTGTTTCACCGAAGTAGGAGGCCCGGCCCTCGACGAAGGGGACGAGGTTCAGGACGCCGAGTTTCAGCGGCAGGTCGATTTCGTGGATGGTGTCGGCCACGACCTCGGTGTTCGAGCCGCGAATCGGCAACTGGTCCGGCGCCCGGTACCGGGCCAGGGCGAACTCGCTGTCCTGGAAGTACGTGAGGTGGTCCTTCCAGAGGCTGTGGCCGATCCTGTTGTACCCGATCTGTGGGGTGTAGTCGGTCAGGTTCTGCCAGTCGTTCATGCGTTCGGTCATGAGGATCGTGAGGGCCTGATCCTGTTCCTGCTTTTTGAGGTAGAGGAGGGTTTCCTGGGTTTTGTCGGTCTCGTCCTCTCTTTCATAGAACTCGTTCATGAAGTTGGCGTCGGTGATTTTCGAGAGTTCGAGCGTCAGTTCCCAGTTCTTGGGCAGGTAGTGGCGGTGGCGCCAGAGGATGCGTCCGCGGTTCTTGTCGCGGGGCTCGATGTCCTGGGAGCCGACGCTGTCTTTTCCGCTGTCGCGGAGGAAGTACGTGAGGAACTCGCCGTAAAAGTCTTTGCGGGCGTAATCGGACTCGATGCCGAGCGCCGGGCCGCGCTCCGACCACACGTCGGCGTTCAGGTACATGTTGAAGCCGGGGGGTTCGGCGTCGATGCCCAGGAGTTTCATCAGGTGCCACTGGGTCACCAGGCCGGTGCCGCGGTTCGAGCGGTTCTCGATGCGCAGGGTCCGCAGGGCCGTGACGGCTTCTTCGAGGTCGCCGGCCATGGTCGGCCAGTAGGAGAGGGGCAGGTTGCGGACGCGAAACGTCACGTCCTTGCCGGTGAAGCGGACGCGACGTTGGACGGGCTTCGGTTCGCCGGTCTCCTCGTCCTCCAGCGGCGGGGGCGACAGGTCCGTGAGCGTCATCTGCTTGCCGCCCACCGTGTAATGCGGATGGGCGAACTCGCACGTGGTCATCCGGGCGTCGGTCGCGACGAACAGGCCCTGGGCCAGTTGCCGGACCTCGTCGGCGTAGTAGTACACCGGGACGTTCCGCACGTCGGAGAAGGTCTTGATCTTGGCGTTCATCGCCAGGGCCTGGTCGCGCCGGAAGTCGTAGAACAGTTGGTTGCACTGGATCATGCGGCGGCCCTGGCTGATGCGGACGTGGCCGTCGAAGTAGGCCTCGGCGGCCAGACTCCGCGAGGCGCCGCCGGCGGCGGGGACGCCGGTGGCGGGTTCGGGGAGCGGCGGCTCGGTCGTCGGCTTCGTTTCGTCGGGTTTGGCCGTCTCGTCGCCCTTCGGTTTGGGGCTGGCGGCGGCGCGGATGGCCTCCTCGGGCGTCCAGATGACCAGGTTGTCGGCGGCCATTTCCATATCGCCGCGCGCCACGTACACGCCGCCCGTCCAGATGCTGACGCGGACGTCGACCAGGCGTCCGTGCTCGTCTTTCTGCTTCTCGACGAAACTCGTGAAATTGACCTGCCGGACGTCGTCCTGCGAGATGATGGTGATCTCCTCGGGGACGCCGGCCTCGCGGACGCCGGGGGGTTCGACCTTCTCGGGCGGCTCGGGCGGGGGCGTCACGGCGGTGGGGGTCTCTCGGCGGCCGCTCGCGAGGTACTCGTTGCGGAGTTTCCTCGCCCGCAGGAACAGTTCGGTATCGGCGGCACGGCCTCGCTCGTCGCCGTCGCAGTGACGGAGGACCTCGCCGGCGCTTTCCATGACCAGGTAGGCCGAGTCGAACGTCTCGACCTGGCCGTCGGCATCCCGGTATTCGACGCCGGTCTCGGCGTAAACGCCGAGGGTGGCCTTGCCGCTGGTTCGGGCGGCCTGCTCGTCGAACCAGACGACGCCGTCGCGGGCCGTCAGTTGCTCCTTGGCCGTCATGACCGTGAACCCGTCGATGACGAGCATGACACGCAGGTCCGGCCGCTCGTACCACGTGTGGATGACGCGTCCGGTGACCTGGATCATGGGGGCCGGCGCGCCCGCTTCAACCTCGGCGGCGCATGCACCGGCGGAGACGGCCGACAGCACTGCGGCCGCACACACGAGGAGACGCACGAAGGTGGATCTGGTGCTGTTCACATCGCTCCCGCGACAAATCGATGCACCCGAAGCGCAGACACTCCCTCGCCCGGCGAGTATAGGGACCGCGAGAAAGCAGTGTCAACAGAATTGCTCTTGTGGACCAGGTGCGGTGCCCACCTCAAGAGCGTGGGGATGGCATGCAACACCGTAAACTAACACTAGAGCGCCACTTCGTGCGCGGCGGGTCTCCGTACCCGCCGCGCAGCCCCGCAAACGG
>CAZEBQ010000459.1:0-3196 GCA_964510295.1 uncultured Anaerolineales bacterium | reverse complement strand
GGGTCTCCGCACCCGCCGCGATTCATCGGGTTTTTGCGCGGTGGTTACCCGTTCGACAGGCTCAGGGCAGGCTCCGAACCACCGCGCACAAGTTCTCTCGGACCGCTCAGCCGGCGAGGCGGCCGGCAAGGGGCGCAGCGCCGTCGCGGGCTCGCCGGCCGGCTGCGGGTCAGACGGGTCCGCCGTGTTGGTCCCGGCCAGGAGCGCGGTCTCCGGAGCGTCACGGAGCCGCGAGACGGCATCGGCGGCCATCAGCGGCAGCGGGTCGGGGGCAGTCACGCTTCCACCGCCGGCCTTCGGCAACGGGTCGAGATGGGTGCCGGCGGCAATCGCCGCCGTGTAGCGCGAGGTGAACCCGTTGATGTCCCAGGAATCGACCACGCCGTTCGGCTCTTCGGCGCCGGGTCCGAAGCCTCGGAAGTCGGCGTCGAGGTCGCCCGCCAGGTATCGCTGCGTAAAGCCGCTGATGTCCCAGGAATCGACGGTGCCGTTGGGCTCTTCATCGTTCGGGCCGAATCCGCGGAAGTCCGTTTGGAGGCTGCCGACGTAGAAGACGGCGTCGCCGCCCGGCGCCCCGTCGCCGCTCGGCAGGTCCGCCAGGGCATCATAGAGGTAGCCGTGGCCGGCCATGCCGCTGCGCGGGTCGCCGTCGAGGCGGTTCGCGGCCGCATCGGTAATGCCCGCTGCGCTCAGGGTCACCTTGACCCACGTGTCGACGGGGCCGACGGGATCGCCGAGCGTGATGCGCATGGCGTCCGGCGCCGGCTGCTCGACCGTTGGCGTCAGCGTCTCGCTGATAGCCTCCGCCCCCCCGGGGAAGGTGACCGTCTGGACGGTCACGTCTTCAGCGGCAAAGTCCACCGCTTCGCTGAACTCCACGTCGATGGTGCGGACACCGATACCGCCCGCCTCGATGCGGCTGATACCGAGGCCGGCGTCGTTGAATCGCACCTGGTTGATGACAGGCGCGAGATCATCGACGACGAACTCGGCGACGAAATCGCCGCCCGCCTCGCCATCGCCCGAGGGGAAACCCGGCCACATGCCCGGCCAGTCGCCGTCCAACGCGGCCCCACACGCATCCGTGACGTCATCCTCGATGCACAGGGCATACAGGCCGCGGGGAAGCCGTTCCAGATACGGGGTGAACACGGCCGTGCGCCCTGCGGCATCGTACTGGACGAACCCGTCAACGCGGGGGTCGTCCCCGGTGCCGAACTGCCCGTCGGGTCCCGGATCGCGCGAGACCCAGACCGACTTCCCGTTGATGGTCTCGCCGTCCATATCCCTGGTGAATCGCGCGCGGACCGACGAGACCAGCCAGCGGGCCGACCCGGGGGCAGGCCACATGTCGGCCACCTGGGCCGCATCGACCACAACGAAACCGGCGTCGTAGATATCGTCGGGCATCTCGCCGTTGACCCCATCGGCGTCCTGGTCCATCTCGTTGCCGGCCAGGTCTTCGACGTGCGGTCCGACGAGGACCTGGTAATCCACCGGCAGGCCCGGTCCGTCGAATGCGATCCGGTACGTGTCGTAGCCTGCGGGATGGATGCCCGTCACGGGGATGTAAAGGAACAGCGCGTCGGCCGTGACCTTCACGTCGTCTGTCGCGAACGAATCGTCGTTGATCGGTTCGTTGAACGTGACATGGACCTCGTTGACCGGTTCGGGCACGAGTCCCGACGGGCTGTGCAGGACGATTCGCGGCCCGCTGTAGTCGATGGTGAACTGGTAAACGGCCGGGTCGCTGAACCGGCCCGCATGGTCCTTGGCCCGCACGTAGAGGGTGTGGGTCCCCTCCGGCAGGAAGGACCGATACGGCCAGACCCAACTCGTCCCGGTCGCCCAGAACCGCTCGTCGTGGAACGAGACGGACACCTCGTAGCCGACGACGTCCGGGTCGGCGGAAGGTTCCCAGACGATCTCGGGCGTGGGGTCTTTCGTGATGCCGTCGCTGTCGGAGGCGCCCGTGTCGTCGCGCGGCGCGATGCGGACGTTCGTCGGCGGGTGCGGGCGTGCGGCGGCGACGGAGACGTCGGCCACGCGGTCCGGGCCTTCGGCCAGCCAGACATCGTCCGGCGTGGTCCAGTAATAGACCGACGCAAAGACGCCGTAGTCGCCGGCCGGAAGCGGCCCGATGGTTCCCGTCACGGACCACGGCGTGACCACCGGCAGGGAGATGCCGAGGTAGGCGTAGGCGCTCACGAACAGGTCGGAGCCGATGCGCTCCATCGACGGGTAGCCGGACAGGTCGCCGGGGATGCTGCTGTCGGGCCATTCGCCCTCCAGGGTAACCGACACCAAATCACCCGTGTCGGGGTTGGCAGGGAACACCGACGCCGCCGGCGGCCAGTACCAGGGATCGTCGCCCTGAAGAAGCACTGCGGTGGCCGCGTCGCCGGCATCGAGCAGCAGTCGCGGCTCAAGCGGTTCAAGAAGCGGTGCTACGCCTGACGTGTGGTTCGGCGTGTTCATCGCCATCCCCCTTCGCAGCAAAGGCCGCAAGCAGGCTCTCGACACGGATCCTCGCTACAACAGTATACACCACGTTTGGGTCCTCTGCCGGAGAAAACGCCGCCAGCGCCCTTCCAGTGAGGTGCACCCTTTTTGTCTGCCATCCCCGTTTCGCGCAAAGGTTACGCCGCGATTGGCCGATAAAAGGGCATCCAGCGCACTCTCGCATTGGGGGTACACACGTGATCGGGACCGCCACGGTAGCAACCGTCCGGGAGGCGGACTTGAAAGACTGGAGACTGGCGCGCGTCCTCACGATCCGCGACACCGACACGGTGGCCAGCGCCGCCGCCAGAATGGCAGACCACGACGTGGGATCCCTGGTCGTGCTCGGGCACCGCCAACAGGTCGTCGGCATCATGACCGAGCGGGACATCATCACGAAGGTGGTGTCGCAGGGGTCGGACCCGTCGAAGGTGAGCGTGGCGGCCATCATGTCGCCGGGCGTCATCTCGTGCCGCTCCGACACCCTCATCTCGAAGGTCCGCCGCCTCATGACGGCCCACAACGTGCGTCACCTGCCGGTCATCGAGGACGACGTGGCCCACGGCATGGTCTCGGTCCGCGACATCCTGGCCTTTGAGTTGACGGAATACCAGGTCCTGGCCAAGAAGCAGTCCGACATCCTGGGCCAGATCGAGCGCGACCATCCGGAAGTGGTTCACTGGCGTCGCGGCCA
>CAZEBQ010000458.1:0-3207 GCA_964510295.1 uncultured Anaerolineales bacterium | reverse complement strand
CGCACGCGAACACGCCCGCCACGCCGTTTCGCGCGAGCAGGTCGGCGTAGGCCTCGATCGGGGCAAGGTTCACGCTCCCGTCGTCGTGCATGGGCGTGAACGGCGCCGCAATCAGGCCCTCGATGTGTTCGGCCATGGTGCAAGTTCCCTTCCTTAAACCCTTTTCTTCTCTGGCGCGGTGCCGGGTTGCGCGGCGGGCAATCCTGCCCGCCGCGCCGCCTTCCTGCCGTTCCCACGCGGTGGGCAAGATTGCCCACCGCGCAATCGTCGGAAACTCCCTCGGTCAGTCGCGCTGCCCGCGGAGGGTGTACAGCGTCAGCCCCGCAAGCGGCTTGGGACGGGCGGGAATGATAAGACTCGCGACGTATCCGACCACGACGCACGTCGCCAGTCCCGTGAAACTGTACAGCAACAGGTACACGACACCCGTCCGGCTCACCGTGAACTGGACGGCGGCACTGGCCACAAGGCCCACGAGCGCCCCGACGCCGTGCGCCCGGCGGCTGAAGATGCCCAGGAGGAACAGCCCGCCCAGGCCCCCGGCAAACAGGCCAATCACCTTGCTGAACTCGTCCCACAGGCTCTTGATGTCCCATCCCGTCATGAGCAGCGCCAGGACCATCCCTGCCAGCCCCACGACGACGGTGACCCATCGGGCCAGGGCGAGGCACGTGCGGTCGGCCGCATCGCGTTTGAAGCGGCGGTAGAAATCGGTGGTGACGGCGGTGGCGATGGAGTTCATACTCGAATCCAGACTCGACATCGCCGCCGCGAACAGGGCCGCAATCAACAGGCCCGCCACGCCCGTCGGCAACTGTGTCACAATGTACCACGGAAAGATGGCGTCGGCGTTCTCAAGCGTCGGGTTCAGCAGGTCCGGCCGCGTCTTGAAGAAGACGTACAGTGCCGCGCCCATACCGAAGAAGAGCAGCGACCCCGGGATAACCAGGACGGCGTTGGTCCAGATGCCCCGGCCGGCCGCCTTCTCGTCCCTGGTCGTCAGGTACCGCTGGATGACCGTCTGGTCGCTGCCGTACGAGATGAAGTTGGCGGCCAGTCCGCCGAGCAGGACGACCCAGAAGGTGGGCGTCTGCAGGTCGAACCGGAAGTCGAAGGTGTGGAACTTGCCGGCCTCGGCGGCGATGTCGATCATACCGCCCAGGCCGCCCGGAATGTGCGCAGAGATCAGCATCAGCGACAGCCATGCGCCGCCCAGCAAAACGACGACCTGGAGCACATCGGTCCAGATGACCGCCTCGATGCCGCCGAGCACCGTGTAGAGGATGCTCAGGACGGCCATCGCCACGATGCAGACCCGCACGTCGATGCCCGTCACGACGCTCAGGGCGATGGACGGCAGAAACAGGATGATCCCGATCCGCCCCAAATGCAGCAGCATGAACATGACGCTCCCGAACAGCCGCGCCACCACGTTGAAACGCTTCTCCAGGTACTCGTACGCCGTGGTCACGTTCAGGCGGCGGAAGAACGGAAGGATCAGGAAGATGATGAGCGGCGCCACCATCACGATGGCCACGTTCCCCATGAAATACCGCCAGTCGGTGGCGAAGGTCTTGGCGGGAATGGCCATGAACGTGATGGCACTGAGTTGCGTGCCGTAGATGCTCAGCCCCGCCGCCCACCACGGCACGCGGCCGCCCGCCTTGAAGAAGTCGTCGGTCGTCTTTTCGCGCCGCGAGAAATAAACGCCCATCGCCACGAGTGCGGCCAGGTACACGCCGAGCACGGCGTAGTTGATCCATCCGAACGGCCGGGTCGGCGGCCGGTCGGCCTTCCAGACCATCGGCGTCCGCACGCCGGGCCGAACCTCGCCGCTGGGGATGACGATGGAGTCGCCGCGCTTCACCGCCGTCGTCGTTACCGGGCAGGCGTCCGGAAACCAGCCGACGCGGGTCCACGTGTCGGTGATCGTGTGATAGGCGAGCATGTCGCGGCTGAAGCCGGGGTGCGTGCTCAGGAGGTGGACCTTCTTCAATGCGAGGGCGATGGCTTTGGCCGTCTCTCCGCCGGCCTTCGCCTCCTTGATGCGGCGGCTGAGACGCTCCAGGACGAGAAACCGTTTCCCCCGGCCGCCGCCGAACACGAGGATGTGCCCCGCGCCCGACGCCACCGCCGGCGCCGCCATGATCGCGCGCGGCGGCTCGCCTTTGAGGCCAACGTCCGCCAGACGGGTCCACCTCTGGGGCGCCGGATTGAACTTCCAGGCGTCGGTTAGAATCGTCGTCTCGGCGTCGGGGGCAACGTTGCGGCCGCTGAAGAGGTAGAAACAGTCGGTCGCCCCGTCGCTCTGGCCGGCGGCTACGGGGAGGATGCGCGGCGGGCCGGGCCAGGGCTCGAGCCGGTCCCACCCCCACGTCGGGTCCTGTTTGTCTTTCGACGGATCGTACGGCGCGAGGTCCAGCCGCCAGAAGTTCGTCGTCGCCCGCGCCTCGGTCATCGTCTCCTGGCCGCCGGCCACGTAGATGGCGTCGCCGACCTTGGCGGCGGCCATGAAGGCCAGCGGCCGGGGCAGGTCGGGCAACGGCGAGAAGGTAACCTGCGAACCGTTCCACCGGGCGAGGCGGACCTCGCGGAAGCACGCACCCGCGTCGCAACCGCCGATCAGCACAACGCCGTGTGGTGTGTCCACGCTTGCGCCGTAGGCGCTCGGCCGGGGCAGGCGGAGGGCGTCGCCGCGAATCCAACGAACGATGCCGTGTGGCGTCCGATCGAGGACGAACACGTGATCCCACCAGACCTTCTCACCGTTTCGCCACGGGGGTGCGTCGGGGAAATTCGCACCGCCCGCCACGATGAGCCTGCCGTCGTGCACACCGACGAACGCGCCCGCCACGCCGCGTTGGACGTCCTCGCCCGGTCCGGGCGGCAGCCGCGGCAGGTCGGTCCAGGTCAGGGCCGCCCGGGCCGGCGCCTGCGCTTCGCCGGCCGGCGCCGGCGCACAGGCGGCGGCCAGGCAGACAGCCGTCGCCAGCAGGCGGAGCACGGGGCCAAGCGATCCGACATACCTCGTGCGCGGTGCGTCACATGTCGTGCGCGGTGCGTCACATGTCGTGCGCGGTGGGTCACAGGTCGTGCGCGGTGGGTCACAGGTCGTGCGCGGTGGGTCACATGTCGTGCGCGGTGGGTCACATGTCGTGCGCGGTGGGTCACATGTCGTGCGCGGTGGGTCACATGTCGTGCGCGGTG
>CAZEBQ010000457.1:0-3214 GCA_964510295.1 uncultured Anaerolineales bacterium | reverse complement strand
CAGGGCGTCCACCTGGTCCTCGCCGGACAAGACACCGGCGAGGATTTCACCATCACCGTCGAGGCGGCAACGACCCTGGAGGGGTTCGCCACCGCCGACTGGACCGAAACCCAGACGGCCCAGAACGCCCAGATCCAAGTCGATGGCTATCCCAATCCCGACTTCATCGAACGAAGCAGCAACACCGTTACCGACGTCCTGCCCGGAACCCTCCATCTGACGGGAACCGGCGATACCACCATCACCCTCTCCAGAACCACCGCCACTCTGAAGCAGAACCTTACGAACCTTGCGGCCGTGTTGAACACCGTCAAGACCAAGATCGACACCTACACCGGCTACGACCAGGCTGCCGAGACCAGCGGCGTGCTGCAGGGCGACTACTTTCTCAACGGCGTCTTCAACCAGATCCGCGCCGCGCTGATCCAGCCGGCCGCAGGCTTCCTCGACGGCAGCGAGACCTTCACCCTGGCCAATCAGATCGGCCTGGAGGTCGACCGCTACGGCGAGTTCTCGTTCGATGAGGCCGCCTTCGACGATGCCGTCGCCGAAGACTACCAGGCCGTCCTGAACCTCGTCGGCGCCGTCGCCACCGGGGCCGTCGATTCGTCCGACATCCAGTTCACCAGCGCCGGCGAGAGCACCCAGGGCGGCACCTACGACCTCAAGGTGGAGTATGACGCGGTGGGCGACATCGCCAGCGCCCAGATCAAACTCGACAACGAGGACACCTACCGCGACCTCGACGTCGCCGGCACCACCCTCACCGGCGTCTACGGCAACCCCGAACAGTACCTGATGCTGATGGTCGTCTCGGGCGGAACGAGCGAAACGCGCAACTATACCGTTCGCGTCCGCCAGGGGGTCGCCGGGCAGATCTACGACCGCCTTCAGGACATCCTGGACGAGGTCGACGGCACCCTCGCCACGAAACTGAACGGCTACAGCAACCTCACGCACTCCGGCACCATTGATATCATCGACCAGAACATCGAACGCGAAGAGATACGGCTCGAAGAGATGGAGGAGCGCCTCGTCGCACAGTACGCACGCCTCGAGGCCACACTGGCACGGCTCGATGCGCAGCGAGGGGCCTTCGACTCGCTCTTCGCCGCATTGGAATCCAACAAAGAGAGTGATTAAGATTCGGGAAGGCCCTTACCCTCCTCGAAGCCCAACGGGGGGCTATGAGTATGGCTGGGCTCCAGGAAAAGGAACCAAAAGAATGAAAGGCGCAATCGGGGCCTATCACGAAAACGCCGTCACCACTCAAACCCGCGGCAGACTCATCGTCCTCCTCTACGAGGGCGCCATCAAGTTCCTCGAACAGGCCAAGGCCGAACTCCAGGCAGGCAACTACGCCGAAAAGGGAGAGTTCATCAACAAGGCACTCGCCATCATCAACGAACTCGACTCCTGCCTCGATGTCGAAAACGGCGGGGAGGTCGCCACGAACCTGCGCCGACTCTACCAGTTCAGCATCCGGCACCTCGGCGAAGCCAACCTCCACCGCGACACCCAACGCATCCAGGACGTCATCGACTGCCTCAAAGACCTCAACGAGGGATGGAAGGCCATCGCACAGTAACACCGACACACACGCGCTGCGATCACCGACACGGGGGGATGGGATAGAATAGGAATCATGACCATCAACGAGCAAATCCAAATGCTGCACGACACGGCCCAAACCCTCCGCAACACGGCACCCGCCTCCGAAGGCGCCGCTGCGGCCCCCGACCGCCGTGCCATCCTCAACACCATCCTCCAACAGGCACGCACCCTGGCATGGGCCGAGGCCGGCAGCCTCTACATCCTCGAAAAAGGCCAGTTGCGATTCCTCGCCGCCCAGAACGACCGCCTTCCCCTGGCCGACATCACCCGGTTGCTCCTGGACCGCGAAATGCCCGCATCCACCGAGTCGCTCGCCGGATTCGTCGCCTCGGTCGGTCGCACCACCAAGATCGACGACACCGACGCCCTCACCGGCAACGAAGCCTTCCGCGTCAACCGCGACCTCGACGCCGACACCGGGTTCCGCGCCAAGAGCATCCTCGCCGTCCCCCTCCGGTGCCCCGGCGGAAAGGTCATCGGCGTGCTCGAACTGTTCAACCGCATCGGACCCGACAGCGACGCCGTCCCGTTCCCCAGCGTCGACGACCCTGGCATCCTGTCGCTGGCGTCGATGGCGGCCGTCGCCGTCCACAATGCTCTGCTCCAGGCCCAACTCAAACAGGCCTACGTCGACACCATGCTTCGCCTCTCGGCCGTCATCGAATTCAAAGAGAACGAGACCGTCGATCACCTCCGACAGGTCAGCAACACCTCCGTGCTCCTGGCCGAGGCCATGGACCTTTCGTCCAACGACGTCCGACTCCTCAAACGGGCCAGCCCCATGCACGACGTCGGCAAAGTCGCCATCCCCGACACCATTCTCCAGAAACCCGCCCGCCTGACCGTCGAGGAGCGGGGAATCGTCGAAACCCACCCCCTCATGGGTGCAGAAATCCTCGGTGAGGCCGAAGAAAACGAGGTCACCGTCGCTGCACGCGACATCGCACTGTCCCATCACGAGCGATGGGACGGACGCGGGTACCCCCACCACCTCAAAGGCGAGCAGATCCCCCTGCACGGACGCATCGTCGGACTCGCCGACGTCCTCGACGCCCTCCTCTCGCGCCGACGCTACAAACAGCCCTTCACACCGGACGTGGCGGTGGAGGCCATCCGTCTGGAGCGCGGCAAGCATTTCGACCCGGACGTGGCCGACGCCTTTTTCAGCATCTCCGACCGGCTCCTCGCCACCTACGACACCGCCCCCCAACCCTCGGCCGTCCCCGCCAACTGACCCGCCACTGCCGCGGCGTACGTGTTTAGCGTGTCGGTTGTGGCTGTCACCCTGAGCGAAGCGAAGGGTCTCGCCGTGGAAACGACGAAACAGCAAAGACCACCCTGGCACGGCCACAGTCCGTGCCGTGGCCGGCGGCGAGATTCTTCGGCCCGCAAGCGGGCCTCAGAACGACAACCTAAACACGTACGCCGCGGCGGGCCCGTTCGGGGCCCCTCGCCGATTATATACTTTAGTAAAACGGCCTTTTCGCGCAACCCCGAAAACGGCCCTTTTCGGAGACCGAATCTGCGTTTTCAGGCCACCAGGGGCGATTCGACCCCGAAATGTTAAGATAGGTAAGGCAAAAAGCGCTGCCTTTTTTCG
>CAZEBQ010000456.1:0-3216 GCA_964510295.1 uncultured Anaerolineales bacterium | reverse complement strand
GCGCGCGTTAGCCGCCGCGCTTGCGCGGCGCGTTTCTTCCGAAAAGGCACTGAAGGCGACGACGTGGCGAAACAGTATTCCAGCGAGGTCTGTCGCGAGTTGGCCGCCGTCGCCGACGGCGCGCACCTGCTGCGCCCCCGACGGGTCACCCGCCACGAGGTCGGCGACGTTCTCGAACTCGACCTGACGGGCGTTGCGCCCGCGTGGAAGGCGAAGGCGGCGTTTGAGTTGGAGAAGTACGTCGGCGGCGGGTTCGCCGGCCAGGTCTATCGGGCCCGTCTGCTGCGGTTCGAGTGGCACGGCGACCGCGATGCCCCGACGCCGCTCGAGGTCGGCCGCGCATACGCCGTCAAGATTTTCGTTCCGTGGTCGCGGTTCGGCCGCTTCTTCCGCAACGTCCTGTACGGTATCGGATTCCAGGCCCCGTTCGGGCTCCAGGTGAACGCCTCGGCCGTGCGGGCCGCCGCCCTGTGGCACAAACTGTTCCGCCGCGCCGCGGCCGAGCGGATGGGGGCCGAGACCTGTGTCGTCGACGTCCACGCCACCTTCTACGAGCCGGGCCTCGGCAGCATGGGCCAGGTGCTCGAGTGGATCGACGGCCGCGTCTGGCGACTCGACGTCGACGACCAGGCCTTCTCGAAGACGGGCCGTCCCGGCGACGCCGATGCCGGCGAGCCCGCCACCGAGTACGCCGCCAAGCGCGGGTTCATGCGGCGGCTGGTCAACCTGTTCCACGAGATGGGCGCCCCGGAACTCGCCCGCCAGTACGAATGGTGGACGATGAAGAGCCAGCCGAACGTCCTGAAGCGCCACGGCGCGGGCGACGGGCCCGCCGACGGACTTGTGGCCGTCGACTTCGGGGCCGGACTCGCGCTGCTCCCGTTTCTGCCGATGAGCCCGGCCGACGTGAAACTGATTCTCAGGGGCCTGGCGCACGGCCGCATCGTCCAGTTCGACCGCGGCGACCTCGACCGCCTCGAAGCGTTTGTCCACGCCCATCCCGAACGGTTTGAGGGTCTTGGCGGCGCCGTCGCCGAACTGCGGATGGCCGAGGCGCGGTATCACGGCGCGCAACTCGACCTCGCGAACCATCGCCTGCGCGTCCTCCGCGACAACGCGCTGCGCGAGAAGGCCTGCCGCGCATGGGCCGATGGCTATGCCGCCCGCCACGTCATGGACGCCGAGAAGGCCGACCGCATGGGGGCGCGGCCGGTGCGACTGACCCTGTTTGTTCTCGTGGGCCTCGTGCCGCTGGTCGGACGCTTCTTTCAGCACCTGTGGGGCAGTGCGACGTACCGGCGGCACGTCGGCAGGACGCTGACGAGGTTCGGGTACCTGCGGCGAGCGGTTCGCGCCAGCGAGGCCGAGATCCTCATCGACTGGCACCGCAAGGGCCGCGTGACGGAGCGTCGGGCCAGGGCCCTCGTGCGATGGCCGGTTGCGTTCTGGCTCCAGCGGTTCACGCTGGCGATTCTGCCGGCGGCCGCCCATCGCGCTCTGACCGACCGCCGGTACGCGTGGGACGTGTTCCGCTACCTTTGCGTCCGGCCCTTCGGCCTGTACTTCAGCCGCGTGCGGCGGGAACAGTGGCTCCGCGACATGATTGAGGAAGGCCGGGCCGAAGGCGTTCTCGACGATGAGGAGACCGAGCGCATCCTCTCGCACATCCGCGAGCCCTACATCCAGACCTACCTGCTGAGCCTGGTCGTCCACCTGTTCACGATTCCGATTACGCAGATCGTCTCGGTGCTTCTCGGGTACTGGTTGGCCGCCAGGTACGGCGGGTCGACGGCGGAGTCGGGGGCGATCTTCGGCGGCACCGTGGTCCTGTTCCAGTTCACGCCGATCTCGCCGGGTTCGCTGACGCGCGGCCTCTACGCCACGGGCCTGGCCCTGTGGAAACGCGACTGGAAGAACTACTCCCTGGCCGTCTGCCTCTCGTATTGGAAATACATCGGGTACCTGGGGTTCCCCATCCAGATGGTCCAGGCGTATCCGACGCTGGCCACGTTCATGGCCACGCGGTGGGCCACCCATGCCATCGGCATCGTGCCGGTCTTCGGCGAGAAGGGGGCGCTGCTGGAGCACGGTGTCTTCAACCTGTTCTTCAACGCACCCATCAGCCTGAGGCGGCAGTGGCGCGACCAGCGCCAGGACAGGGCACGCCTGCGGGGCGTCGGCGGTCTGCTCGGCTCGTTCGGACGCATCGGCTTCATCCCGGGGCCGAGCGGCACCTTTGCCTCGCTGGCCGTCGGCGGCCTCGTCGCTGCGGCGTATTACCTGGGGGCGCCGTGGTGGAGCATTGCGTCGCTGGCGTTGGCGGCCACGGTTGTTGGCGTGCCCGTCGGCACGTGGTTCGAGAAGCGCATCGGGCGGCACGACCCGCGGCCGTTTGTGCTGGATGAGGTCGCGGGCATGCTCATCGCGTCGCTGGCGGCGTGGTTGCCGACCGACCGGTGGGGCTGGCTGAGCCTGATGCTGGCCTTCTTCTGGTTTCGCGTCTGTGACATCATCAAACCGCCGCCCGTCCGGCAGGCCGAACGGCTTCGGGGGGGCTGGGGCATCATGGCCGATGACGTCCTGGCCGGCGCCCTGGCCCTTGGCCTGACCGTCGCCTGCCAGATGCTCGTGACCTGGCAGACCGGATGACCCTGCGGCGGTGCCGGCGCCGATTATATACTTTAGTAAAACGGCCTTTTCGCGCAACCCCGAAAACGGCGCTTTTCGGAGACCGAATCTGCGTTTTTGGGCCGCCCGAGGCGATTCGACCCCCAAATGTTAAGATAGGTAAGGCAAAAAGCGCCGCCTTTTTTCGCCTTTTTACTTTTTTTGGGCGCGCTTTTGCACGAATTTACCGATTTTTACCCCCGTTTTCACCCCTATGGAGCGACCTCAATCGATACTGAAGTATACAAAATGCCGAGGCGCATGCGGCATTTGTGCCGCAAAAACGCGCCTTATTCCGGCATCTTGGCGCGATCCGACGGGCGAATCGACCCACCGGCCGAAATGACGTAACCTCTTTCCCGACAAGGACTTACGCGCACGCCGAAAGTTGTTAGAACTCTAACAATCCAAGTGCCCCAAAATCGGCCCTGGCGCTATCAAAAACGGCGAAAATGCGCGAACGCCCGAAAAACGCCCTGACGGCCAACCGCCACAACCCCTCGCGCCAAGCCGCCAAGACGCAAAAAACGGCTAAACTCTTTATGCACA
>CAZEBQ010000455.1:0-3224 GCA_964510295.1 uncultured Anaerolineales bacterium | reverse complement strand
CCAACGGCCGCCGGGCATAAAGCCCGGCGCTACAACCGCCTGCGATCACCAGAAAGAATTGCCACACCCACCTGACGCGTCAGTATACGCGAACGAGTTCGACGCCGGGGTAATAGTACCGGAGGATCTCCTCAGCAGTCTTGCCGTGCGTCGCCAGGTACTGGGCGCCCCATTGGCACATGCCGACGCCGTGTCCGTATCCGCGGCCGCCGGTCAGGGCGATGCGGTCGCCGCGGTCTTCGATCGCAAACCACGTGCTGGGCACCTTGGAGGCCCCCACGAGCCTCCGCCAATAGGCAGCCCGGCTCAGGACGGCCTTGCCGGCCGTATCGACGATGCGGATCTGCTCGGCCCGGCCCCCGCGACCGGTCCGCGTGGCGACCTCGACGCGTCCGACCGGTCCCAGGGCCGCGAGGCTCGCCGAGCCGCTTCGCCGGAGGGCCTCGCTGATCTGCCGCTTCGTCAACACGACCGCCGGCCAGCGGTACTTGGAGGAGTTGCGGCAGAAGGTGCACTTGGTGCCCCCGACGAGCGGCGCCGCCGTCGAGCCGCCGAACACGCTGCCCGCCGGCACCGTGTCGCCCCCGCACGCCGAATGGTAGAGCGTTTTGAACAGGGCGTGCTTGCCATTGGTGGCCCGGCAGGTTGCGACGACGCCCCAGGTGGCCTCGACCGCGTCCCACGCCGTGTCGGTCTCGGTGTCGAGGCCGCCGTACGCTTGGCTGCGAGTCGAATCGTACACGTCGAAGTCGTAGCGTCGGCGTCCGTTGCGTTCCATCAGCGCGTAGGTCCGGCCGGCGATGCACTGGGCCTTGTACGCCTCGACGTGCCAGCCCTTGTAAAGTTCGATTGCGAGCACGCCCGCCAGGTAGGCCTCCATCGGCACCGTGTTGACGAGTCGGACGGCACCGTTGGTGGTGGGGGCGATCCTGAGCGTCCCGCGGTAACGGCGAAGCCGCGAACGGCCCCCGACCGTCTGCGAAACCCCGACGGGGTCGTCGCGGGAGCCGGTGAGTTCAACCGGCCCGTTGGCGGTGGCGATGCGTCCGAAGACGACGTTGCCGCCGGAAACGGTAACCGGCGTCCAGTCGAGACGTTTGCCGGAGGCGATGGTTCCGTCGCGGCCCGTCAGGCGCCACTTGCCCTTGACGGCCACGGCGACCGAGTGGGCGTCTGAGCCAAGTTTGACGCGGACCCGCGGCACCTCGGTTCCAATGCGAGCGGCGCGGCGCGGCCGTTCGCACGCGCAGCCGCTGAACGAGGCGCCGGCCACGCTCACCATCAGGACGGTTCGAGCCATCAGGGCGCGGGCGCCCGGGCCCGCGCACGCGGCAGGTTTCGTCACGCATCACCTCCGCGGCGGGCGTGCCCCGCATCGGCCCCTCCCCGGTAGAGGTGGAGGCGGGTGGGAGCAAACCGTTCCTGTTCGCTGAAGATGCAGCCGCAGTACTGCTGCCGGTACAGGCTCCGGCGTTTGGCCTCCCGGTGTCCGTGCTCGGCGAGCGGCCGCCAGTCCTCGTAGTGGAATGTGAGGCCCCATGCGGCGGCCTCGCGTTCGCCGGCGGCCCGGACGGCCTCGTGATCCTGATGGACCGACACCAGGAGCGTCGTGGTGATGGCGGCGCATCCCCGCTCTGCGGCTGCGCGCGCGGTCTCGGCCATCCGCAGCCGATAACACGCCAGGCACCGTTCGGGCCGGTCCCACGGCACGGCCCTGAGAAACGCCTTGGGATCGTAGGCCAGGTCGAGGTGTGCGTCGAGGTGTTCGTGGTCGGCCAGGACCTGGACGCTCTTGGCCCGTCGTCGGAACTCCAGCAGCGGTTGGATGTTGGGATTGTAGAAGAAGAGCGTGAAGGGGCCCGCGTGGCGAAGCGGTTCGAGAACAGCCGCCACGCACTCGCCGCAACACACATGGACTAGTAAGGAAGCGTGCAAAGTTCAGAGTCCAACGTCCAACGTTCGCCGTCACCGCCCGATGGAGGCGGGGCCTTCCGGAAGGGTCTCGGCCCCGCTCGACTTTGGACGTTGGCCCGTGTCGTTACTCGTTCAAGGCAAGGCCGTGGCGGCGAAGCACCTGCTTGACCTCGTTCAGCGACGTCTCGCCGAAGTTCTTGCAGGCGAGGAGCCGTTCTTCGGTCAGGTTCGCGAGGTCGCCGAGACTGGCGATGCCGAGGCGGTCGAGTGCCTTGCGGCTCCGTGCGCTGAGTTCGAGGTCGGCGATGGGCACGCTCTCGCCGGCGTCGTGAGCCGACGTCGCCAGGACCAGTGGCGCCGCCGGCATCGGTGTGCCGATCGTGTGCTCGGTTCCCTCGACGGCCATGCCGAGGTGGAGGTTCTTCGACGCGAGCATATCCTTGATTTCCTGGAGGCTGGTCTCGCCGAAGTTCTTGTACGACAGCAGTTCGTGCTCGGTGTGCCCGATGAGGTCGCCGAGGTTTTTGATGTTCATTTTGTGCAGGCAGTTGCGGCTGCGGACGCTGAGTTCGAAGTCGGTGACGGGGATTTCGAGGACCTGGCTCCGCTTGTCGCGCCGGCGTTGGCTCTCCTCGTCGTAGTACATGAATTGGGAGGCCCGGGCGTCGCGCAGGAACAGTTTGGCCCGCCCGTGGTTCGGGTTGGCTTTGAGGATGCGGCTGAAGCACTCAATGGCCTCATCGTAACGTCCGGCGTCTTCGTGGAGGACGCCGAGGTTCACCAGGGCCCCCACGTGGACGGGGGGCTGCTGGACGCACTGCTTGTAGTAGTCGACGGCCAGGTCCTCCTCGCCGCGCAGGTCGTAGAGGTAGGCCAGGCGGAAGAGGGTGCCGCGGTGGGCGGGTTCGAGTTGCAGGGCCCGCTCGTAGGCGTCGATGGCCTCTTCGTAGCGTCCCTGTGTTTCTCGGACGCACCCCAGGTGGTAGTGGTAGAAGGCGGTCTCGGTTTCGCCGCCGGCCGTTTGTTCGAGGAGCCTCTCGGCCTCATCGCTCCTTCCGTGCAAGCAGGCCCTTTCGATTTCGCTCATCGTCGTTTCATCCACAGCGTCGCCTCCGCAGAAACCGTCCCATGCAGGCAGCGGCCCGGCCCGCCGCCCCGGGAAACGACGTATTCTACCAAAACAGACGCACCTTGCAAGCCTTCTTACCGTCGGTGTAGACTAAGCGCCCGTGACGACACCACCCAAGGCCAACGCGTCTTGCGCGGTGGGTCTCCGTACCCACCGCGCTTGCGACCGCCATATCGCGGCG
>CAZEBQ010000454.1:0-3226 GCA_964510295.1 uncultured Anaerolineales bacterium | reverse complement strand
ACTTCGGCATGCGGTCTTCGGGGATGATCTCGCCCTTGAACTTGAACTCGGTCGGTGCGCCCCATCCGACGCCGGCCATCTGGCCGATCCAGCCCGCCTTCATCTTGCTGACGTACTCGGTGACGGGCAGCCGCCGGACCTCTTGTCGCGCAAACGCGCGGGTTGTCCAGACGGTTGCGACGAGTGCGGCCAGCACGAGCGTGAGAGCGGACCTGAGCATGAGAGGCTCCTTTCCCTGTGACTGTTTCCGTGACGTGACGACATCTCGTCAAACCCGTCGGTCGAGTTCCGGTTACGGCGCGACGGCTGTCTCGGCCGGGGCCTCGCGGCGGGCGCGGCGCCAAAGCGGCACGACCACGAGTTGCGCGTACGCCAGTGCTACGGCGCTTGCCATCGCCCCGAAGACGAGGGCCTGCGCCCAGTTGTAGCGGTCCAACCACACCACGTACGGATAGAGGCGGCCCAGCCAGAAGTTGACGAGGACCCACACGCTCACGACCGCCAGGGCCCTGATGCGGCCGCCCAGGTCGGCCCGGCGCCAGAGCAGCGCCAGGGCCAGCAGGCAGGGGATCACGACGCCCCCCAGCGCGAAGCCGCTCTCGAGGGCAAGGCGAAGGTGCGTGTCTGCCGCAGTCGCCTCGAACGTCGGGCCAAACCCCCAGCCGAGTTCTCGCGAGACCGCCAGGCCGATCAGACGCGGCCAGGGGCACAGGACCGTCAGCAGTGCCGCCGTGGCCACCTCGCGCCCGATACCGGCGGGCCGGTTGCCGCTCTCGGCCCGCGCCATCCAGATGCACGCCGCCGCGCCGCACACCAGGGTGACGCCGACCGCCCAGACGCCGCCCAGGACCGCCGGCCCCATCGTGCCCGGCGACGTGATGAGGCCTCGCGGTCCCCACCAGAGGTTGCCGACGATGCAGTTCCAGTACAGCGTGAGGACGAAGGCCGCCGCCAGCACCGGCGCCAGCGCCGACCATTCGGCCCGCGCGCCGGGGTCGCGGCGGTACAGGCACAGCCCCAGGAGCAGTGCCAACAGAATGGTTGAAGCCACCGGCACCGCCCGGACAACCGTCGCCGGAACCAGCCGCGACGGCACGTGCAAGACCACCACCACGAGGATCGGCAGCGTCACGAAGATGACGGTCAGCGGAAACAGGATAATCGCCAGCAGGTGACGCCGCAAGAGTGCCATTGCAGGCTCCACGACACGTGGGATGACAGGGGTGAGGCTAGACGCTCGGTGCCGGTGTGTCCACAGGAAAAGGGCGCCGCTATTGGCCGCTCGCGCTGAGCGCGACGCAGCGTGCCGGGTCAGGCTTCATTTCTGCCGCATGTGCGCCCGCGCAAGGTACAACTCAGGCAATGGCAAGTCAAAGAGGCACTTGCGCCACCAGCCCCGGCGGACCTGCAGAAACGCGAAGACCCGCCTCGGGTGTTTCTCGCCTTCAGGTGGGACTGTGGTCAGCCTTGAATTGTCGAGCTGAATAGAGCCGGTAATCGTGGTTCCAGCAGGAGCCGGTGCGTCAATTCGCACGTCGCCCGGTATCCGGCGGAGGGGGGCGCCGGATCGCGTCAGGTTCTTGTGTATGTTCCATTTCGGTTTCCACCCGAGCAGTTGAAACCTGAGCCCGTCGTCGAGTGGCTTGCCGCTTTCGCGGCGCATCTCAAAGGCCACTGGCTTGCCGGGCTGAGCAGGCACGTCCTCCAGCCGTAACCGCCAGTCCCGGAAGTGAAGTCGGCGTGTGATGCGGAAAACGAAAAGGCCCAGCAACACGATTCCTGCCGACTCGAAGATGATGAAGCGGATCAGCATTTCGAGACGCAGGTCCGGCTCCAGGGATTCGGCGAGCATGGGAATCCACAACAGGACGGGGGGCCACAGGCTCAAGAACACAGCGAGGATCCCAAGCATGGCCAGGCTGCCTTTGTGCCATGGCAGGCCTGTCTGAGTTTGCTCCCAGGAAAGCGCCCTGCGGCGAGCACGTCGCAGGGCGCGGATGGGCATGACAATGAGCGCGAGCCCGAATGCGACCCAGAACACTGTCTTGCCACCGTGCCCCCAGAATACGATCACGTGGAAGGCGCGGCGCATAGCAGCTATCTGCCTTTCCATCTCCTGCCATTCCCGGAGGGCTTCGGCCGCCCAGGCCTCTCTCTGCGCTCGCTCGGCCAACTGCTGGATTCCAGCCGGGGAGGTGCGGAGCACGCGGTCGACTGTCAGAAAGGCCCAGACCGCAATCGGCATTAGGATCAGATGCGCGACGACAATCACTGTGCCGAGGACGTAACACAGCACGCGTTTGCCGCGCGACTGGAAGAAGTGTTCTTCCATGGTCGGCTCCTGGCAGGTCCTGCCGTCAGTCGGAGAGCGGGACGTCGTTGTCGGCGCACCACTGGCGTAGGGCCTGTTCCTGCCGGGCGTTCTCAAAATCGTACCACGCCTGGAGCAGGTCTTTGTCCTCCAGTAGATCCTTGAATCGTCCGTAGGCCCCGGGCCGGTCGAAGAATGACCGCACCCGCTCGTATGCGTTGGGCAGATGCTTATCGACAAACTCGAAGACGAGTTCCTGACCCAGGTCGAGGTCGTTCTTGTGCGGGATCTCGACGTACGGCACTCCCTCGAGATCGCCGGCGGCCGCAATCTCATCCAGGTCGCCCATGTCGGACTGGCACAGGATCTTGCCCGTGTCCAGGCGCAGCACCGCCGTGCACTGCCCGTACGGGGCCATGCTGACGAAGTCAAAGGCTTCCGCGATGTCGCTGAAAGTTGGCATGATAGGTCTTCCCTTGAGGTCCGATTGCCTGCGGCACCATACGCACAGCCCTACGTGCCCGCGACGCCGAGTTTCAGCGCAAGGAGCACGAAGCCGACGTAAACTGTCACGAGGACGACGCCCTGCCACCGCCGGAAGCAGTTGCCCCTCATGGTAATGTAGCCGCGGAACAGCAGCAGCACCAGCATCATCATCGGCAGGTAGAGGTAGAAGAAGGGCGGTTCGACCTTCAGGGGCGCGGCCGTCGCTGCGGCGCCGGCCACAAAGAGGACGTTGAGGATGTCGGCGCCGATGATGTTGCCCACCGACAGGCCCACGTGGCCCTTGATGAGGGCCGCGACCGCGGTGACGAACTCGGGCAAACTCGTGCCGAACGCGACCAGCGTGACCGCCAGCACGGCGGGCGGCACACCGTAGCGCAGGCAGACGACCTTGGCCGAGCCGATGAGCAA
>CAZEBQ010000453.1:0-3236 GCA_964510295.1 uncultured Anaerolineales bacterium | reverse complement strand
GGGTACCGACTGCCCATCCGCTTGGCCAGCGCAAAGTCGAAGGGCGTGCGGCCGGGGTGTGACCACGGATTATGGCAGGCGTCGCGCTGCAGCCTACGGTTTCATGCGATAGATGTGGACGGCCAGCGGGTCGAACCGGTCGGTGAAGTGGCCGTCGGCTGTCGCGATCGTACGGTTCTCGTCCACGACCTCGACCTGCGTGCCCGCCTTGAGGCCGTGGACGTTGACGGTCGCGTTCGTGGCGCGGAGTCGCTCGTCGTAGTTGACGGCGAAGACGTACAGCCGGCCGGCGCAATCGCGGCTGATGGCACTGAGTTTTGCGTCGCCGTCGCCTTGGATCGTCATGGCCGTCTTTCGGTTCGTGGGCGCGCCGAGGATGGCGGGGGCAAGGCGCGTAATCTGGTCGTTGATGTCCTTCAGGGCCTTGCGGTTCTGCTCCGGCACGCCGAACTGGTGGTACGCCGGCTTCCAGACGTGGGTGAAGTAGCCGATGGCGGTGGCCCCCCGGCAGAGGGCCATCCAGACCTCGGCCCGGATGTGGGTGGGCGTCACGTCCTTCTGCCGCTGGAGCGAGCCGGTGTACTGGCCGCCCTTGCTCGTCTCGATCCACGCATAGACGGGCCTCGGCGCCGCCATGTCGGCCAGGATGCCCGTGGCTTCGCTCACAAGATGGATCCACTCGGGCTTGTTCCAGCCGTAGATGGGGTAGATGTCGTAGCCGACGACGTCGGCCGCCCGGATGTAGGCGGGGTAGAGTTGGGCACGCTGCTCGTCGGTGAACTTCCCCTTGAAATGCGGATGGAAGTAGCCGGTGAGCGTCATGAAAACCGGCCGCGACGGGTCGCCCGCTTTCATCTTCCGGTACTTCTCGAGCGTCACCGGGGGCCAGGCGCGGGGCTCGTAGCGCGGCGGGGAAAGGAGAACGTTCTTTCCGGCGGCGTCGTAGCCTTCGATCTCGCCGATCGAACCCCACACGTTGTCGCCGGGGTACGTCGAGCGGACGGTCATCGTGAGGGCCTTGAGAGTGGCGGGCCGGGGAAGGTCAAACACCTGCTGCCCCTTGTTCGCCTCGAGCGTCGCGCGGAGGATCTCCACCCCGTCGCTCTCGAAGGTCACGTCCTTGGCAACGGCGAGGCCCTTCGACGTGGTCACGTAGACGGCCAGGCGCGCAAGCGTCACGGGCTTCTTGAGTTTGATCGTGACCCGGGCCCCCTGGAGCGGGTCGAGCACCGACCACGAGTGCCACACGCCGTCCACGATCTTCCAGAGCGGCGTCTTGCGGTTGATCGCCAGGCCGGGGCCGCCCGCGACTTCGGCGTCACTGACCTGGTGCGGCAGGTCGGGTTCATCGTCGTGGATGTACCCGAGCAGCGCCGGGTGGCCTTTCAGGTGCGCATCGAAGGGCATGACGCCGTAGAGGCCGGCCTTCCGGACGAGCGACAGGTACTCGGTCACGTCCTTCGTGCCGCTCGACTTCGGCCAGTACCCGGCCGTCGCGTTCATGCCGCACTCGCTGACCAGCGGGAACCTGTCGGCGTCCTGGAGCCACGCCATGATGGGGAAGAACGGTTTGCCGTTGACGTAGAAGGCGCGGTTCGCCCCCGTCTCGACCGTCTCGATGGGCGGCGGCGCGGCTTGGGCGGCAAGCACCGCCGACACCAGTACGGCTGCAATCGTTGCGATTCGCATGGCGTCTCCAGCGCGGCGGTCAAGACCGCCGGCTAACGTCTGATTCGGGCGCCCGGCTAACGTCCGGATGCGGGCGCGCGGCCGGGCGGCAGCCAGGGCACTTTGGCGTAGCGGGCGAGTTGGGCGTCGAGGGCGGCTTTGAGTTCGTTGAACTTCGCCGGTTCGGCCTTCGCCAGGTCCTTCTGCTCCTGCGGGTCGGCCTTCAGATGATAGAGTTCGAGCGGCTTACCGGGCATGGGCCTCAGCAGTTTCCAGTCGCCGCGACGGACGGCCTCGATGGTTCGGCCCTTGAACTGGCCGCCCTCGCGCCGGCCGAAGAAGAGGTCGCGCGTCGGTTCGGGCTGGGCGCGGCCGAGGAGCGTCGGCAGGAAACTCGCGCCGTCGATCTCGTGCCTGAGGGTCACGCCCGCCGCCTCCAGCAGCGTCGGCATGATGTCCATCGAGAGGGCGATGCGGTCGGTCCGGCTGCCGGGCCGGATGCGGCCGGGCCAGCGGACGGCCATCGGCACCCGGATGCCGCCTTCGTACATCGTGCCCTTGCCGGCGCGGACGGGGCCGTTGCGTGCACCGACGCCCGTCTGGCCGCCGTTGTCGCTGGTGAACACGACGAGGGTGCTCTTCGCAAGGCCCGTCTCGTCGAGGGTCCCCAGGACCCTGCCGACCCCGTCGTCCAGGTGTTCGATGAGGGCGACGAGTTTGGCTCTTCTTTCGGAGATGCCCGGCTGGCGGCGCTTAACCTTTTCGAGCCACTCCTTCGGCGGCTGGATCGGCGTGTGCGGGGCGTTGTACGCCAGGTACAGCAGGAACGGCTTGTTGGTCCCCGCGCTTCGGAGGAGGTCGCAGGCCCATTGGGTGAACAGGTCGGTGGCGTGGCCTTTCGGGTCGATTCTCTCGGTCTGCCGCCGCATGTAGTTGATGCCGTGGCGGCGGTGATTGTAGTAGTCGTCCATCATGTCGCCGAGGAATCCGTGGAAGACATCGAAGCCGCGCTCGGTCGGCCTGTCGGGCGACTCGAGGCCCAGGTGCCACTTGCCGACGATGGCCGAGGTGTAGCCGGCGGGTTTCAGGAGTTGGGGCATCAGGCGCGCTTCGGGCGTCAGGCGTCCCCACGAGCTGTGCGGGTGGGTGCGGATGACACCGGGCACACCCACCAGTTCCTGGTACCTGCCGGTCAAGAGGGCCGCACGCGTGGGCGAACAGACGGGGCAGTTGGCGTAGGCGTTTGAGAAGCGCATGCCCTGGGCGACCAGGCGGTCGATGTGCGGCGTTCGCATATCGGGCGCACCGTAGGATGCGAGGTCGCCGTAGCCGAGGTCGTCGACAAGGATGACCAGGAGGTTGGGTTTGCCGGTTACCATGTTGCGTTCTCCGCTTGCGCGTGAAGCAGCGCAGCCGCCCGCCACCGCGCCGAGCAGGGCGCCGGCAGAGGTTCTCAGAAACGTCCGTCGAGTGGTTCGCATGAATCCGGCCTCCTGCTGCGAGTCGGGGCACGTGTCATTTGTCACTTGTCATTTGTCACTTGTCATTTGTCACTTGTCATTTGTCAC
>CAZEBQ010000452.1:0-3259 GCA_964510295.1 uncultured Anaerolineales bacterium | reverse complement strand
GGCATGGCCTTCAACCTCGACCGCGACGAACTCGGCGTCGTCCTCTTGGACGAATGCGAAGGCATCAAGGCCGGCGAAGAGGTCTCCCGCACCGGCCGCGTCATGGACGTGCCGGTCGGACACGGGCTCCTTGGCCGCGTGGTCGACGCCGCCGGCCGGCCCCTCGATGAGGCCGGTCCGATTGCGGCCGAGCGGCGCCGGCCCGCCGAACGTCCCGCGCCGCCCATCATGGACCGGGCGCCGGTGGCCACGCCCCTGGAAACGGGCATCAAGGTGGTCGATGCCCTGATTCCGATCGGGCGCGGCCAACGGGAACTCATTGTCGGCGACCGTCAGACGGGCAAGACGGCCATCGCCCTCGACGCCATCATCAACCAGCGCGGCTCCGGCATGCTCTGCGTCTACTGCGCCATCGGGCAGCGGGCGTCGGCCGTCGCGCGGGTGGTGGCCGAGTTGCGCAAGCACCAGGCGATGGCGTATACCGTCGTTATCGTGACGACCGGCGACGACGCGGCAGGGCTTCAGTTCATCGCCCCGTACGCCGCCGCCACCGTGGCCGAGCATTTCATGGAACAGGGCCGCGACGTGCTCGTGGTTTACGACGACCTGGAACGCCACGCCATCGCGTATCGCGAGGTCAGCCTGCTGCTGCGGCGGCCGCCGGGACGCGAGGCGTACCCGGGCGACATCTTCTACATCCATTCGCGGCTGCTGGAACGGGCCACGCACCTGCGGCAGGAGAAAGGCGGCGGGTCGATCACCGCGCTGCCCATCGTTGAGACCCAGGCCCAGAACCTTGCGGCGTACATTCCGACGAACCTCATCTCGATCACCGACGGCCAGATCGCCCTCTCCCCCGACCTCTTCCAGAAGGGCGTGTTGCCGGCCGTGGACGTGGGCACGAGCGTCTCGCGCGTGGGCGGCAAGGCCCAACTGCCGGCGTACCGGGCGGTGGCGGGCGACCTGAAACTCGCCTACGCCCAGTTCGAGGAACTCGAACGGTTCTCGCGGTACGGCACGCGGCTGGAAGAGAGCGTGAAGAAGCGGCTGGAGCGCGGCCGGCGGGTCCGCGAGGTGCTGAAGCAGCCGGAGTTCGCGCCGCTGCCGACCGCCGAGCAGATCGCCGTCCTCTTTGCCGCCGCCGAGGGACTGCTCGATGATCTGCCCGTCGAAGCGGTCGCCGCTGCTGAAACGGCCATCCGCCAGGCCATGACGCGCGACCTGCCGGACCTCTGCAAACGCATCGCCGACGGTGAGAAGATTACCGACGCCGACCGTGATGCCCTGCGCAGGATGATCGCCCAGAACTTGCCCAAGCCGGATGACGCCGAAGCCGACGCGCCGGCCGACGAGGCCCCCGGCGACGAGGCCGACGTGCCCTCGCCCGAAGCCGATGACCGTTAGCCGCCGCGCTTGCGCGGCGCGTTCTCCGCGTGCTTCGCGCCCGAGGGCGTAAGCGAAAGCCAACCGAATGCAGGCACTCGAAGCCATCCGAAAGAGCATCGGCACGGCCGACGACCTTCAGTCGGTCGTCAAGACGATGAAGGGCGTGGCGGCGGCGAACATCCGCCAGTTCGAGCGGGCGGTCGAGTCGCTGGCCGATTACGCCCGCACCGTCGAACTCGGCCTCCAGGTGCTCCTTGCCGCGCAGCCCGATCTCGCCCAACCGGCGCCGCAGGACGAGAACGGCACGCTCGGAGCGGTCATCTTCGGGTCCGACCAGGGTCTGTGCGGCCGGTTCAACGTGCAGATTGCCGAGCACGCGGCGGCGGAGGTCCGGGAGCAGGCCGGTGGGAAAGACCCACGCCTGCTGCTGGTCGGCACGCGCATCGCCCCGCTCCTGGACGCCGAGGGACTGTGCGTCGACGAGCAGGTCCCCCCGGCGACGTCGCTCGCGCAGATCGGCCCGCTCGTGCGGGACGTGCTGATGCGGATCGAGGGGTGGCGTGCGGCCGGGGCGGTGGACCGCGTCATCCTCCTCCACAACGAGTCGCTCGGCGGGGCACTGTACCGGCCGCGCACCCAGCGGCTTCTGCCGGTCGATACCGAGTGGCTCGAGCGTCTTCGCGGCCGGGAGTGGCCGAGCCGATGCCTGCCGATCGTCACGCTGGAGTGGGGAGATCTGTTCTCGTCGCTCATGCGGGAGCATTTCTGGGTATCGCTCTTTCGCGCGTCGGCCGAGTCGCTCGCCAGCGAGAACGCCAGCCGGTTGGCCTCGATGCAGGCCGCCGAGCGGAACATCGAGCAGCGGCTCAAGAAACTCAACATGCACTATCGCCTCAGCCGCCAGCATGCCATCACCGAGGAACTGCTCGACATCATCTCCGGGTTCGAGGCGCTGGCGGCCGAGGGGCAATGAACCGCCGGGCCGAACGGCCCGCGCACCACACGGAGGACCTTCCTCTCATGACCGGCGCACGGGCGCTACGAATCGTGAGATCATTCTGCCCGGCCGTCGCCTTGGCCGTCGTGCTGCCGCTTCTCTGGCACGGCGCGGGCCCTGCCCGGGCCCAGGAGATGCGCGTCGGGCGGGGCAGTTTGCAGACGGTCCGGCCGGCCGGGGCGAAGGGACCGTCGGATGCGCGCGGCGCTGGCGCCGTGCCGTGCGTCACGAAACGCGTCGCGGGCCCCGTGCCGACGAACGACTGGTGGTCGTCGCTCGTGTGGAAGCGGCGGCCCGAGAATCGGTACTCCGAAAACCTGTACGCCCATCCGCTCGCGTTTCGGGCGCGGGCCGAGGGGCTCGGCGTCGGGTATCCCACCCAGGCCGCCGTGGCGCCGGACGGACGCAACTACCACTTCAACTACGCCCGCGACCTGCTGGTCGGCGTCGAGGGACTCGCGGCCCCCGAGACGCGCGTCGATGGGTACTCCGACTGGACGGTCACCGCCCTGTGGGAAGGCGGTGGGCGGACGCTGCGGGCGACCATCGGCCACGGCCTGCCGTACGTCTACTGCGAGGCGACGGGCGGCAACGCGGTCGTGACCTTCAGCGGCGAACCGACGATCTGGCGCCGCGACGGCGGCGCGGTGGGGGCAACGGTCAACGGGCACCATTACGGCATCTTCGCGCCGAGCGGAGCGTCGTGGGAGGGAGAGCGGACACTGCGTTCGCCGCTGGCCGGAAAGGGGTACTTCTCGGTCGCGGTCCTGCCGGAGCGAAGCCCCGCCGCGCTCGACCTCTTCCGACAACATGCGTTCGCTTTCGTCACCGATACGCGCGTCAGTTGGCGGTACGATGCGCCGCGGGCAAGACTGG
>CAZEBQ010000451.1:0-3283 GCA_964510295.1 uncultured Anaerolineales bacterium | reverse complement strand
GCCGTCGGGGTTGGTGGACCAGAGGCTCATGAAGGCGTTGTTGTAGCGGTCGATGTAATCCCATCGGGCGTAGAGGATGCGTCCGTCGGCGGCGACCGAGGGGGTCCACTCGAAGTTCTCGAAGGCCGAGATGCCCCGCAGGTTACCGCCGCCCGAGTCCATCACGTGGAGGGTGTAGATGGCGACGGGCCGCGAGTTGCCGCCGCCGCAGCGGACGTAACTGTCGGGCAGCGCCCCGTCGGCCACCGTGGCGGCGGCACTCGCCCTGCCGCACTGCACCGCCTGGCCGCGACGCGTCGAGAGAAACACGATCTGGCCGTCCGGAAGGTACCGCGCGTCGAAGTCGTCGTACCGGCCGCGCGTCAGGCACCGGCGGCCCGTACCGTCGACGTTCATCTCGTAGACGTGATAGAAGGCATCTTCGGGCAACTGGTCCTTGACCACCTTGTTCGCGACCGAGGCGACGTGCGGGTAGTACCTGGCGTAGGCGAAGAGAACCCGCTTGCCGTCGCACGAGAGGTCGGGCCGGAGGAAACTGCCCTCGGGCATACCGTCGGTCAGGCACGTGACGGTCGGCGGGCCGCCGGCGCCAAACCCCTCGAGGATGTAGACGCCGCCCCCGCCTCGTGACCACCAGCCGTAGTACTGGTCGGACATGTGCGGGAACGTGGCCGGGGCGCGCTTGGCAAAGATCAGGCGGTCGAAGTTGAGGAGCGGATTCGAGAAGACGAGCCGGCGGACCGCCCACCGGGCCTTCAGGTACAGCGCCTTGGCCCCGTCGCCGGCGGCGTCTTTGGCGGCGGCCACCGCATCGAGCGTCTTCAGATGCGGCGCCACGGCCACGCCTTTCCTGCGGAGGTCGGCCGCCAGGCGCCGCCCGCGATCGATGACTTCCGCGATGGGCAGGTCCGCCGTCCCGGCAACGGCAACCGGCGGGCCATGACGGGCCGACCACGTGCTGATGCTCGACTGGTCGGCGGGCCGGCCGAGAGCGATGTTCTGCTTCGGCGCCGCCGCGCCGTACACCTCAACCTCGTCCAGGTGGAAGTAACTCGTGCCGCTCAGGCGGATGCGGAGGAAGCGCGTCTGCTTGCCCTCGAGCGGGATAACCAGCGGCTTCTTGTCGGTCGCCCCGTAGAAGACGCGCCCATCGTGGCGGTACGCCTCGCGCCAGGTCTCGCCGTCGCCGGAGAGGAGGAGCGAGAAGTCCCGCATCCTTTCGGCCATGCCCTGCTGACAGCGGTTGTAGAGAACGACGCGGCCGAGCGGCCGGGTCTCGCCGAGGTCCACCTGCCACCAAGGGTTCTTCTCGTTGGCGGTGTGGAACCCCCACTCGCCGGTCTTGCGTCCGTCGACGCCGCCGGCGGCGTCCTGGACGGTGGTCACATCGGGCCGGCCCCTCGGCGTCCGTTTCCCGGTCGCCCCGCGGACCTGGTCGAGGGCCTGCGGGGTGAGCCAGTCGGCCTCGACGCGGGCGCGCCAGGCGGCGGCGTCGCCGGCTGCCGGTGTGTCACCGCAGACGGCGGGCGCGGCCAGCGTTGCCGATGCGAGCATCGTCAGCAGGGCGGCTCGGGGGCGCCCCATCCGAAGTCTCCTGACGGTCAGGCCTTCCCGGCCTTCTTCTTTCCCCTGCCTCGACCCGGCGCCTCGGGGGCGTTGACGGTGGGCAGGTGCCTGGCCAGGTCTTTCTTGACCGGATCGAACTTCGCCTCGCCTGCCAGGTTGGTCCACTCCATTTCATCGCCGGCATGGTCGTAGAGTTCCTCGGTGCCGTCGCGGTAGCGGATGTAGCGCCACCTCTCAGACCGCAGCGAATGATTCAGCCGGCCGTACGTGGTCAGGGCCGGGCCGTCCGAGGTGGCGCCCGGGTCCTTCAGTTGCGGCAGGAGGCTCGTGCCTTCGAGGGCCTCGTTGGGTCCGAGGCCGCACAGGTCAACCAGCGTGGGGTAGATGTCGATGAGGCCAACCGGCCGGGAACACACGCCGCCGGGCGCCGTCGCGCCGGGGGCAACGATCATCAGCGGGCAGCGTGTGGCCTCTTCCCAGAGGGTGAACTTTCGCCAGTGCAGTTTCTCGCCCAGGTGCCACCCGTGGTCGCCCCACAGGACGATGATCGTGTTCCTGGCATAGGGGCCGGCGTCGAGGGCTTCGAGGACGCGGCCGACGCAGGCGTCGGCGAAGGCCATCGACGCCAGGTACCCGCTCACGGCGTTGCGCCAGTTGTTCGTCTTGATGACCTTGGCATGGTCGCCTTCGGGGCGGGCCATCTTGCGGCCCAATTCGGGCACGTCGTCGAGGTCGGTCTTCTGGACCTTCGGCAATGTGACTTTATCAGGCGGAAACATCTTGAAATACTTCTCCGGCACGTACCACGGCAGGTGGGGACGGAAGATGCCGCAGGCCAGGAAGAACGGCTTCTCGTGCGTTTTGGCCAGTTCGCCGCGGGCCCACTCGGCCACCTTCCAGTCGCCCATCTCCTCGTCCTTCACCCGGACGGGCCCCCAATCGAAGTGGGCCGTCTTGGGGATGCCGTTCAGCGGACGGTTCGGCGGCATGGGGTCGGGCGGCTTGTTCTGCTTCTGGCTCGGAAAGTACTCCTGCCACGAAGCCGGATCGGGAAACGCGCCGTGGAAGATCTTCCCGCCGCCCACCGCTCGGTATCCGTGGGCCATGAAATGCTGCGGCAGCGTGACGGCGTCCTGCATCACCGGCCGCCACGGCTGCGAATTGTGGTACACGCCGCTGGTCGACGGCAGGATGCCCGTCATCAGCGCGGCCCGCGACGGGTTGCATGCAGGCGCGGCACAGTGGGCGTTGGTGAACAGGACGCCGCGCTTCGCCAGACGGTCGAGGTTCGGCGTCTTGGCGTCCGGATGGCCGCCCAGGCACCCGATCCAGTCGTTCAGATCATCGATGGCGATGAACAGGACGTTCGGCTTCGCGGGCTTCCGTTCGGCGTACAGCGCACACGATGCGAGCGCCATCGACGCCGCACCGCCACCCACCGACCTGAGAAACGCACGACGACTCACACGGCGACGCATGACCGCCTCCCATCTTGCGGCCGCGCCCCAACCATCAGGCGGACCCGTTGCGCCGGCATTATACCCGACCTTCACGATTTCTGAAACGATTTGCCGACGCACGCGCAGCGGGGTGCCATGCTTTCGCTTGCGAAAGCATGCGCCGGTAGCGCGCTCGTAAAGCCCACCCGAACGGATCGACACACTCCAACGACAACGCCCGTCGCCGTGCCGGCGACGGCTAAACGCGGCGCCTTGCC
>CAZEBQ010000450.1:0-3289 GCA_964510295.1 uncultured Anaerolineales bacterium | reverse complement strand
CAGGCCGCCGCTTTATGTCTGTTCCTGGTGGCCTGGGAAGGCCACCAGGCGGATGAAAAGGCGAAGTCGCGTTGTAGGATTAGCCGACGCCTGGCGGCGGCGGAGCGAAACGGTTTCGGCGCCGTTGCATTGTCGGCTCGGCCCCCGTATAATCCCCGGGCCACTTTGAGGCCCAGGTGTCGGAGACAGAACGTGCCGCGCGACATCCCCGTCGGCAACGGCAATCTGCTCATCGCCTTTGATGCCGACTACCAGATCCGCGACCTGTATTTCCCGTTCGTCGGCCAGGAGAACCACGCGGGATGGGGACCTTGCCGCTTCGGCGTCTGGGCCGACGGCCAACTCGCCTGGACCTCCGACGACGGGTGGGAGAAGCGGCTCGGTTACCTGAAGGAGACGCTCGCCACCGACGTTGCGCTCGCCCACGACGGGCTGGCCGTTGACCTGGAGTGCAACGACGCCGTCGACTTCAACCGCAACGTGTACCTGCGCAAGGTCCGCGTGACGAATCGGGCCGACCACGACCGCGAGATCCGCCTCTTCTTCCAGCAGGACCTCTCGATGTATGGCGCCAAGGTCGGCGACACCGCCTACTACGACCCGCGCCTGGACGCGGTCGTCCATTACCGCGGCGCCCGATACGTTCTGGCCGGTTTCTGCCGCACCGGCGCCGGCGGCGCCGACCGGCACGGCGTCGAGATGTTCGCGACCGGCGCGTGCGGGTTCCGGGGCGCCGAGGGCACCTGGCGCGACGCCGAAGACGGGCGCCTCTCGGCGAATCCGATCAGCCAGGGAGCGGTCGATTCCACCATCGGCATCGCCATGACGCTCGAGGCGGGCGCCGCCGGCACCTTCTACTACTACCTCGTGGTGGCCGAGTCCTACGAAGGAATTCGCGAACTCTACAACGTGCTCAAGGACCGGACCCCCGCACGGATGCTGGAGCGGACGATCGAGTACTGGCGGGCCTGGGTCAACGGACCCGCCTACAACTTCGGCAACCTGCCGCAGACCGTCCAGGACCTGTTCAAACGGAGCCTGCTCATCATCCGGACGCAGATCGACAACCGCGGGGCCGTCATCGCCGCCAACGACAGCGACGTCCTCCAGTTCTCACGCGACACCTATTCCTACATGTGGCCGCGCGACGGTGCACTCGTCAGCCACGCCCTCGACCTGGCGGGCTTCCCCGACATCACCCGCCGCTTCTACGCCCAGTGCCGCACCCTCCTGACCGAAGAGGGGTACCTCCTGCACAAGTACAACCCCGACGGCACGCCCGCCTCGTCGTGGCACCCGTGGATGGTGGACGGCAAGACACGCCTGCCGATTCAGGAAGACCAGACGGCGCTGGTGCTGTGGGCGTTGTGGCGGCATTTCTGGCTCTACAAGAACGTGGAGTACATGCGGCCGTTGTATTACTCGCTCATCCTCGTGGCGGCCGATTTCATGGTCGAGTTCCGCGACCCCGCCACCGGTCTGCCCAAACCGTCGTACGACCTCTGGGAAGAGCGGTACGGCGTCCACACGTACACCTGCGCCACGGTGTACGGCGGCCTGGTGGCGGCACGGAACTTCGCCCGCGTCTTCGGCGACGCCGACCTGGCCGAGAAGTACGACCGCGCCGCCGAAGAGGTCCGGGCCGCCATGGCCAAACACCTCTGGAGCGACGAGCACGGACGCTTCGTCCGACGCCTCGTCCCCACCGAGCGCGGCGACATGGAGGCCGACGTCACCATCGACGCCAGTCTGTTCGCCGTCTTCAAGTTCCACGCCTTCGAGGCCAACGATCCCCGCGTCGTCGCCACCATGGACGCCGTCGCACGCGCCCTGTGGGTCAACACCCCCGTCGGCGGCATCGCACGCTACGAGAACGACACCTACTACCGCACCACCACCGACCGGCGAGGCGTCCCCGGCAACCCCTGGTTCGTCTGCACCATCTGGCTGGCCGACTACTTCATCGCACGCGGTTCGACCATCGAGGAACTCAAAGAGGCCGTGCCCATCTTCGAATGGGTCGCCGGCCACGCCCTGCCGTCCGGCGTCCTGGCCGAGCAGGTGGACCCGTACACCAACATGCCGCTCTCGGTCAGCCCCCTGACGTGGAGTCACGGCACCTTCGCCCTGACCCTGATCAAGTACCTTCAGAAACTGGAGGACCTTCACCGGTGCCCGACGTGCGGCCGGAGCATCTTCCGCTTCGACCGCGGCGGGCGGCACCAGATTCGCAGCCATTCCTGGCAGCAGGCACACGAGGTCTTCGAGACCGACGAACAGACGCCCGACCTCGTCTCCGTCGGCACCTTCAACGACAGCGGACGACGGGTCACCCTCTCGGTCAACACACGTGACTGCCTCGGTTGCGGCGTGTGCCTGGCACGGTGCCAGCCGAAGGTCTTCGAGATGTGCAACGACAAATCGTACATCAACGTGCGGCGGCTGGCTACCTGCGTCCTCTGCCGCGAGTGCGTCTCCTACTGCCCCATCGGCGCCATCCACGTCGAGATCGAAACCGCCGCCGACACCGCCGAAGCCCATACCGACGACACCGCCGAAGCCCACGTCGAAGACGCCGACCGGCAAGCCTGAGCGGACTTACGTAAGTTTTGCACTTCCCGCGCGGCGGCCTTCCCAGGCCGCCGAGTTTTGCGCGGTGGGTCGGAGCCCGCCCTGAGTCTGCCGAACGGGGACCCGCCGCGCAACTGCGAAACCGCCACTTCCCGCGCGGCGGGTCTCCCGACCCGCCGCGCTCCCACGTTCTTTCGCGCGGTGGCTCAGGGTACGTGTTTAGCGTGTCGGTTGTGGCTGTCACCCTGAGCGAAGCGAAGGGTCTCGCCGTGGAAACGACGAAACAGCAAAGACCACGGCGAGATTCTTCGGCCCGCAAGCGGGCCTCAGAATGACAACGCTAAACACATACGGCTCAGGAGAGCCACCGCGCGGGAATCCGCTAAACTCAACCGTGAAGTGTTATAGGGTATGTCTCGCCGCTACGACCGTGCGGCTTGTGAGACCCGTTCACGGGCCTTGGTTCCCGCGCAGCGCATGCAGGCCCGGCCTTCTAGACCGGGTCACGCAGCCTGCCCCCTGTTCCCCCTCCGAGCCCGCTTGAGCGGGCTTCCCTTCATCAGCCTGGGCTGAAAGCCCGCGACGATAAGCCCGCTAAAGCGGGCTCGCCCCCCATTCACAGGAACGCATCGTGTTGCCGCGGTGCCCCTTAACCAGGGCCAAAGGCCCCGGCCTAAACCCTTCGGGCCAAGGCCCGTGAACGGGCCTGAGAGCATGT
>CAZEBQ010000449.1:0-3309 GCA_964510295.1 uncultured Anaerolineales bacterium | reverse complement strand
GCCTGGGCCAACGTCAACTCGCCGGACGATCTCTAAAAAAGGTGCCAGGCACCTTTTCTGCCACCTGCCTTTTCTGCCCGCAAAGCCCGTTTTTGAAAAAGGTGCCTGGCACCTTTTTTCTGGTCAGAGTTGGAGCGGGAGGGCTGGGACGGTGGCGCCGGCCTTGTACGTGCCCGGTTCGACGATGACGAGGGCGTCGGCGCGGGCGAAGCCGACGAGGTCGGCCGAACCCCGCGTCGGGATGGGTTCGACGCGCCAGCCGCCGTCTTCATGGCGAAGGTGCGCCGGCAGGTACGCCGTCCGGTTGCCGCGTACGTTCATGGCCGCCGTCAGCGTGCCTTCGACGGGCGGCGGGGCGGGGTCCGGGTGGCCCATCATCTTCCGAATCGCCGGCCAGACGAACAGCCGGAACGCCACGAGCGTCGAGACGGGGTTGCCGGGCAGGCCGAAGACGATGCGGTTCTCGCCGGTGGCGAAGACGGTGGGCTTGCCGGGCTTCATGCGGACGGTGGTGAAGTGGCCGGCGACGCCGAACGCGTCGAAGATTTTCGGCACGAGGTCCCAGTCGCCCATGCTGACGCCGCCCGAGACGAGGAGGACGTCGTACTGGAGGCCCGGGCCGATTTTCTCTTTCAGATCGGCTTCGGCATCTTTCGCGACGCCGAGCCGTTTGACCTGGACGCCCGCCCGCCGGCAGCAGGCCATCAGGCTCCAGGAGTTGGAGTCGCGTATCCGCCCCGGGCCGGGCGTCTCGGTGACGGGCACGAGTTCGTTGCCGGTTCCGAGGACGGCGACGTGGGGCCGTCGATGGATGCGGACGCGGTCGCGCCCGACGGAGGCCAGGAGGCCCACCTCGGCCGCTCGCACGACGTGGCCGGCTTCGAGGACGGTCCGGCCTTCGCGGATGTCCTCTCCTCGGCGGCAGATGTTGCGGCTGTCGGGATGGGCGGCGAGGATTCGCACGCGCCCCTCGCCGGCCGGTTCGGTGTCTTCGACCATGACGACCATGTCGGCGCCCGCCGGGACGGGCGCGCCGGTCATGATCTTGGCGCAGCGGCCGGGGCCGATCTCCTTGGTGGGGGCGACGCCGGCGGGGAGTTCCTCGATGACCGTCAGGTCGGCGGGCGTCTCGGCGACGTCGCCGGCGCGGACGGCGTAACCGTCCATGGCGCTCTTGTCGAAGGGCGGCAGGTCCATGTCGCTGGCCACCGGTTCGGCCAGGCAGGCGCCGACGGCGTCAATGAGGGGGACCTCGACGGCCTCGAGCCGGGGCGTGTGCTCGAGGACGATTCGCAGGGCTTCATCGGGCGGGATCATTCGGCTTCATCTCCTTCAAGTCCCAGCCGCCACGCGGCGGTGTACACGTTCATCCGCCCGCGGCGAGCGAAACCGACGACCGTCACGTTAGCCGCACGGGCCAGTTCGATGGCCCGCGACGTGACGGCGCCGCGGCTGACGACAACCGGCAGACCGGCCCGGGCGGCCTTGGCCAGGATGTCGGCGCTCGCGCGGCCGGTGGTCAGGATGGCACGCTCGGCGAGCAACACGCCGTGCATCAGGCACAGGCCGACGGCCTTGTCCACGGCATTGTGACGGCCGATGTCCTCGGCAAACGAGGAGAGGTCGGGGCCGTCGGTGACGGCGGCGACGTGGACGCCGCCCGTGTCGCGAAAGAGCGTCGAGGCGGCAGCCATCTCCCGGATGCGGTCGGTCAGGTCGTCGCTCTGAAACCGGACGTTGCTCTCGCAGTGCGGCAGCGCCTCCTCGGCGGCCGACGCCCCGCCGCCGCAGCCGGACGTGATCGAGAGACGCTCGCGGAACAGCACCAGGCGGCCCGGGTCCACGCTGCCGCGGACCTCGACGCGCGCCAGATCCGGCGCGACGGTGATCCCGTCAATGGCCTCGGCGCGGTCGATGAGTCCTTCCGAGACGAGGAACCCGGCCGCCAGGTACTCGAGCGCTTCCGGCAGGCAGTTGATCCAGAGGAGCGGCCGCGAGTTCAGGACAATCCGGACGCGACCCTCGACGACGACGGCGTCTTGCGGAGCGTCGTCGCTCGTCTCGCCGGGTCGCGGCGGGCCGACTCGCCGCACCGGCACGTTGCGGACGGGGCGTTCGCAGTTCTCGGAACCGGTCATGACTTGGCGGCCGGACAGGGCTCGATGCGGACGGCGCAGACCTTCAGTTCGGGGATCTTGGCGATGGGGTCGAGGGCGGCAATCGTCAGGCGGTTGGCCGGCGCCTCGCGGTAGTGGAACGCCAGGAAGGTGGCGCCGGGCGCGACGCGGTCGGTCAGGTGGGCCGGCAGTTCGATCTCGCCGCGCCGCGAGGCGACGCGGACGGTGTCGGAGTCGGCGATGCCGAGGCGTGCGGCGTCGTCGGGGTGCATCTCGATCGTGCCGACCGGGACGAGCGTGTCGAGCACGTCCGACCGCCGCGACATGGTGCCCGTGTGGAAATGCTGGAGGACGCGGCCGGTGGAAAGGACGAAGGGGTAGTCGTCGTCGGGCAGTTCCTTCGGCGGCAGAAAAGAGACGGCGTGGAACTTGCCCAGGCCGCGCGCAAATCTCCCCTTGTGCAGGTACGGCGTGCCGGGATGCTCCGAGTCGGGGCAGGGCCACTGGAGACCGCCGCGCTCGAGCCGGTCGTACGTGATGCCGCCGTAAGACGGGGTGAGCGAGGCGATCTCGTCCTGGATGGCCGACGGGTGGTCGTAGTGCATCTGGTAGCCGAGGCGCCGGGCCAGTCGGCACAGGATTTGCCAGTCGGGCAGGGCCTGGCCCGGGGGGTCGAGGGCCTTTCGGACGCGTTGGACCCGCCGCTCGGTGTTCGTGAAGGTGCCGTCCTTCTCGGCGAAGGAGGCGGCGGGCAGGACGACGTCGGCCAACTGGGCGGTCTCGGAGAGGAAGATGTCCTGGACGACGAGCAGGTCGAGATTCTTGAGGGCCTGCTCGACGTGATTGAGGTCGGGGTCGCTGAGCATGGGGTTTTCGCCCACGACGTAGAGGGCCTTGAGTCGACCGTCGGCTGCGGCGTCCATCATCTCGACGACCGTCAGTCCGGCGTTGGGGCTGAGTTTGGCGCCCCAGGCCTTCTGGAACCTCTCGCGGCTGGCGGGCTCGTCCACCTTCTGATAGCCGGGATAGACGTTGGGCAGTGCGCCGAGGTCGCAGGCGCCCTGGACGTTGTTCTGTCCGCGGAGCGGGTTGACGCCGGTTCCGGGCCGGCCGATGTTCCCGGTCAGCATGGCCAGATTCGCCAGGCTCAGGACGTTGTCGGTGCCGGTCGTGTGCTGGGTGATGCCCATCG
>CAZEBQ010000448.1:0-3326 GCA_964510295.1 uncultured Anaerolineales bacterium | reverse complement strand
TGTAGGCGACGATCTGCTCGCGCTGATGGCGGAGTTGGCCGGTCATCCGGTTGAACGAACGGGTCAGGAGTCCGATCTCATCCCTGCTTCCGACGGGGATGCTGCAGTCCCAATCGCCCGCTGCCATCCGTTTGGCGGCTTCGGCCAGGCGCGTAACCGGTCTGGATACGGACCGCGCGAGGAAAAACGAACTCACGACTCCCAACAGAACGATCAGGCCGCCCCAGGCCAGGTTGCGGAGAATCAGGCCGTGGGTCGCCGCTCGGACGGGGGCGAGCGAAAGACCCAAGACGACGTGCCACGTCTCGCTGCCTACCGTGAACGGGTGGACCAGGAGCCACCCTTGTTCGTCCGTCTCGGTGAAGTAGTGGTTCAGGCCCGCCTGTCGTCCTGGGATCAGGTTCGAAGGAACCTTCTCCCCGTAGTACGCCCTGTCGTTGGCCAGGTAGACCTCACCATCGGGTTTGACCAACTTGGCGAAGATCACGTCGTGCGCGCTACGCGCAGGGAGTTCATGAAGCGACCTCTCCACATAAATCCAGTTTAGCGATGAGAAGGCGTTCTCGGCCTCGGCGGCAAGATGCTCCGCCTGATAGACGCCCGTGCGGATCAGTTCTGCCGTCAGCGCTTTCGACTGCACGCGTACGCCAAAGTAAGTGCTCAGTCCCGCCGCCGTGACGACCAGTAGAACGCTGCAGAGCATCCACTTATGGATGACCGAGATTCTTACGGCGGGGCGGCCTCCGGCATCGCCGGTCGGCGCGGGCTTCCGCGGCTTGGCGCAGTGGCTTCTAGACATGGGTTTCTTCGCCCGGTTTCAGGACCAGCACCTTCACCTCCGGGGCCAGTTTGCCGACCTGCTGCTTGAAGCCGTCGGCCGTCTGGGTCAGGACCGGAAAGGTGCCGTAGTGCTCGGGGATCACGATCTTGGGCCTGATGAGCGTGCAGGCGTACGCCGCTTCGGACGGCCCCATCGTGAAGACCCCGCCGATAGGCAGGATGGCCACGTCGGGCTTGTAGAAGTTTCCGACGATGGTCTTCATATCCCCCATCAGGGACGTGTCGCCGGAATGGTAGATCTTCAGTCCGTTCTCGAACTCGATGACGTACCCGACGGCCTCGCCCACGAAACGGTTGGTCCCCTCGAAGCCGGTCAACTGGGCGCCCGCGGAATGAAACGCCTCGACCATGGTCACCTTCACCCCGTCGAAGTCAGCCGTGCAACCCTTGTTGGCCAGGGTAAAGGTCTGAGTGTTCGCTCGGGGAATCTCGGCCTTGATAAAGAAACTGAGTTCCCACGGGGCCACGATCTTCGGGGCGTAGTCGGCCACCAGTTCCTTGGCGTCGGGGAGCATGAAATGGTCTACGTGGCCGTGCGTCCAGAGGATCATATCCAGGGAGCCGAAGCCCCCCTTCTTGCGGTACTGGCCCGGGCACTTCGGATTGGTCCTTATCCACGGGTCCAGCAGGATTCTCTTGGCCTTGCACGAGGTGAACAGGAAACTGCCGTGGCCCAACCAGCGGATCCCGACCTTCCCGTCACCGACGGGCTCCTTTTCCGCGGCGCCGGCCGCCGTGGGTTCCGCAAGCGTTTGAAGGGCGACAACGCCGACAGCCGCGCCCACGCCCTTGAGTGCTTCTCTTCTTGAGACCTTCATTTTTTGTCCCCTAACCTAGAATGCGTACGTGAACGTGAGGCCCGCCCAGAAGTTGTCGTCGTCTCGCATGGCACTGCGGATGTTGTCGTCGAGCAGAACCGAATAGTGTATGGCGGGGGTGACCGTCACATGATCGCCTATCTGGAAAGGCAGGCCCAGTGAGACCTTGGCGTCCGCGAACCCCGACCCATCGCTGCCGTAGTACCAAAGGTTGTGCCGCGACCAGCCGTACGCGAACGACGTGGTGATCGCCACAGACATGGTGGTGGTCGCCGACGGCTTCCACACGTCTTTGAAGGTGTGTCCCAGCGAGAGGGTGGCGTAGGTGCCTTCATTCTCGTCCACATCCTGGTAGACCGTGAAGGTCGGCGACAGCAGGGTCTTCACACCCACGCCGAAATAGACTTCGGTCGTTGAAAAACGATGGGCCTGGGGGTATTGGTAGTAGATGCCGCCGACTGAGAAGTTCAACTTCTCCCACGACCAGGAATAATTCAGAATGTAGTCAAGTTCCTCATACTGTCTTCTGTAGTCTTTGAAGTCCGTCGTGTCCATGTTCCCCCAGAAGGCAAGCGACAGCCCCTTGTACGAGAGAGCAATATAATGCTGGAGGACCGGGTCATCCGTCGCACAGATGCCGCGCCAGACCTTCTTGCTCGAGTAGGTGGCGTTGAGGTTCAGCGACCATTCCTTCTCAAGGGCCTTTTCCAACGGTTCGGGTTCGCCACGTTTCTCTTCGGCCGCCTCCTCGGCAAAGACGGGACTCATCGCCGGTGTGCATAGAACCAGAAGCGCCGTCATCACAGACACAACTGGCATACGCACCCTGTTCATCATTCGCTTCCTTTGTGCTGTGGGTTCCTTTTCTGGGATGCAGCCGGTGGGCTGCCGCCGGGTGAGGGCGCACACGGTTTGTCGAAGGGACCTTTGCGGGCGGGGACAAACGGCAGAGTGGTCCCAGCGCTCAACGAAATGCTCCTCCCAGCGCAATCAGGCGGACAGGCTTCTCGCCTATCGCCCCATCCTTCACGCCTTATCGGCTGCGTGACACCACGGCTTTAGTGTTTTGCTCACGCAGCCCTTCGGAATCGGCCGTCTGCCGGGCCGGTAAGCCCCCAGTTCGTTTGTTTCCCGAGACACATCTCATGCTATAATGCCCCCATGCCCCCCGGGACGCCGCGAATCCGAAACAAGAAGGCCCGACGCAATTACCACGTCCTGGAAACCGTGGAGGCGGGGCTCGTGCTGGAGGGCTCGGAGGTCAAGGCCCTGCGCCAGGCAAAGGGCAACATCGACGAGGCCTTTGCACGCGTCCGCGGTGGCGAGGTGTTCCTCTTCAACATGCACATCGGCCCGTATGCCCAGGCCCATCAGTTCGGCCACGACACCCGGCGCACGCGGAAACTTCTGCTGAAACGCCGCCAGATCACCCGCTCGCTCGGACGGGCCGTCGAAAAGGGCTGCACCCTGGTGCCGCTGACGGTTTACTTCAAGGGCGGCTGGGCGAAGGTGGAACTCGCCGTAGCGCGAGGCAAACGCGAGTTCGACAAGCGCGAGGACCTGAAGAAGCGCGATCACCAGCGCGACATCGCACGCGAACTCGCTCGACGAAACCGCCGCCGCTAACCGAGCCGGCCTGTTTAGCCGCCGGCGCCCGCGCCGACGGGA
>CAZEBQ010000447.1:0-3337 GCA_964510295.1 uncultured Anaerolineales bacterium | reverse complement strand
CGTGCGGCGGTTCCGCGGGTCCTCGGACGTGCACACCGGGCACCGGCACCCGATCATCGGTATCCCGTGGCTGGTTCCCGAACCGAGGACGGTGATGCGCACGGTCAGGCGCCTTCCGCGTTGGCGGTCTCTTTGAGTTCGTCGGGCAGGTTCTCGGTGTGGCGGCACTTGGGGTAGGCAGAGCAGCCCAGGAAGGCGCCGCGGCGGCCGGAGCGGATGACGAGTTTCGCGCCGCAGTCGGGACACGCCCGGTCGGTGGGGATGGCTTTCGACTTGCCGCGGCCCCGGGGCTTCCGGGTGGTCTTGCCGGCGGGTTTGGCGCCGGCCTTGCCCTTGGGCAGGGGCTTGGCGTTGCGGCATTTCGGGAAGGCGGAGCAGGCCATGAACGGTCCGCGGCGTCCGTTCTTGACGACCATCGGCGCGCCGCACTTTTCGCAGACCTGGCCGGTCGGCTCGGCCTTGACGACGTTTCCGTCAGCGTCGCAGGGCAGGGTGTTCTTGCACTTGGGGTAGTTCTCGCATCCGAGGAACGGTCCGCGGCGTCCGTTCTTGACGACCATCGGCGCGCCGCACTTTTCGCAGACCTGGCCGGTCGGCTCGGCCTTGACGACGTTTCCGTCAGCGTCGCAGGGCAGGGTGTTCTTGCACTTGGGGTAGTTCTCGCATCCGAGGAACGGCTGACCGCGATGGTTCAGGCGCAGGAGCATCGTCCCGCCGCACTGCTCGCACACGTGCTCGGTGGGTTTGGGTTTCGGCCGGTCGTTACCGTTCAGATCGCGCGTGTACTTGCACTCCGGATAGGTGCTGCATCCGAGGAACGGTCCGCGCTTCGACCATCGTCTGACGAGGGGGCTGCCGCATTCGGGGCAGGGGCCGGCTTCTTCGACGGCCTCGTTCTTGGTGCTCTGCATTTCGTCGTCTGCGGCTTCGAGGGCGGCCGAGAAGGGCCCCCAGAACTCGCGGACGACCTGGAGCCAGTCGGTCTTGGCTTCCTCAACCTGGTCGAGTTCATCCTCCATGTGGCTCGTGAACTTGGCGTCCATGATCTTTGGGAAGTGGCGGACGAGTTTGTCGGTTACGACCTCCCCCAGTTCGGTCGCAAAGAAGCACCGCTTGCCTTCCTTCTGGGACATCGTCCCTTTGCACGCGTTGCACGTGGAGTTCTCGACCGCCGGGCCGATGGGTTTGCCGTACAGGTTGCAGGGCACGGTGTACCGGCACGTGGGGTAGTTCTCGCAGCGAAGGAAGAGGTTCTTCTTCTGCTCGGCGTAGCCGCGGTCCTGGATGGTCGTGATGATGGCGGCGTAGGTGCTGGGCCGGCCGATGCCGAGTTCCTCGAGTTTGCGGACCAGGGTGGCTTCGGTATACCGGGCGGGCGGCTGGGTGAAGAGTTGGGCAAGGTCGAGGCCTTTGAGGTCCAGTGGCTCGCCTTCCTCGAGGGCGGGCAGTTGCTGGTCGTCTTTGCCGGTGCGGACGCCCGCGACCTTGGTGTGGCCGTCGAAGACGAGGGTGCGCCCGCGGGTCTTGAAAAGGCCGGTCATGCGCTCGGCTGCCGCCTCGATCTCGATGTCCGTCACGTCCCAGAGGGCGGGCTTCATCTGGCTGGCGACGAACCGTTTCCAGATGAGTTCGTACAGCCGGGCCTCGTCGCGTCCGACGTGCGGCTTGACGGATTCGGGCGTGCGGGAGACGTCGGTGGGGCGGATGGCCTCGTGGGCTTCCTGGGCGCGGCCTCTCGAACGGTACACGGGAGGCTTGTCGGGCAGGTAGTCGTTGCCGAAGGTCGTTCGGATGAGTTCGCGGGCAGCCGCCTGAGCCGTCCCCGCAACGCGGTGCGAGTCGGTCCGCATGTACGTGATGAGGGCCACCGGCCCCTCGGATCCGAGCGCCAGACCCTGGTACAGGTGTTGGGCCAGGGTCATCGTCTTCTTGGCGCTGAAGCCCAGCACCGTGCTGGCCGCACGCTGCAACTGGCTCGTGATGAACGGCGGCAGCGGTGAGTCCTTGATCCGGCGCTTCTCGACCGACCGGACGCTGTATGCGGCGCCCCGCATGGCGTCGCCGACCGTTTTGGCCTCGGCCTGGTTGGCGGCGGCAAACTTGGTGCGGTTGACTTCGGCAAGCGTGGCCTTGAAGGTCCGCTCGTCGCCTGTGCGGCTGAGGTCGGCGGTGATCCGCCAGGACTCTTCGGGCACGAAGGCGCGGATCTCACGCTCGCGTTCCACGACCAGCCTCACCGCCACGCTCTGGACCCGTCCGGCCGAGAGGCCCTTGGCGACCTTCTTCCACAGCAGGGGGCTGAGTTTGTATCCGACCAGGCGGTCGAGAATCCGCCGGGCCTCCTGCGCCGAGACCTTGTCCATGTTGATGCGGCCGGGGTGAGTGAAGGCCTCGGTGATGGCGGACTTGGTGATCTCGTTGAACGTGACGCGGCTGACGTCGGCCGGATTCAGGTTGAGCGCCTCACACAGGTGCCAGGCGATGGCCTCGCCCTCGCGGTCGAGGTCGGTGGCCATGAAGACGGCGGCGGCGCCGCCGACGGCCTTCTTCAGGTTTGCCAGCACCTTCTTCTTGCCGGGAAGGACCGTGTAGGTCGGCTCAAAATCGTGTTCGATATCGACGCCGAGTTTGCGTTGCGGCAGGTCGCGGACGTGGCCGAGCGAGGCCGCGACACGGTACTGTTTGCCGAGATATCGCTCGATCGTCTTGGCCTTGGCCGGACTCTCGACGATGACCATATTCTTCGTCAATCGAGGTGCTCCTTGCTCTCAGGGCCCCGGCGCAAGAGGCCCTAATACTGTCGGCATGCACGGTTGTCAAGGTATAGGCCATTTTTTCGGGTGCCCGGCCGTGCCGCATGGGGCTTGCCTCGGCCGGACCGCACGCGGTATTCTTGGCGCCTGCGACGCTCGAGGCAAGGGAGAGGATCGATGCGCGTGCGAGTCTGTGTCACCTTCCTGGCGTGTCTTCTGGTTGCGCCGGCGATGGCAACGAGGTGGCCGTTCACGTGGTGATTCAATCGGACAAGCGGCAGTAAGGGCGAGGCATGCCTGGGTACGTGTTTACCGTTGTCATTCTGAGGCCCGCTTGTACGTGTTTAGCGTCCCACGCGCCACCAAGAGGGTGGCACGGCAGCGGCGAAGCCGCGGCCGTGGGTCGCGCCGAGGAGCACACGGTCACGCTGGGCGTGGCCGCCGGCCACGGCACGAGCCGTCAGGGTCCCACCCGGCGTGCCGAGGGCGACTGCACGGCCCAAGGGCCGTGCCACCCCGCTAAACACGTAGGCCCGCTTGCGGGCCGAAGAATCCCGCCGTGGTCTTTGCTGTTTCGTCGTTTC
>CAZEBQ010000446.1:0-3356 GCA_964510295.1 uncultured Anaerolineales bacterium | reverse complement strand
GATTTGAGATTTGAGACTTCGGATTTCAGATTTGAGATTTCGGATGCGGCCTTTGCGGTTTCAGGCGGCAGGTCCGGGATGACAGATTTCCGATAGCCGATTCAAGGTCGGAGAGACGCGATGGCTCAAGAACAGAAACGCGATCAGACGGTCCGGCTGCCGAACCCGAGCGCGCAGCCCTTTGTATCGGCCCTGAAGACGGCGCGGTTCTTCGCCGTGCTCTTCTTCTGGGTGACGATGGTGTGCGTGCTGGCGCATGCGGCCACGTTCTTTCTGATGGAATGGTTCGGCGTGTACGACGCGCCGGCGGCCGAGGCGCGGGCCCCGGCCGGGGCCGCCTCGGAGACCGTCCGCGGTCGCGCCGGATGGTTCGGCCTGTACGACGCACCGCCGGCCGGGGCCGCCTCGGAGACCGTCCGCGGTCGCGCCGGATGGTTCGGCCTGTACGACGCACCGCCGGCCGGGGCCGCCTCGGAGACCGTCCGCGGTCGCGCCGGATGGTTCGGCCTGCTCGAGAGCGCTGCGCTGGCCGCCGAACCGGGCGAACTGTTCCCCAACGTCGAACCGTCGCAGCGGTCCAGGAAGCCCGCCCCGGCGAAGCCCGTCTCCGAGGAGTCGTCGGCCGGCGCGGCGCCTCCGCCGCCGGCGCCGGTCCGCGGAGGCGTGGTCGCGGGCGGCGCGGGCGAGGCGGCCGGGAAACCGGCGCCGCTGACGGCCGAGCAACGCCGCCGCCGGGCACTCTACTATCACAATCTGACGGCGGGGCTGCTCCATCCGGCCCGGATCATCGGGGTCCTGTCGGCCATGCTTCTGACCGTCACGCTGTTCATCTACCTTCAGATCGCGTTGCTCGGCCGCTTGGCCGGCATCCGGCAACTGACGCGTGCCCTGTTCGTCATGCTCCTGTTCCTGTGGACGGTGCTTCCGTGGGAGAGCATCTTCGAGGGGTTCCGCACGAGCGCCCTGTTTGATTTCGAGACGCTTCTGGAGGCGCACGCGGCCCGGGCCGGCGCCCTGGCCCAGGACTGGGTGGCCCAGGTAGCGTACTACGGCCGGTTTATGGTCATGCCGGTGGCCGCCGTCCTGCTCTTGGCCTGGTCGGGCATCCAGTTCGCCAGCGGGTATAACCGGTCGGTCCTTGCCAACGAGTAGCCAGGCGGAGAATGCGTCATGATCCGTTTCCGGTGCCCGAACTGCGAGTCGCAGATGGAGGTGGACGAGTCGTTCGCCGGCCGTCCGGCCCGGTGCCCGACGTGCGGCTGCGACATGAAGGTGCCGAAGGAAGGCGAGTCGTCCGCGCCGGTCGAAGCCGCCCGGGGCACACCCCGCAAAGGCGCGGCCACGGTGACGGTGGACGGCGAGACGGTCGAGATGGTTCCGCCGCTGGAGACCATGGTCCTGGCTGCCATGGGATTCGTGTTCCTGTCGGTGGTCGCGGTGCTGGCCGTCGGTCTGAGCGAGTTCTTTGCACCCCCGTGGGCGGTGGGGGGGGTACTCGGGGCATTGCTCGCCCTGCTGGGCGTTGTCATCGCCGTACCGGCCTATCACACGATCCGCCGCAGCCGAGGACGCAAGCGAGGGCGGACCCACGCCCTCATCGCCATGGCGGCGGGCGCCCTGTTCTTCCTGGTGTTCGGCGTCATGGCGCTGGTCGGATGGTCGCAGTGGTTGCTGCGCCCGAGGTGCGAAGATAACCTCGAACGGATCTACGCGGCCCTGCGGAACTATACCGACTCACACGGCGGCGCGTTCCCGAAGAGCCTGGACAACCTCGTCGAGGAAGGGCACCTCGACGGCCGCGACTACCTCACGTGCCCGGCCTATCAGGTGCGCGTCGGCGAGACCACCTACATTCTGACGCCCGACATCAACGTCGGGGCCAAGCGGCCGGACGGCACCGACTGGTGGCCCCCCGACACGATGGTGGTCAGCGACGGCCCGCCCTACAACGCCCACGGCGACGGGTTCGTCCGGACACTGCTGCTCAGCGGCGAGGTCAAGCGCGTGCCGCTGGACCACTGGTCGACCTACCAGAAGGGCCAGACCGACCGCTGGAGCAAGACCATCGCCAAGATCCGCCAGGCCGAAGCCGAGGCCGCCGGCACCGCCGCACCTCCGACGACCGGTGCCGCCGCACCTCCGACGACCGGTGCCGCCGCACCACCGACGACCGGCGCCGCCGCACCACCGACGACCGGCGCCGCCGCACCGGGCCCCGTCAAGGAGGGGTCGCCGTGATCGCGCCCTCGCCGCCACCGGAGGCCGTCCCGCGCCCGGCCGTCTCGCCGCTGATGCGGCTCATCGGCATCGTCCTGTTCGTCGCGCCCGTTGCCGGAACGGTCATCAACGTGGCGCTGCTGACGGGCCTCTTGGACGAATGGGCGCAGGCGTACCGCGAGAGCCACGTTCTGGCGGCGGGGATGTTCCTCTCGGTCGTCGTTCTGTTCGGCAGCCACTTCCACTACCGCCGCACGAGGATGCGAATCGACATCGGCTCGCGCATCGCCGCGAACCTGTGGCTGTTCTCCGGCGTGTGGCTCTTCTGGACGCTGGTCAAGCCGAGCTAACCCTACAATGCTGCTTTCCGCGCGGCGGCCTTCCCAGGCCGCCGCGAACACGGTTTGTGCCTCTTCCTGGTGGCCTGGGAAGGCCACCAGGCGGGCAAGAAGAACCCATTTCGCGCGGTGGGTCTCCGCACCCACCGCGCGGGACGTTTCGTTTTCGTATGAGGCGCCTTGGCGCCGGGAGCCGCATTGTGGCCGACCTTGTCGTCGTCTTCCAGGCGGTTGGCGAACTGGAGCGCGTTCGCCGCGCGATGGCCGACGTGGCCGACGCCGTCCGGCTCATCGAGCCGCCGCCCCAGGTTGCCGACCTCGTGCCGCCGTATCTCGTGGTCTGTGACCCGGCCCGGTCGGCGCTCTACGAGGCGATCCGGGCCGGGGCCGTCATCGCCGGACAGGTCTGGCACCGCGAGCCGCTCCCGGATGCGCTCGAGGACCTCGGCCCTGCGGCCGCCGACGGCGCCGACGCGGTCGGCCGCGTCTCGATCGCCTTCGTCGCACCCTGTATCGCCGAGGACGACCACCTGCGGCTGACGGTGCAGATCGAGCGCGACGTCTCGGGGGTCTTCCCGTACCTGAACGCCCTTCTGCCACACGCCACGTACAACCCCGAGGGGCCGACGTTCACCTTCATGGACGGCCCGCGGCTCGTCAACCTGTTTCCGCACCGTGCGGCGATTGCGCGGGTTCGCGAGATGCAGGATGCCTGGCGGACCATCACGCACCTGGTGCGAACGATCAACGACGCCTGGAACCGGCGCGATTCAATCAAACCGCTCTACGAGCGGCGGGTCC
>CAZEBQ010000445.1:0-3375 GCA_964510295.1 uncultured Anaerolineales bacterium | reverse complement strand
CGGCTCGTGCGGCAGCGGTTCCATGAGGGCGGCCACGTGCGCCCGGGCGCTGCGGCCGAGGGCGTCGAGGTCGTATCCTCCCTCCAGGAGACTGACGACGCGGCCGCCGGCCGTCCGGTCGGCCACCCGTCGGATGCGGCGGGTGGCCTGGGCGTATGCCTGGTCGGTCAGGTTGAGGCCGGCCAGGGGATCGTCGCGGTGGGCGTCGAATCCGGCGGAGATAAAGACGAACTCCGGCTCGAAATCGCTCGCCTCGTTCAGTCCGTCGTCGAGGGCCGCCAGGAACGCCTCGTCGCCGTCGCCGCGCGACAGCGGGTAGTTCAGCGTGGTGCCCTGGCCCTCTCCCCGGCCCCTTTCATCGGCCGCACCCGTCCCGGGATAGAACGGCCACTGGTGCGTCGATAGGTACATGACGTCGCCGTCGGCGTAGAAGGCGGCCTGCGTCCCGTTGCCGTGATGGACGTCCCAGTCGATGATGAGGACGCGTCCGACGCCGCGCCGCCCTCGAGCGTACCGGACCGCGACCGCCATATTGTTGAAGAGGCAGAACCCCATGGCCCGGTCGCCCAGGGCGTGATGCCCCGGCGGCCGCACGGCACAGAAGGCGGCGGAGACGGCGCCGTCCATCACGGCATCGACGGCCGCACACACACCCCCCGCCGCCAGGTAAGCCGCCTCGGCCGAGGCCGGGCAGGCGTAGGTGTCGGCGTCGAACCAGACGGTCCGCCCCTGGTCGGCCGAGCGGCGGACGCGTTCGACGTGCTCGGGCGAATGGACGCGTGCCAAGTCGGCGTCGTCGGCCGGCCGCGCGGCAATCGGCGCCAGATGCTCCCACAGCCCCGCCTCGGCCAAGGCCTCCCGCACGGCCGACAGCCGGGCCGCACGCTCGGGATGGCCCGGCGAATCGTGGGCAAGGTACCGCTCGTCATAGACGACGCCTACGGTCATGGCGTTGGCGCCGGCGGTTGAGGTCCCGGTGGCTGCGAACCCGCGTGCCACTGCTTCAGGTGCTCCAGTTCGCGATGGATCGGCCACTGGCCGAAGGCGAGGACGAAGGCCATGATGATATCCACCACGGGGATGAGCATCAGCAGACCCAGCGCCCCGGAGTAGCCGGCCTTCGAGAAGATCTTCCAGCAGATGATGGCCTTTAAGACATGGTACACCAGCACGATGAAGAGGATCAAGAGCACCAGAACGATAACACCCACTGCCGCAATGGCCTCTTCCTCGCCCGATGCGTGAAACGCAAAGTCCGACGGCATGGCGACTCCTTTCGCATTCGAGGCGGATACATTCCGCCCGCCTATACTATCGGACCAGGCGCGATATTCGAGCAATAACTCCGCTGCCGTCCCGCGCAACAGGAAAAGTGGTTCTTGAAAGCGGGGAGTCTGAAAGGGTCACATCGCCAGGCGGCGTTTGCACTCGTCGAGAATGTCCGCCGTGCGGCTGGCGCCGACGCGCGTGACGCCGAGGCGGCGGACCGCAAGCAGGCGGTCGAGGTCGCGGACGCCCCCGGCCGCCTTCACCTCGACGGCGGCGGGCGCGTGGGCGCGCATCAGGATGAGGTCGTCGTCGGTGGCGCCGCCGGTGCCGTATCCGGTGGAGGTCTTGACCCAGTCGGCCCCCAGACGGCCGCAGATTTCGCAGAGGCGTATTTTGTGCTCGTCCTCGAGGTAACAGTTCTCGAAGATGACCTTGACCTTCCGCCCGGCGTCGTGTGCGGCGTCGATGACGGCGCCGAGGTCCCGGCGGACGTAGTCCCAGTCGTCGGAGAGGACCTTCGAGATATTGACGACCGTGTCGAGTTCCTCGCCGCCGTCGTTGATGGCCTGCCTGGCCTCGGCAAGTTTCGTTGCCGTCGTGTGACCGCCGTGAGGGAAGCCGATGGTGGTGCTGGCCCGTACGGTGCTCCCGGCCAGGACCTCGGCGCACCGCTTCAGGTAATACGGCATGATGCAGACGCTGGCCACGTCGTACTCAAGCGCGAGCCCCAACCCCGCCTCCAGGTCCTCATCCGTCAGGACGGGGCTGAGGAGCGAGTGGTCGATCATCTTGGCGATGTCGGCGTAGGTGTAGTCCATCGCGTTCTCCTGGACTCCAGGGCAGTTGGCGGCCGGGTGTGCTCCTCGCGCGGCGGTCAATCTTGCCCGCCGCCGTGCGCGGTGGGTCTCCGCACCCACCGCGCATCACACCGCATCCGACCATACCTCGAAACCCTCCGCACCGCAAGCCCGCCGTGGCAAACCTGTCACCCACAACGGAGACAACACGCGGCAGATGCTTGGGGAAAATGCCGTTGGGCCGGGCGGCGTTCGGGTAGGGGGTACAGCGGCCGGCGCTGGCCAGCCGCCTCCGCGATGGGCCGCCCGCGTCCGGCGCTGTGTCCGCCAGAAGGGAATATTCCGATTCTGAGCACACCCAGGCCCTTGCCACGGCTGGCTGTTGGTGTCATAATGAGACAAGAGGTGGCGTTTGCGTGTCTTAAGGGGGCAGAAATTGGGCATTCCGAAAGAGGATTTGGTCCTCTTGCTCTTGGCTGCACCTGTTGGCAAGCCGGAGACGGGAGGGGATGTTCACGGAATCACACGGCTCGAAAAACTTCTATATCTGGCTCAGAAGGAACTTGAGCCGCTAAAGGACGCCGCCGAGCCGTTCGAGTTCCGCCCCTGGAAGTTCGGCCCCTTCTCACAGGAGGTCTACGACGCCACGGACACCCTTTACAATCTCGACCTTATCTCTATCTCTGAGCAAGATGTTGCATCCTATCCGGAACTGTCCGAAACGGAGACTATCGAACGGGAAGTTGAAGACGGACGACTAGACAAGCCGATTCTAGAGAAGGTGTATAGGCTCACGCCCAGGGGGGAAAGGGTGGTGGCTGCGCTTAGGGATAAGGAGGTTCCGCCCGCCCTTTGGGACGCCATCTGCGAACTCAAGCGACGCTTTGGGAAGTTGTCACTCACGCGGCTGATACACTACGTCTATCACACGTATCCCGATTCGGCAGTTCACACTGTTCTGGAGCATCTTAAACCAGACAACTGATGGAACCTGGCACGGTCATCGCGAACGGCGTCTTGTATTTGGCATTCTCTGGTGCGGTGCTGAGGTATCTGTGTTGGGAGTTCTACAATAAGCCCGAGCGGCTGGAGCGCGAACAGAGCAAGAGGCGAGATGATGCTACCGAGACGGTGAGTGCCACGCGGTTCATGCCTGCCGTCGCGGATGTTGTCAACACGGTTGCGCGACGCATGAAGATCGAGGATGCGCGCGGGCGTGATGCAATTGAGTTATTGGTGGAAGTCGATGTAGAACAGAAACTGCGGGAGGTAAAGGCTGCTGCCTTGGCCGAGGAGCGAGTGAGGGGAA
>CAZEBQ010000444.1:0-3400 GCA_964510295.1 uncultured Anaerolineales bacterium | reverse complement strand
GTCGCAGCGCGTGCGCATGCGTTTCAGGACGTCGGCGCAGGCGGGGTCGGCGGCGAGGTTCTTCAACTGGTCGGGGTCGGTCTTGAGGTCATGGAGGAACTCGTAGACGGGCTGCTGCTGGAAGTACCGGGCGTAGACGTATCGCGGCCCGCGGACGCCCTCCCACTTGGGAATGGCCTTGTTGTCCATCAGGTGTTCGCAGAAGAAGTCGGTCCGCCAGGTTGAGGGTGTCCGTCCCGCCAGCAGCGGCGCCAGGCTTCGCCCGCGGTAATGCGCCGGCACGGCCACACGGCCCAGGTCGAGCATGGTGGCCGGCAGGTCGATGTTCAGGGCCACGGCGTCGGCGAGTTTCCCCCGCCGCGCCTCCGGCAGACGCGGGTCGTGAATGATGAGCGGCACGCGGAGCGATTCCTCGTAGTGCGACCACTTCCCCGCGAAGCCGCGCTGGCCCATGTAATACCCGTTGTCACCGGTGTAGATGACAACGGTGTTATCGGCCAATCCCTGCTTCTCGAGGTCGTCCAGCACCCGCCCGATGGCCTGGTCGACGCCGCTGATCATGCGGAAGTACGCCCGGATGTTCTTCTGGTACTTCTCGGGCGTGTCCCACCGCCAGAAGAACCGCTGGCGGTTGAGCGAGTCTTTGAGGAACTGCGGCTGGCTCTCGTAGACCTGGGGCTCCGAGAGGCGCGGCGGGGGGACGGTGACGTCGTCGTACATCCCGTCAACCGCCTTGGGCCAGGGGAAGTGGTCCTTCTTGTCGCCGTCCTCGGCGTGGACGGCGTTGAAACTCACGGACAGGCAGAACGGCTGCTCGCGCGGGCCCGAGCGGATGAAGTCGATGGCCCGGTCGCAGGCCAGTTCCGTCTCGTGCCGCCTCGAGCCGTCCGCCTGCTTCTTGAAGTAGGGGTTGCGGCCCATGGGCTGGAAGGAATCGAACATCTCCTCCTTCGCCCCGGCCGGGACGGCGACGCCGAACTTGCCGATAAGGCCCGTCCGGTAGCCGGCCTTCCGCAGCAGCGTGGGATAGGAGGCGGCCACGTGCTCCTTCAGAATGGGCGGCGTGCCGAAGGTGAACCGGTGCGTCCGCTCGTGCAGGCCGGTGAAGATCGACGCCCGGCTCGCGGCACAGATCGAGGTCGTGACGAACATGTTGACGAACCGCACGCCGCGCGCCGCCAGGGCGTCCACGACGGGGGTCTTGAGGATCGGATGGCCCGCGCAGCCGAGGGTGTCGTTGCGTTGGTCGTCGACGAGGAAGAAGAGGATGTTGGGCCTTGGTTCGCGTGCGGCGTCCGCCCTGCCCCACCGCGGCAACGTCATGGCCGCCGCCCCCGCTGCCGCCGCCTGTAGAAAACGCCGTCTCGACATCATCGCGTCACCTCCGTGTTCAGGCCGGACCCGAATCCCTATCCGCTTGTGCCACTGATTTTCGCGAATCGTCCCGCGCGGCTGCAAGAGAATCTCGGCCGGGAGGGCGCCACCGGTACCGCCAAGCGGCCCCACACAGGTTATGCGAGGTGGGTGCGGAGACCCGCCGCGCGAGGCGTACGACGGTGCGACGTTTAGCCGTCGGCGGCACGCCGAGGCGAGTGGGCGCCGGCTTTCCGCCCACCGTCGGGCCCTCCAACGGCAACGACCGTCGCCGTACCGGCGACGGCAAACGAAAGGGCAACCCGCCGCGCTTACGCTTCAACGCGCTCCCTTCGGACTGGTCAGAAGAACGTGGCGATCTCCTCCAGCGGTTTCTTTCGGAGCGACGGCACCCGGGCGCCGTCGGCCGGGTACCCGACGACCAGGAGCAGGAACGGCTTCTCGTTGGCGGGCCGGTTCAGGAGGTCGCTCAGAAACGCCATCGGGTTGGGCGTGTAGGTCAGCACCGCCAGGCCCGCTTGGTGCAGGGCCGTGATGAGCACCCCCGTGGCGATGCCGACGGACTCGCGCGGGTAATAGTGCCGGACGTGCCGGCCGTCGGCCGCCACGCCGTACCGCTGCTCGAAGACGGCGATCAGGTACGGGGCGGTCTCGAGGAACGGCTTGGCGGCATCGGTGCCCATCGGGGCGACGGCCTCGAGCCACTCCTCATCAGCGCGCTGCTGGTAGAAGCGGCGTTCGGCCTTCTCGGCGCCGGCGCGGATGCGGCGCTTGACGGCGGGGTCGCTCACGACGACGAACTGCCACGGCTGACAGTTTGCACCGCTCGGCGCCGACCCGGCGGCGCGCAGGCAGGATTCGATGACCTCGCGCGGCACCGGCCGATCCGAGAAGTCGCGCACCGACCGCCGCCGCCGCACGGAATCGTAGAACGCGGCCGCGCGGCAGGTCATCTCCTCGGGCGAGCAGCCGGGACAGCCGTCGTACGGAATCATCTCCGGTGAATCGGCACGGGTCATAGGGGCGATTGTACGCCGCTTCCGTGGGCGGCACCAGGGGCATTTCCAGGGTTCCGGGCGTTCGAGAACATGGTCACCCTTCGGGGTGACCATGCCACCCGGCGTTCGGCGCGGTTCGAGAACATGGTCACCCTTCGGGGTGACCATGCCACCCGCCGCTTCCGTGGGCGGCACCAGGGGCATTCCCAGGGTTCCGGGCGTTCGAGAACATGGTCACCCTTCGGGGTGACCATGCCACCCGGCAGTTTAGCTTTGGAAGTGCACTACCTGCGGCCCTACTTGGCCTTTTTCTCGTACTTGATGCTGCAGCCAAACGCTTTGGTCTCGGTCTGCGGCGGCGTCTTGCCGGCGAGCAGGGCATTGAGGGCGTCGCGGACGTAGTGCTTGTTCGCCTTGTCGGGCTTCTGGCTGTTGTCGATAGCGCCGATGTAGGCGACCTTGCGGTCGGAGTCGAGGACGAAGGTGTGCGGCGTCACCTTGGCCCCGTGGTCGTGACCCATCTTCTGGCTGGAGTCGTAGATATACGGGAAGTTGAACTTCTTGGCCTTGGCGCGCTCCTTCATCCTGTCGAGCCGGTCGGCCGGGATGTTGTTCACGTTGACCGCAATCACCTGGACACCCTTGGGCGCATAGTCTTTCTGTAGCGCGATCAGGCGGTCCTCGTAGGCCACGGCCACCGGGCAGTGGTTGCAGGTGAAGACGAGGACGATGGCCTTGGCCTCCTTGTAGTCGGCGAGGCCGTGCTCCTTGTCGTCGATGCCGATGATGCCCGACCACTCGGGCGCCTCGTCCCCCACCTTGAGAGCCTTGGCGGCCAGGGCACTCGACGCCAGCGCCAGCGCGGCCGCCACCATCATAAAACTGAGCGTGCCTTTGCGTATCATGCCTGAGTCCTCCTCAATCGACGTTCCACGAGAGAGGCGCATGCGAGACCTCCTCAGCGTGGGTGCAAGTACGTGTTTAGCGTGTCATTCCGAGCGAGCGAAAAAGAGTCGAGGAATCTCGCC
>CAZEBQ010000443.1:0-3401 GCA_964510295.1 uncultured Anaerolineales bacterium | reverse complement strand
GTCACTTGTCATTTGTCACTTGTCATTTGTCACTTGTCATTTGTCACTTGTCACTTGTCACTTGAACGGCTGTGCGCGGGGCCGATGGAACGGAGATACGCATTCAGCCGCGGGCCGAGTTCCGCTATCAGCGGCTTCAGGTTCGCCTCGTGCTTCCCGGTGAGAAGTCGGCGCCCGTGTGCCCTGCGAAGCCAATGGCGCGTCTCATTCAACGAGCCGCGGGCAATCCGCACGAAGCGCCGGTTGTCCGGGTACGTTCCCCGGCCGCAACCCTCCGCGATGTTGGCGCCAACGCTATCGGCGGAACGCACCAACTGCCTGCCCACCGTGCTCTTCGCGAAGGTATCCCACGACTTCACGGCCTCCCACACCTTGTCGGCGAGGTCCTCGGCAAGTCGGTACACCTCCAGATGCTCGAAGCCCTTCGTCGCCACGACGCCCCCTCCTTTGACAAGTGACCAGTGACAAATGACCAGTGACCAATGACCCTTGACGAGCGACGTCACTCATTTCTCCAGCGGCAGGACCTTGATGTTCCGGTAGGCCACGGGTCCGTGGTCGCCCTGGATCATGAGGGGGCCGAGGGGTTTCTCATCGCCGAACGCGGCGCCGCGGGTTGGGCCGGTGATTTCGACGTTCTCGTGGACGAGACGGCCGTTGTGAATCACCTTGACGAACCTGGCGTTGGCGGTCTTTGCGCCGCTCGAGTCGAAGCGCGCCGCCTGGAAGATGACGTCGAAGGATTGCCATTGGCCGGGCGCACGCGAGGCGTTGACGCGGGGCGAACGGCCTTCGAACCCCTCCTTGCCTTTGCCGCGCTTCGGATCCCAACGCTGGTAGATGCCGCCGCACTCGATGCCAGGGTACGCACCCTTCTTGCCGAAACTGTCGAACACCTGGATCTCGTAGCGGCCCATGAAGTAGACGCCGGAGTTGGAGTCCTTCGGCACGATGAACTCGATGTGTGCGGCCAGGTTGCCGTGCTCGTACTCCGAGAAGAGGTTTCGCGTGCGGCCTTTGGGTCCGTTGTAGATGGCGCCGGCGCCGGGCCCCGTGACAAGACGCTTCTCATCGGCGGGGTCCTTGGCGACCTTGCCGACCATGGCCCACTCGCCGGTCGCCTGGCCCCATCCGGCCATGCGGGGGCCGGGCGCGAGGTCTTTCCACTCGAGGATCTCGATATCCTTGAACAGGACCTCGCAATCCTGGCCGCCGTGCACCTGCAGGGCAAAGCGGCCCTCGGTCCGGCCGGGGTCGTTCACCAGCGCCGCCGACCGCACCCCGTTGACATGCACGGTCACGTTGCGGCCAAGAGCGGTGACGGTCATCTCGTTCCAGGCGTTCGGCTTGTACCACGTCTTGATCTTTTCGGGCGGCGGCTTGACGACCCAGGCCCGGCCGTTGGTCTCGTACAGGCCGCCGGCGTCCTGGGTCGGGTCGATCTCGGCCTGAAAACCCGAGACGCCGCTCGCGCCCTTCTCCTCGATCCGGAAATACAGGCCGCTGTTGCCCTTGACGGCCTTGTACCTCACCCGGACGGTAAAGTCGGTGAAGGTCCGGTCGGTCACCAAGTGGCCGAACTGCCCCTCGGTGCGCTCGTGCGTGACGTGGATGGCGCCGTCTTCAATCTTCCACGAACCCTTTCCGATCTCGTGCCATCCGGCCAGCGTCTTGCCGTTCCAGAGCGGCTGCCACTTGGCCCCGGCGGCGACCTCGGCGGCGATGTCGGCCGGCGGCGCCTCGGCCGCCGAGGCGAAAGCGGCGAGCACAAACCAAAGGGCAAGCAGGGCCACGTACAGGGAACACACGTGCGAATACGCCATCGTTGGCCTCCTTGTGTCAGTCGCGCGGCCGTGCCGGCCGCGGCTAAACGTTCAAGGCGCGGCACGTTTAGCCGTCGCCGGCACGGCGACGGTCGTTTTGCGTTACAGCGTCCACGGTGCGCGCATGGCGCACGAGAGGCAGCGGTTGGCCTCGGCGTCGCCGGGGAACACCTCGGCGTCGGGGTCCCAGCGGAGTGGGCGCCCCAGGTCCATCGCGATGTTCCCCAGGTGCGTCAGCGAGCAGCACCGGTGACAGACCTCGGCCGGGAAGTACGGGTCCGTGCGGGTCTTCACGCAGTCGAGGAAGTTGCGGTGTTCGCCGGCGCGGCAGGTGAACAGGTGAATCTCGCCGGGACCGATCACCGCGTTGAGGATTTCCTTCGAACTCGCCTCGACGGCCCGGCACCAACTCGCGCTCTGCACCCAGCCGCCGGTTCCCTCGAACCGGATGCCCGTGCCGCCGCTGTCGATCGAGAGTTCCACGCCGCTCGCGTACGTGCACTTCACGTGGTACTCGTGGTAGGTGTCGTAGAGGCCGGTGGGGTGGCGCCGGCCGGCGCCCTCGACGGCGACCGGCCCGGTCCGCTCGGTGTCGGCGGCCCACTGGGCGGTGTCGAGCAGGTGAGCGCCCCAGTCGGTGATCTGGCCGCCCGAGTAATCGCGGATCCAGCGGAAGTTCCAGTGGATGCGCCCCGGGCAGTACGGCACCCACGGCGCGGGGCCGAGCCAGAGATCGTAGTCGAAGCCGTCCGGCACGGGCTTCGGCGTGGGGTCGCCCGGGTTGCCGGGCCCGGCGGGCAGCGTAACCTTGATCCGCTGCAACGTTCCGATGCGGCCGTTGCGGACCAGTTCCGCCAGGCGGTGATAGACCGCGATGGAGCGGTCTTCGGTGCCCGTCTGGAAGACCGCGCCGTAGCGCGCGACCGTGTCGGCCAGCACGCGACCGTCGCCGACGGTCAGCGTGGGCTTCTCGCAGATGACGTCTTTGCCTGCCCTGACGGCCGCCACCGACATCGGCACGTGCCAGTGGTCGGGGGTCGAGATGCAGATGGCGTCGATATCGCGGCGGCCGACGACGTCGCGCCAGTCGTTGTACGGGTCGCAGCCCTTGAACTCGCCGGAGGCCTTCTGGCGTGCGTAGTGCTGCTCGGCGGTCTCGACGCCGCGATAGCGGTGGTCTCGGTCGACGTCGCATGCGGCCACGGCCTGGCAGTCGGATTGGCTGAGGAAGCCCCGCAGGTTCCGCCCGATGCCCTGCCCGCCCGTTCCGATGAAGCCGATCGTGATGCGGTTCGACGCGGCCGGCCGGCCCGCGGCGCCCAACGCCGTTGACGTGACGACGTGCGGCGCCGCCACGGCGGCGGCTGCGCCGGCGAGAAACGCGCGGCGGGTCATGCCCATCGGTGGAGCCATGGTCTCCCCTCCTTGCCCGGTCGCTCGGGCAGCGGCCGGGAGTCTCCTACTTTACATCTGCGGGGCCGGCTGACAAGAGAAACTGCTGCCATGACAACCTTCACGCTCACCCGTGCGCGGCGGGTCGGAGCCTGCCCTGAGCCTGTCGAACGGGTACCCGCCGCG
>CAZEBQ010000442.1:0-3405 GCA_964510295.1 uncultured Anaerolineales bacterium | reverse complement strand
ATGCTTTCGCGAGCGAAAGCATGGCACCCGGCAGGTGGCATGGTCATCCCGCCTGTGGCATGGTCAGCCCGAAGGGTGACCATGTTGCGACCGCCACGGCGGGGCTGCGGCTGCGGACTGCCGCGCGGGTGTGGAGCACTCACCCTGCAACTACCACTGCGCTCGCGGTCACAGCGGCCAACCTTTCGCATCGGCGTGAAAGCATGGCACCCGGCTTTGAACATGGTCACCCTTCGGGCTGACCATGCCACCCGCCGCCGCCAGGAGACGATGCCGCACGGGGGACTCGAATTAAGTCATGTGTCACCGGAACTCCGATCGGAACTCCGCGCTTGCAGCGTGGGGCTTGTGGCTTCACAGGCCTGGGGATCATGCTGCACAGGGAGCCTGAATTAAGTAAGACGTCTCCGGAATCCCTTGAAGTTACTTGCAGTTTAGCGACTCCATTTAAAATCAAGTGTGGATTCAATGCCTTCCCCTTTCATTTCCGTCGCTACAAGACTGCAAGAAAGCCGGAGGCAGACGCCGGGTGGCAAAGAGCGGGCTGGGAATCCTTCAGGCCGCTCCACCGCCATCCTGGCATTCTGCTACGCAGTTTTTTACTTCACTGGCGTGAGCGTGAAGTCCTTGATGGCCAGCCCGTACTGCGGCGGCTGGTTGCGCCAGAACCGCAGAATGTTCTCGCCTTCCTTGAGGGTGAGGGTGACCGGATCGGAGTCCTGCCAGTTCCCGACGGTGAAGGGCATCTCCATGGCGATCTCGGAATCGGCGTCACCTACGGAGACGTTCAGTCGCTGATCGTAATTGGCCGTGACCACCCGCGCCGTTAACGTGTGCTTGCCCGATCGCGGAACGGTGATCGTGTATTCGAAACGGGACTTCGTCCCTTGGCTCGGCCCGGTCGGGTCCACCTTAGGACTTATCGAGTAGTAGCTTCGGGAATACTTGTCCGATATTCGCTCGCAGACGTTGCCGTAGATGTCGTAGAGACCCCACGGATTGGGCTTCTTTCGACCGACAGGATGCGACTTGGCGTCGGCGTTGTTCTTGAACCAGGCATAATTCCTGAGTTGCGAGGGATTGTTGCCGAAGAACCATTTCGTATGACGGCCCGCGCGAGAGGCGTATTCCCACTCGGCCTCGGTAGGTAGCCGCACCTCATGTCCGGTCTTTTCGGCGAGCTTCGCACAAAATTCCAACGCGTCAGGCTCGCCGACATTGTCGACCGGGCAGTCCGGGGCCTTGGTCGACCTGCTGGGGTTCGAGCCCATGATGGCCTCGTACTGCGCCTGCGTCACTTCGTACTTGCCAAGATAGAAACCACGGGTGAGCGTGACCCGGTGCTTCGGCACCTCGACGCACTCGAACCTGCCGTCGGTTTTGCTTTCGCCACCCATCACGAACGTTCCGGGCTTGATGTAAACCATCTCCATCATTACGCCGTCACCCAGATCGAGCGTCAGTTTACGCGGGGCCCCGTTGCCGGAAGGCGTCACGGCTGCCCGGAGACCCCAGTTTTCGTATCTGCCATAACCACCGCTGAGCAGACGACACCCGGAGGTGCTCAAATCGGCGGTGCTCTTCCACGTGCCGCCGCGCAGAACCGTTAGACCCTGAGGGAAGAAACGCGGGAGGAAGATCTGCAGACCACCGCCGAAGCTCTTCATGGCAAAGACCTCCCGCGTGTTGCCGGACGGCTTGCTGTATGCGGCGGCCGGTACCGATATGGCGCCGTCCTCGCCGTAGGTGATCTTCCTGTGCTCGGGCGTGACTGGCGAGGCCATGACTTTCTCTGCTACCGTGGGCTCGTTGGCCTCGCCGAGGTCCTCGCCGAGTGCGTCGAGCGTAACGGCCTTTGCCTTTTCGATGATGGCCCGCTGCGTGCGCAGTGCCACGCCATTCCAGAAGGCCGGCGTGCCGTCGTGTTCCCCGTAGGTCCGCTTTTCTCCCAGGACGTCGCCGGCCCACTGGGCCCGCTTGACCTTCAGGAACGCCTTCCTGTTGTTGCGTGCCTGCGAAGTTGCGAGGAAATCGAGATCCTTCTTGTAGCGTGTGCTGGTCCAGCCGGCGCCCCAGCCTCCGCCCAGATTGACGACCCAGCCCTTGGGCGTCCAGTGCGCCAAGGCTCCGTGACCGCGACTGGGACGAGCAATGGTCGGGATCCCGAAGGCGCGCAGGATGAAGCGCCCGATGAACGCGCGCCGGCCGCACACCCCGCCGTTCATGAGGATGTTCTGATAGCGCTGCAACTCGGGCCTGTCGTGCTTGACGTCTCCTGACCCGTACTTGACGTCGGTACTGACGATGCTCACGTAGCGCCAGCCGGAGTTCGAGTTGTAGATGTGGTCGGGCCGGTAGTTCCGGAGCATCTCGCGCCCCCAGGCGAGGGTCTCGTCCGGCTCGTCCCCGTTGACGACAAAGCGGAGATTCCAGGCACTGAGGCGCTCGAACGCCGGATCCAGTTCGCCGTCCAGGTATGCCTTCTCGTAGTGAAGGTGGCGCTTCACCGGGTCTATTGTGTCAGGGGCGTCGGTCTGGGCCGTAGGGTTCGCCTGCCCAATCGGCACCGCGTGTTCAAGACTGATGGCGAGCGCCAGCCGCTGGAGGACACCGGTGGCGGCTTTCGTGCTCGCCTTCTGGATGTCGGTATAGATCTTCATTGCCTGGCCGTACTGTGCCGGGCCATAGCCGCGCCCCTCTCGTTTGGCGTTGGCGCCGTCCGCCACCAGCATCTGCTTCATGAGGTCGGCGTCGGAGAGCATCTTCTCGACCAGCGCCGCCTGCTCTTTTCCCTGCTGGGCGAACTCTGCCAGGCCTTGAGGCGTGGCTTCGAGCAGGACGACGTATTCTGCGAACTTGGCGTCCAGCGCGTCGCTGGCGAGGAACCTATTCAGCGTATCGGCCTTTGCCCGATCGTTCTGCGGTACCTTGTCGGTGAGTTCGGCACGAAGTCTCTTGAGCCGATCGGCATACCGCGTCTCAAGTTTCTGGCCAGCCTCGGTGAGCGGCGTTTGCGGCACCGCCTTTTGTTTGGCTGCCCAAACGCTTGAGGTCCCAAACGCCAGGGCGATCAGTGCCACACAGATTACTGTCATCGAATTTGTTCTCATAGCTTCGTGCCCTTTTTGTTTTGTCGCTTTTTGGCTTGAATGCGCATGCTGGAATTGGCCTCGCCAGCACCGGACGGATCTAAGATCGGGCGCCAGTGGCGGGAGACACTCGTCGCCTTTGAATCTACTCGTTCTTCATCAGTTCAACCATGGCCTTGCCCATGGCTTCGCCGACCTCCATGTAGGTTTCGGCGTTTCGGTTGTACTGGCAGCCCTGGTTGGTCGCAGACGTCTCGTCGTGTGCCCGAGCCGGCCACGCTCGCGGTGGTCGGCCTGGCGTCTCCGGCGATGGTCG
>CAZEBQ010000441.1:0-3418 GCA_964510295.1 uncultured Anaerolineales bacterium | reverse complement strand
TCGCCATCGTGCCGGTGATGTCCTGGGTCAGCGTCTGGTCGATGCGGATGCCGATCGGCTCGCCCGCCACCAGTTCGCCTTCGACGAGATGGTCTTCGAGGATCTTGGTGACGAGCGTCTTTGCCATGGGACCGCGCTCCCTGCCGGTGGTCTCGACCGGAGCATTATGATAGGAGCCGGGAGACGACCGCTCAAGGCCAAAGGGTCGGAGGTGAAGCGCCCCCGCGGGCCACGCGGTCGGATGTTTCGCTTACCATGCGCGCCAACCGTTGCTCGCGTGCGGTCACGGTTCCGGCACCACCGCCGCCGGAAACCCCAGGTCCTCGCCCTCGTGGGTCGCCAGGCCGATCTGTTCGACGCTCTTGCGACGGCCGTTGTACCACAGGAGCCACCGGCCGCCGCCGAACATGGCGAAGGGCTTGTAGCAGGCGTCAGCGTCCCACTTGCCCTGTCCGGGGCGGATGATGGGGTTGGCCGGATGACGCTGCCAGCCGGTCAGGCCGTCGCGCGAACGGGCCAGGCCGATCCGGGCGTGGTGCTCATCGCGGAATCCGATGTAAAACATGACGTGCCACCCGCCGCGACGCACAACCTGGCACGCCGTGACCTTGTGCTTCTCCCACTCGCTCGTGGGATCGGCGCGGAAGACGGGGTTTCTCTCATGCCTGGTCCACGTGCGGCCGTCTGGGCTGGTGGCAACGCCGATGGCATTCGGCTCGTACTGCTCGCCGCCGGAGTACCACATGCGGAAGCGTCGCACCCCCTCGTCCCAGATGACGTGCGGGCACATGACGGCCACCTTCTCCCACGGCGCCTCGGGTGAAAGGACGGGCTTTGTGCCCGTGCGCTTCCACGTCACGCCGTCGGAACTGGTGGCGTGCCCGATGAAGGATTTGGCCTTGGTCTGCGCCGTGTACCAAAGGTGATAGCCATCGGGCCGCCTGACAACGGCAGGGCGGTTGATTCGGCCCTCCCAATCCGTGTCCCTGTTCGGACCGAGAACGATGACGGGTTTGCTCCAGGTGATGCCATCGGTGCTCTCGACGAGGGCAACGCTCTGCTTCGGCCGCCACGAGAACCACATGCGGAACCGTTCGCCCTCCTTCAGGAGAGTCACGTCGAAACACGTGCCCAACTCGCCGCCCAGGACGGGGCTCTCGGGAGCCTTCACCCAGCCCGCACTGGTCTCTGCTTCCGCCTGTTGCTTGCCCGTGGCACGGTTCGCCTTCGCCGAATCGGGTGCCGCGGCACACGCGACCGTCAGAACAAGCGCGGGCAATGCCGGCACGAAGACAGCAGCGCATCGCATCGAAGACGTCTCCTTTGAACCGGTCCCGGCGCGGCCTGCAGGACCGGCCCTACGTGACGACGTTCTGTGGCCGGCCGGCGAGGAAGGCTTTCACGTTCTCGACGACCGTCTTCATCAACCGCACGCGGGCCGCGCACGCCGCCCACGCAAAGTGCGGCGTGATGAGGCAGTTCCTGGCCGCAAGCAGCGGATGGTCGGGTGGCGGCGGCTCGGATGACAGCACGTCGAGCCCCGCGCCGGCCAGCCGGCCCGAATTCAAGGCGTCGGCCAGGGCTTGCTCATCGACCAGTGGCCCGCGGCCCGTGTTGATGAGGAAGGCCGACGGCTTCATCAGCGCGAGGCGCTCGGCGCTGACGAGCCCTTCGGTCTCGGGCGTCAGCGGGCAGTGCAGGCTCACGACGTCGCTCTCGCCCAGCAGCCGCACGAGTTCGACGAACTCGACGCCCTCTCGCGGCGGCTGCTGCGACCTGGTGCACGCGAGGACCGTCATCCCGAACGCGCGGGCCACCTCGGCCACGGCCGTGCCGATGCGCCCCAGGCCCACGATGCCCATCACGAGGCCCTTCAGTTCCACGAGCGGATAGTCCCAGTAGGCGAAGTCCGGGCTCTCGGACCACCGGCCGTCGCGGACCGTCTGCGCGTGATGCCCCACGTGGTGCGTCAACTCCAGCAGATGGGCGAACACGGTCTGCACCACCGCCGGCGTGGCGTAGTCCGGCACGTTGGTGACGACGACGCCCCGCCCGCGCGCGGCCCGGGCGTCCACGATGTTGTACCCCGTTGCCGTCACGCCGATGTATCTGAGGTCCGGCAGCCGCTCGAGGCGGGCGCGGTCGAGGACGACCTTGTTCGTCAGAACGATCTCGGCCCCGGCGCATCGCGGCACCGTCTCATCCGGCGGCGTGCGGTCGTGGACCTGGCATTCGCCGAGCGCCGCCAGGGAATCCCAACTCAGGTCGCCGGGATTCAACGTGTAGCCGTCGAGGACGACGATTCGCATGGTGGCACCTCTCGGGTCCGACAAGCGCATGCGCGGCGGGTATCCTCCCTGGCTGGGCGCCGTGGCGACCGCACCCGCCGCGTGGCTGCCCTTCTTTTCGCGGTGGCTGAGGACACCCACCGCGCGAGGTTCGGCGCATAAGGTTTCATCCGCGCGGCGGGTGCGGAGACCCGCCGCGCTCGTACCTAAAGGAACCTTCCTCGGATCGCTCAGCCTTTGACTTCGACAATCATCTCGAGTTCGACGGGTGAGCCGAGGGGCAGTTCGGCGGCGCCGAGGGCGGCGCGGCTGTGGCGGCCGGCGTCGCCGAAGATGTCGCCCACCAGTTCACTGGCCGCGTTCATCACCAGAGCCTGGTCCGTGAAGCCGGCCGCGCCGGCCACGTGCCCCGTCAGACGGACGATGCGTGCCACGTTTTCGAGGCCGCCGATCTCGGCCGCCACCACCGCCAGGGCGTTCAGCGCCGCCTGCCGCGCGCAGGCTTGCGCCTCGTCGAGCGAGACCTCTGCGCCCACGTGGCCTGTGGCCATCAACTGGCCGTCCTTGGTGGGCAACTGGCCGCTGACGAACACGAGGCTGCCCGTTCGCACGGCCGGGATGTAGATGCCGACGGGCTTGGGTGCGGCGGGGAGTTCCAGGCCCATGTCGCGCAGGCGTTCTTCGGGCGTCATGGCGAGGCCTTTCGTTTGCGCGCCGCGAGGATCGGGTCGCGGCTGGTGTCGGCGTCGAACGGTTTGGGCTCGTACCCGCCGTAGAATTGGATGCGGTCGAACCCGGCGTCGGCTTCGGCCATCTCGGGTCTCCCGGGACGTGCGGCAGTCGAGTCATGGCGATTCTAGGCCGTGACGCGCACGCCTGCAAGCGTTTCCGCCGACGGCGAGAAGCGCTTGACACCCGCCGCCGGCGCGTCTATGCTTCCATGTGGCGTGCGCGGGTGGTGGAATTGGCAGACACGCCAGCTTGAGGTGCTGGTGGCCATACAAACGGCCTTGCAGGTTCAAGTCCTGTCCCGCGCACCATTTCTTTGCGCCGGATATGCTCTGAGGCAGCATCTCCGCGCGGCGGGTCTCCCGACCCGCCGCGCTCCCACGTTCTTTCGCGCGGTGGCT
>CAZEBQ010000440.1:0-3476 GCA_964510295.1 uncultured Anaerolineales bacterium | reverse complement strand
CTGGCGCCGGCGCTACTTGCTCTTCGGCCGCCGGCTAACACAGGCGATGTCAGCCACGCGGCCTGGCGCCGAGGCTACTTGCTATGCGCCCGCCGGCTAACACAGGCGATGCTACTTGCTCTTCGCGACGGGCGGCAGGCCGGCGGCCCAGGCGGAGGCGCGACGGAAGAGTTCGCCCACGGGCGGACCGGCGAGGGCCTTGACGTCGTGGCCCAGCACCGAGTGAAATACGCGGCCCTTGCCGCACGTCAGGACAAACGCGATCGGATAGACCTTCTTATCGACCTTGGACCGCGCCGTGGCGAGCACGTCGATGGGCACCTCGCCCGCCAGGCACGTGTAGAGTTCGTCGTGAGTCTCGAACGCCTGCATGCCCTGCGTGATGGGGTGCCTCACGTCCGTGATCTCGACGCGGAACGGCCCGCGCGGGTCATGGGCCCTGAGTTTCGGGTCCCAGACGCGGCCGGCGATCTTGACGAATTCGGGCCAATCCTGAAACGCACCGCATCCGAAATGGACGATCACCAATCCGCCGCCGCCGCTGACGAACTTGCGGAAGTTCTCCCGGGCCGCCGGACCCGGTGCGTCCGTCTTCCAGTTCATCCAGTGGTGAACGATGGCGGCGTAGTCGTGGATCCTGGGCGAGGCCAGGAAGTTCGGGTCCTCGACCACGTCGACGGCCAGGCGCGGGTCTTTCTCGATCGCCTCCTTGAGCACCGGCGTCGTCTCGCGCCACTTGTGGCCGGGGTAATCGATGCCCGTGACGATAAGGATGCGTGTACTTGCCTTCGTGGTTTTTGTCGACGGTTTGACTTGCGGCATCGGCCGGCTGGAGTTGGGCTGCGGCTTCCCGCCGGCTGCGGCGGGCGGCGGGCTCTGGGCCTCGCTCTCCCACAGCCACAGTTCGCTGACGACGGCGTTGGGCGACGCCTCGTTTCGGAAGGCGATGCGGACGGCACCGGCGGCGGAGATGGCGCGCGGAATCGGAAGCGTTTTCTCGGCAGGCTTCTCGCTGCGCGCCTGGCCGGCGGGCAGTTTCGTCTTGCCGAGCAGTCTCGCGAACGGTCCTGCCTTGCCCGCCGCCCATACCGACTGGGCCCGCGTGTCGTGGTCGTAGTCCCACCACGTGAAGGCGATCTGGTACGAGCGTTTCGGGTCGAGGCCGGTCGCCTCAAACACGGCCTGCTGCTCGTCGAACGCAACGGTGCCGAAGCGGCTGTGGGCCTGGCGTTCGGACCCTGGCCAAAAATGCACGCGGCCGCTCGTCTGGCGGAGCGTCGGACCGCCCTTGGCCCCGTCGGCCGTGTCGGGGCCGCAGTCAAGGTAGCGGGCCAGGCGGTAGTCCTTGGGGGCGCGTTTGGCGAGTTCGGTCTTGAGGGCGTTGCTTCGTTGCTTGTTGTAGGCGGGGACCGCTGCGCCGGCGGCGCGTTTGGGTTTCTTTGCATCGGTGATTTTGCGGACGGCCAGTTCGGCCTCGGCCTTGACCTCGGAATCGTCAAGGAACGATTTCGCCATCTCGAGGGCGGCGGGGCCGGACACGTCGGCCAGGGCCGACAGGAGCATCTTCTTCGCCTGGGCTGTGGTCGCGACGGGTCGAACCCGTTCGAGCATCTTCAGCCGCGCGGCTTTGTCCTTTGCCGCCCGCGCAAGACGCAGATACCCGCGCAGGGCCAAGGTCCAGTGCTTCGCGTCCTTCGTGGCGGTCACAACGGCCAGCAAGTCGGCTGCCGCCGACGTGTCGGGCCAGTTGGCAAGGACCCGCACGGCAGCATCGCGAAGGCCGGCGTCGGAGCCCGTCAGGTACGGCCGGATGGCGGGCAGCGGCTCGACCCCGCCGCAAGCGGCCAGCACGCGGAACAGGGCGGGCTTCGCCCCGGCGGGCGCGGTTTTCACAGCCGCCATGACCGGCCCGGTTCTATCGCCGGGACCGGCAAGCCGGCCGCCAACCGCCAGGACGGCCTTCTCCGCGGCGGCCGTCTCGGCAGTGGTCCGCGCGGCGGTCAGCAGGGCCACCAGTTTCGGGTAGGCGCCGGCCTCGCCTGTGGCGGCCAGTGCGTCGAGCGCCGCGAGGCGGACAGTCTCGTTCGTGTCCGCCGCCGCCCGGAGCAGAACCGGCGTGGCGCCGGGGCTCCGTCGTGCGGCGATGGCGCGGGCGGCCTCGACTCGCGTGGCCGCATCGCCCTTTGCGGCCAAGTCGATGAGGCGTTTCTCGATGCCTTCGCCCGACAGGCGTTCCAGGGCCACCCGCGCCGCCTGTCCAACCGGGCCGCGCTCGCCGGCGGCCAAGGCCACGAGGCGCGCGACGTCCGACGCATCGCCCAGCGCCGCCACCGTGTGGACGGCCGCCACGCGGACCGTCTCGTCCTTGGAATCGATGAACGTGGCCACGGTGTCCTTCGCCGAAGCGTCGCCCCGTGCGGCGAGCGAATCGAGCAGAAGCACCCGGCGACGGGCATCCACGCGGCTGAGTTGCTCCACGATGGCAGCCGTGGCGGCCTTGCCGGGAGTCTGTGTGAGCAAGTTGGCGGCGGCGGCCTGGAGCAGCGGGTCCTCGCCGCCGAAGGCTTCAACAAGGAGCGGCGCCGCCTTGTCCGGACAGGCCCTGGCCAGTCCCGTCAGGGCAGCCAGGCACCAGGATACGCCCGCGTTCGACTGCCACAGGCGACGATAGATCGTCTCGGCGTCGGCCGTCTTGCCTGCGGCGGCCAGTCGCTCGGCGCAGCGAAGGGTGGCATCGCGAACTGCCGCGAGTTGTTTGCCACGGGCTCCGGCCTGAGCCTTCTGGAGTGCCGCGGCGGCGTCGGCGGTGCCGATCCGGCCGAGGGTCAGGGCTGCCGCAGCCGCCACGTCGGAATCCGAACTCCGAAGCAATTTCGCGAGGGCATCCGTGACTTTCGCGTCGCGTCGGACGCCGAGCGAATTGATGACACCGACGAGGGGGCGGCCTTTGAGGCGCGCGAGCGCCGCCCGAAGCGCCTCGGCCGATGCCTCGCCGGGAATGGCTTCGATCGCGCGGCGGGCCATTTCGGCCGTCTCGGCCGTATCGAGCATCTTCGCAAGGACCGGGACCTGGGCGTCCGACGCTACCAGCGGCAGCCACTGGCAGGCGAACCGCTTGGCGGCGAGGGTGGCCTTGGCGTCGGTAAGGACCGCCGCCAGGCGCTCGGCCATTTTACGGCCCTGCTTGGGATCGGCGGTGGAGCGGGCGATCTCAAGTTCGAGCATGGCGAGCGGCCGCCGGTTCTGACCGTAGTCGTAGGCTCTCAACTGCTCGAAGGCCTGGTCGACGGATGTGCCTGCCTGCGGCTGACCGCCGAGGGCCGGGGCAACCAACCACGCAAGTGCCAACGCAGCACCGAGTCGAATCCAACGTTTCATGTGTCTGCCCTCAGTCTAGAGGAAAAACGCACGGCTCGCCGCATACCTGTTTAGCGTGCCGGTTGTGGCTGTCACCCTGAGCGAAGCGAAGGGTCTCG
>CAZEBQ010000439.1:0-3485 GCA_964510295.1 uncultured Anaerolineales bacterium | reverse complement strand
ACCCCCGCGGCCACCACTCGTGCGATGCGACTCATGCTGCCACCCTATCGCCCCGGCCCCTTCGCGTCAAGGCCAATTAAGTTCTATGTCACCGGAACTACCTGACGGCGCAGTCGCTTAGCAGCCGCCGGCCGCTTCCGCGAACTGCCCGACCAGCGTCCCGTTCTCCAGCACGCCGAGCCGCGACTCAAAACTCGGTCGATCCGAGCGGTAGATGATCCCGATGGGGATCTCATCGCCCCACGTTAGCGCCAAGTCGAGCGCCTTCGCCCGGTCCGTGGAGTCGTGCTCGTCGCCCACCGGCCGCACACGCTCCTTGTACCACGTCAGCGTGTTGATGCGGTTGAACGAGATGCATGGTTGGAGGATATCCAGGAGGACCGTTCCGCCCGTATGCTTCAGGGCCGCCACCATCATTGCCTCCAGGTGCTCCTGGTCGCCCGCGAACGACCGCGCGACCAACGAGCAGTCCTCGACGATCGCCAGGGCCAGCGGCCGCACGGGCGCCAGGATCACCCCGTGCGTCTGGATTTTCGTCACGAAGCCGGGGTCGGAAGTCGGCGACGCCTGCCCTTTCGTCAGACCGTACACCTGGTTGTTGTGGACGAACATCTTGACGCCGATGTTGCGGCGGAAGGTGTGAAGCAGATGGCCTGCGCCCTCGCCGTACATGTCGCCGTCGCCGCTCGTGACGACGACCTCGAGGTCATGGTTTGCCAGTTTGATGCCCGTAGCGGCGGGCAGCGCGCGGCCGTGCAGGCCGTTGAAGACGTTCGCCCGCGTATAGTGTGGCGTCTTGGCCGCCTGGCCGATGCCGGAGACGAGGACCAACCTCCTGCGGTCGATGCCGGCATCCTCGATGGCACGATCCAGGACCTTCAGGATGGGGAAGTTCCCGCACCCGGGACACCACGCCGGCTTGTTGTCGGACGGCGGATTGATCATGCCTTCAGTCTCTCGGCAATCTGTTCGCCCGTAAAGGGCATCCCATCGTACTTGCACACGCACTCGCAGTCCGCCAGCGCCACGGCTTGGCGCAGGAGCGCCGCGAACTGGCCGCCCACGTTGCCTTCGACTGAGACGACCCGTTTCGGCCCGGCCGCGCCGCCGTCCAGGCGCATCGCCTTCCGGATGGCCGCAGCATCCAGCGGCCAGACTTGGGCGAAGTGAAGCATCGCGACACTCGCGCCGGCGGCGGCCAGGATATCCACCGCCTCGCGGCACGGGCCGTACGTCGAGCCCCAACAGACGAGCAGCGTCTCGGCGTCCTGCGGGCCATATCGCTCCGGCGCCAGCGCCTCGGCCCGCATCCCTTGCGCCTTGCGCGACCGCTTGTCCTGAAGCCGCACGCGGGCCTCCAGGTCCTCCGTAAGGTGCCCGTCCTCGGTATGCTCATCGGAATCGACCACGACGAAGGCGATGCTCCCCGGCAGGGCGCGCGGCGAAACGCCGCTCTCGGTCACGGCGTAGCGGACGTAGTTGGCCGGCGGCTCGGCCAGGATGTGCCGGTCGATGGGCCGCAGCGCCGTATCGAACGGCGGCGTGTCCATCACCAGGTCCGCCAGAAACTCATCGAGCATCAGGATGGCCGGCGACTGCCACTTGTGGGCCGTCTCGAGCGCCCGCCGCGTCAGCCGGTGCGCCTGCTTGGGCGTGCCCGGGGCGAAGATGGCCCGCGGAAACTCGCCGTGCCCCGCGTGGACGGCAAACAGGAGGTCCTGCTGAGCCGTCCGAGTCGGCAGCCCCGTGGCCGGCCCCGGCCGCTGGCTCAGCATGATCAGGATCGGCAGTTCCAGCATCCCGGCCAGACTCAGCCCCTCGACCATGAGGGCGAAGCCGCCGCCCGACGTCGTCGTCATCGCCGGAACGCCCACGTACGTCGCGCCGCAGACCATGTTGACGGCGGCAATCTCGTCCTCGGCCTGCTCAACCACGATGCCATACTCGTCGGCCACCGACGCCAGGTACGTGAAGACGCCCGTCGCCGGCGTCATCGGATACGACGCCGCAAACTTGACGCCGGCCGTCGCGGCCGCCAAGCCGACGGCCTCCGTCCCGCTGGCGACCGTGACGGGCGTCCCGGTCGGCGTCGGCGCCCGCAGGGCGCCGGCGCGGGCGGCCGCCCGCCTCGCGCCCTCCTCGGCACAGGCGACGTTCTTCTCGACCGTCTCGGCGCCTTTCTTCTTGAACCGGACGCGAAGATAGTCCGTCAGCGGCCGGGCGTCGTAAGCGAGCAGCGTGAAAACGGCCCCCGCCGCCACGGCGTTCGCCATGACGGCCGACCCGCCGACCTCCTTCGCGACGGCCTCAAGACCGATGCCGATGCAGGTGCCCTCGCACTCGCCGTTGAAGACGACGGCCCCGCCCTGCGCCACGTACGGACGGAGCGTCGCCAGGGCCTGCGGCGTGAGCGCGACGAGCAGGTCGGCCGTCTCGCGCCCCGAAAAGAGCGGGCGGTCGCCGATGCGCACGTCGAACCAGTTCAGGCCGCCGCGAATGCGCGACATATAACTCTTCGTTGCAAAGACGTGGAGCCCCATCTCGGCCATCGTCGCGACGAGGAGGTCGCCCGTCGTCTGGACGCCCTGCCCCGCCTCGCCCGCGACGCGTATCGTCAGGTCCACCGACAACTCCTTCCTCGGCGTCCGAGTTGGATGGGGCGACCGCAGCGCTCGCCGAGGACCTGGCCGACCGTCCGCCCAAACGCGCGGCACGCCGCAAGGCCTTCCGCATCGGGCACATACAGAACCTTGACGCCCTCGGCGATGAGGTCCACCTTCATTCGGGTGAGCCACTGCTCGATTCTGCGTTCGCAGCAACTCCAGGACCCGCGAGTTTAGCCCCGGCCACAAAGAGGCAGGCTGCTGGACGTGAGATGTAGGACCGGTACAGCCTAATCCTGACAGGGGAGATTGTGACGATTCCACGCGCTGCTGCCAAGAGAAAAGCACGATTGCCGGGCCGCGTCCCGGCCTACATGGCTGTTGGGGGGACCACGCTGGGGAAGGTCACCGGGAGCGACCGCTCCCGGCTCGAACGGGTCGGCACCCGGCAGGCCGCGCGAACTGTCGAGAGCATGCTTTCGCGAGCGAAAGCATGGCACCCGGCTCGAACGGGTCGGCACCCGGCCGACTGCGCGAAGGGGCGAGAGCATGCTTTCGCGAGCGAAAGCATGGCACCCGGCACCCGATCGAACGGGGCGGTACCCGGCCCACCGCGCGAACTGTCGAGAGCATGCTTTCGCGAGCGAAAGCATGGCACCCGGCACCCGATCGAACGGGTCGGTACCCGGCCCACCGCGCGAACCGTCGAGAACATGCTTTCGCGAGCGAAAGCATGGCACCCGGCTCGAACGGGTCGGCACCCGGCAGGCCGCGCGAAGGGTCGAGAACATGCTTTCGCGAGCGAAAGCATGGCACCCGGCACCCGATCGAACGGGTCGGCACCCGGCCCACCGCGCGAAGGGTCGAGAACATGCTTTCGCG
>CAZEBQ010000438.1:0-3491 GCA_964510295.1 uncultured Anaerolineales bacterium | reverse complement strand
CAGGGTCCCACCCGGCGTGCCGAGGGCGACTGCACGGCCCAAGGGCCGTGCCACCCCGCTAAACACGTACGCCGCTTCCGCGGCGGGCTCGATACCACGGCGGCTCGATACGGCGGCGGCGCTTGTGCCCCTCTGGCGATCAGCCCTTGACCACGCCGAGGGGGCGCAGACGGCACACCCGACGCGCCAGACCCGCACGCTCGACCACGTCCACCACGTTCGCCACGTCTTTGTAGGCGCCGGAATACTCCTCGGCGAGTCCCTTGGGGCTGCGGCTCATGGCGATGATGCCTTTGGCGGCGAGGTCGCGTCGGACCTGCTCGCCCCGGACGGTCCGCCGTGCCCGAGTGCGCGACATCGCCCGCCCGGCGCCGTGACAGACGGAGCCGAACGTCTCGTCCATCGCCGCCGGCTCGCCGACCAGCAGAAACGAGTAGCGACCCATGTCGCCGGGAATCAGCACCGGCTGACCCACGTCGCGATACGCCTCGGGCACCTCCGGATGGCCCGCCGGGAAGGCGCGCGTGGCACCCTTCCGATGGACGCAGAGCCGGCGTTGCCGCCCGTGGACCGTGTGGGTCTCGATCTTGGCGATGTTGTGGGCCACGTCGTAAACGAGGCGCAGGCCCAGCCGCTCGGCCGGCTTTCCGAACACGCGGCCGACGGCCTCGCGCACCAGGACCATCAGGGCCTGGCGATTGGCCCACGCGTAGTTGGCGGCGGCGCGCATGGCCCCCAGATACCGGCGGCCTTCGTCGCTATGGACCGGCGCACAGCACAACTGCGGGTCGGGCAGGTCGAACCCGTACGTGCGTGCGGCGCTGCGCATCGTCTTCAGCGAATCGTCGCAGACCTGGTGTCCGAAGCCGCGGCTGCCGCTGTGGATCATGAAGGTGACGGCGCCCTCGGCCACGCCGAACGCCTCGGCCGTCTGCGGGTCGAACACCTTGTCAACCGCCTGGACCTCGATGAAGTGGTTCCCCGCGCCAAGCGACCCCACCTGTTTTTTGCCTCGCTCCATCGCCCGCTTCGATACGGCGTCGGGGTCGGCCCCGTCGAGGCACCCGCACGCCTCGGTGTGCTCCAGGTCCTCGCTGAACCCCTGTCCGCGCCGGACGATGTAGCCGGCGCCTTCGCGCAGGAGACGGCGCATCTCGGACGGGGCCAAGGTCTCGCGGCCGCCCACCCCCACGCCGCACGGCACCGTCTGGAAGATCATGGACACGAGTTGCTCGATGCGCGGCTGCACGTCGTCGAGCGCGAGGTCGCTTCGGACCATGCGGACGCCGCAGTTGATGTCGTACCCCACGCCGCCGGGCGAGATGACGCCGCCCTCCTCCGGGTCGGTGGCCGCCACGCCGCCGATGGGGAACCCGTAGCCCCAGTGGATGTCGGGCATGGCCAGGCTGGCCTTCCGGATGCCGGGCAGGGCGGCGACGTTGACCACCTGCTCGGGGGCGTTGTCGCTTCGGATCTGCTCGATCAGCCGCTCGTCGGCGTAGATGAGGCCGTCAACGCGCATCGTCGGCCGGTACGACTTCGGGATGCGCCAGCGGCACTCGCCGGCCGGCTCCAGCGGGCCTTGGAACGCCTTACCCGGACTCATCCTTGGCCTCCTGTCCCGGCACGTCGATGAGGTTAATGAGGATCGGTTTCATGCCCAGCCGCGCCAGCGACAGGGCCACGATGCCCACGATGGGGACGACCAGGGCCAGCGTGTTAGGCGGGGCCAGGACGACGCCGAGGGCGAGCCCGGCGGCCGGCGGATGCTCCGTGTCGGTGATCACCATCAGGAAAATGGCCAGGCCGACGGCAGCCGCCCCGAACACCACGTCGCCGTGCAACGTCCACCCGCCCAGCACCGGGTCGCCCACGACCTCGCCGACGGCGTTCATCGCGATGCCGGCGGCCATCCCGGACACGTACCCGCCGACGAGGTACCGCGGCCGGGAGACGTTGGCGTGCGGCATGGTGAACGCGATGAAGGAACTGGCGCCCAGCGAGGCGATGATCACCGCCTGGGTAATCACGTCGAGCACCATCAGGATGACCAGGACGGCCCCGGTGGCCAGCGCACACTGAAAGAGGTACCGCCCGACGTGCTTGTGGAACTTGCGGTCGAAGATGCGCATGTACTCTCGGCTCCTAAGCGGGGTCAGGCAAGTTTCTTGCGGTTGATGCGCGGCGGGTCTCCGTACCCGCCGCGACATGACGGTCGCAAGCGCGGTGGGTACGGAGACCCACCGCGCAAGACTCGTCGATGACCCGGATCATGTGTATCCCTCTACGTTGCCCTGTCGCGCACTCCGCCTACACGTCCAGAATGAACCGCGCCGACCAGGAACCGTCCGCCTCCTGGTGTACGTCGAGGCCGTGGTAGGTCACGGCCTTGATCCCGGTCCGCGTGCGGTGGCGGTTGGCGTCGAAGCGGCCGAAACCGACGCGCGCACGGACCTCGCGCGGCCCGCACGCGGCAAAGTCGAACGCAAGCGGAACGAGGGCCGCCGTGTCGAAACGGTACAGGAGTTCCTGGAGCCAGACGACCAGGAGTTCTTCCGCGTCGTCCGCCAAGTCCTCAGCGGGGGCGGCGCGGACCTCCTCGGTGGTCTCTACATTGCCGGGAAGGTCTTCGAGCATCTGGTCGAAGGCGGCGCGGGCGGCCGTCTCCAGAAGGTCTGCCAGGTCGTCGCCGCGCACCTCAAGCCCGATGTCGGCCGTGTGGTCGAAAACGCTGAACGTGCCCATGGTGCCCATCCCCGGAGCGACGGCCTATCCTATGCGCATTCCGCCGGCAGGGAAAGGACTTTCCGACATGAAGAATGATCAGTTGTAGGGCGGGTGCTTTGCACCCACGCGGCTTTTCTGCAGGAGATGGTTTGCGACCGAGGGTTTTAGAACTCGATGCCTTCCCGCGCGCCGGCGCCCTCGTCGTGCGGGTGCTTGATGCTGCGCATCTCGGTCACCAGGTCGGCCCGGTCCGTCAGGCTCGGCCAGGCGCCGCGGCCCGTCAGAACCAGGTGCACCTCGGCCGGACGGGCCGACAGGAGCGACTCGACCTCGTCGCGACCCACGAGATTGAGCCCGACGGCCGTCAGCGCCTCGTCGGCCACGACCATCGCGTACTGCCGCCCGGCAAGGCAGGCCCGCGTCATCTCGAGTGCCCGGCGTGCGGCCTGGAGGTCGTCGGCGTCGGGTTCGCCGGTCACGAAACCGCTGCCCATGCGGAAGATCTCCAGGTCGGGCGCCAGGCGCTTGGCGGCCTCGTGTTCGCCGACGGCGGCCGCCTTGACGAACTGGACGAAGGCCACCCGCATGCCGTGCCCGACGGCCCGCACGGCCATGCCGAGCGCCGCGGTGGTCTTTCCCTTGCCGTCGCCCGTATGGATGACGACGAGCCCTTGATGCGTGTCCGGCGCCATCGCGGTCGCTCCGGTTGGTTCACGCGCATTGTAGATCGGCGCCCCACCCGCCGCAAGCGCACCGCGTCGGCG
>CAZEBQ010000437.1:0-3495 GCA_964510295.1 uncultured Anaerolineales bacterium | reverse complement strand
TTCGGAGAACCCTTCCCGGAGAGCCGCGGATGGTCCACCACGTTGGCGAGGAGGACGTTCGGCGTCCGCTCGATGACGAAGAGGCTCTTGCCCGGCAGCGCGGCCGCATTCCCGCCGTAGCCGAAGACGCGGACGTGGTCCGAGTCGCGAATCCACAGGATGGGTTCGTTGTACTCGCCCTTCAGGCCGTAGATACTGACCTGCCGCGCGCCGCGAATCTCCATCTCGGCATCGCTCCGGGCGTACTCGACGTTCAACTGGTAGACGTGCAGCGGCTCGGTGCCCTCGACGAGCAGGTGCCGGTAATCGTCGACCTGCGGCGTCCGTGCGGCGCCCTCGAAGTTGTACCACCGCCCTCCCCCATGTCCGCGTATCTGGACGGTCGAGGTGACGGGCGGCTGCGAGCCGGCCCCTTCGGGCGGGCGCGAGAAACCGTACAGGCTGCGCCGCATGAACAGGCACGACCGCACCACGGACCGCCTTCCCGCGCGCCACTCCACGGCGTAGGCGCCCGGCACGTGACGCGGAGAGAGGACACCGCAGAAGGCCATGACCGTCTCGGCGGCGGCGTCATCAACCGTCCCGACGATGGGCCGCGGACGCTTGGGGTCGGCGAAGTCGCCTTCGGCCCTGGCCACGAACAGGAGCGAGAGGTGCTGGCCGGTGCCGACCAGGTGCGTCTTCGGACCCAGGCGCAGCGTCCGCGACAGGCGGTAGTAGCCTTTCGGCAGGAAGACGATCGCGTGCTCGTCGACCGCCCGCTGGATGGCCGCCGTATCGTCGTGCCGCCCGTCGCCGCGCGCCCCGTACGGCGGCGCCTTGACGTTGACGGCGCCGGCGCTGCGGAAGTGCGGCACGTCGGGCGGCCACAGATGACGCGCCACGAGATCGCCCGGCGGCGCTTCGACCACCACAACGCGGACCACATCCTCGGTCTGCCGCACGCCATCGAGGTAGACGGGGGCGTCGTACTGGAGTTTCTTCCACGCCGGCGGCCGGATGCGGTGCGCCGACTCCACCACGTGCAGCCACCCGTCGGGGTTGCCCGCGAGTCGCGACCCATCGGGCGCGGCCACCACCGTGGCGGCGCCCTTGACGTACACGTTGTTCAGGTAGACGCTGCGTTCGGCCCGGATGACAGTGATCGCGGGGTTCTCGCAGACGATTTCGCTGTCGACGAGGCACATCTGCCCGTTGTGCGGGCACCAGGGTACGCCGGTGCAGCGGATAAGCGGCCCCGGGACCTTCGAGACGATCTTCAGGCCGACGGCCGCAAGCGACTGGCGGCTGCCGCACAGGATCGCCGCCTCGGTCTGACCCATGAGCGTGACGCCCGCGACGGTCGGCGCGGGCTGGGTCTCGCGCAGGTCCAGGCCGTAGCGTCCGCCGATGACGGTGATGCCGGCATGCCCGCCGCCCGACCCGGCGCCGCCCTCCAGGCCCGTGAGGCCGTGCGTTGCGTCGATCCGTGAGTCCTGGACGCCGGAGCCCTGGGCGGCCCGGTGGCGGATGCCCACGGCGCCGCCGTTGCCCCGTCCGATGCGGACATCGATGCCGACGAGCATCTGGTTCATCGAGATGTTGGGCTGCGGCTGTGTCGGGTTGCCCTCGCTTGCGGCCCGTGCCCAGAAGTGGACGACGTACTTGGGCTTGTCGGGGTTGCCGAAGCCCGGCGTCTTGGGCGCGAGGACGAGGGTGGGCCTCCTCCCCTCGCGCGAGCCGACCAGGACGCACGGATGCATCCGCCCGCCGGTCACGGCCCCGTTCGAGCGGTGGTAGAGGTCCTGGATGCACTCGAGCGTATCGGAGACCTTGTACTCGCCCGGCGGGAAGAAGGTGACCATCTGGGCGTTGCGCGCCGCGACGATGGCCCGCTGGATGGCGTCGGTTGAATCCCCCTGGCCGGTCGGGTCGGCGCGGAAGGGCGCGGCGGTCACGTCAACGTAGCCGACGGCCGCCAACTCTTTGTTTCCGAGTTCCGGCGGCACCTTCCGGCTGACGCCGTCGGCGAACGGTTCGTGCACCGTCGGCCGCGTGTACGGACGGTGGGCTTCCGTGAAGGGGATGCGGAAGAGTCCAACGTGAACCGCCAGCAGAACGGCCAGCATGACGCACCCCCTCCCCCAGCACATCCCAAGGACCGGCGGCACGCGTGCGGCTACTTGGCCTGGAGGGCCTTGAGGATACTGGCGGCCACCTGCTTCGCCAGGGCCTCGGACCCTTCCTTGGTAAAGTGGACGTCGCGCGGCCGCTGGATCTCCCCCAGGCGCGGCTTGGCGAAGGCAAACAGATCGTCGGTCGGCACGCCGTGGGCGGTCATGACCTTCTTGGCGACGGCGTTGTATCTGGCCGAGTCGCCCTTGATGCGGCCGCTTGCCCCGTCGGGCACGGGCGTGGTGGCGGCCCAGATGAGTTTGGCGCCCGTCTTTTTGAGGCGCTTGACGAGTTCCTGCATGTTCTTCTCGTACTGGTCGATGGGAACCTGAATCTTGCCCTTCTCGGGCGCGGCGCGGCCGCCCTTTTCGTTGATGTACTTGAGGTCGTGGAGCCCCCAGTTGAAGTGGATCACGTCCCACTTCGTCTGGCCGAGCCACGCGTCCAGTTGCTGGAGGCCGCGTGTGGTCGGCCCGCAGTTGGTCGGCACCCGATGGAGGTTGACCTTCCCTTCGAGGCATTTGCGCGTGGGCAGGGTGTACCCGATGGAGATGGAGTCTCCGATCAAGAGGGCGCGCGGCAGGCCGGGGGTGTCTTCAATCGGCCGATACACGGGGTTTGCCGGCCGCGTCGGCTTCTTCGCCGGGGCCGACGACGACTCCGCCGCAACGATGCCCAGCACAACGACCGCGCAGATGGAAAGCACCACGAAACGTTCTCTCATCGTTCTGTCTCCTTCGTATCGCTCATCTCAGTCTCATGCGGCTGAGGCGCATCGCGCGGGAACCGGCGTTCTCATACTATTCACCGATGATCTTGACGAGGACGCGTTTCCGTCGGCGGCCGTCGAACTCGCCGTAAAAGATCTGCTCCCACGGGCCGAAATCGAGATGGCCATCCGTCACGGCAACGACCACCTCGCGGCCCATGACGCTGCGTTTCATGTGGGCGTCGGCGTTGTCCTCGCCGACGTTGTGCCGGTACTGCGAATGGGGTTTCTCCGGCGCGAGCCGCTCCAGCCACGCCTCGAAATCGCCGTGCAGGCCCGACTCGTCGTCGTTGATGAACACACTGGCGGTGATGTGCATGGCGTTGACGAGGACCAACCCTTCGCGGATTCCGCTCTCGGCGAGGCACTCCTCGACCTGGGGCGTGATGTTGAGAAAATCGCGCCGATGCGGCGTCTTGAACCAGAGTTCCTTGCGGTACGACGTCATAACATGGGCTCCCCTAATACGACTACGCTACGTTCCGCGCGGCGGCCTTCCCAGGCCGCCGCGAACGCCGTTTATGCCTGTTCCTGGTGGCCTGGGAAGGCCACCAGGCGGACAAGAACGCCCG
>CAZEBQ010000436.1:0-3497 GCA_964510295.1 uncultured Anaerolineales bacterium | reverse complement strand
GTTGACTCTTAATCAGCGGGTCCGGGGACCTGAGTCCCTGGTGGCCAACCACCCGCATATAATGGCGAGTGGGCGCAAGTGGTGACGTTTACCACGACTTGTGCCGACACACCTTTCTTCCTTGCCGACTTCCCGTCTTGGCGAGTGATGGAAGGTATTGGCGTACCCGGGCTATCTGCGCGCTGAATAGGCGCTGAAAGAATTGGGGCGGTTACGCGTCAGCCTCGGTCACAAACGGCAAGCGAGCCCCCACTCCGGACGGCAGGTAATCCTCTCCGAAGGCCTGCTTCATCATTCGTCGCGTCTCATCGCCCGAGCAGTGGGACGGGGCGGCGCGGCGAACGCCCAGTTCGCGCAAGCCCTTGATGACGGCGGCGATCTCGAATCGCGAGGCACCCTTCATATGAAACCCGCCCAGGACGGCGTTTGGTTTCTCGCCGGCGTGGTTCGTCGCCGCCTCGACCAGCCGCACGATACCGGGATGGGCACATCCGGTGACGACGACCAGCCCCTCCCGCCCCTTCAGGTAAAGCCCCTGTTCCGGGATGCCGCTACTGAGCACACCGGTCGTCCACGCCGTGTGACAGACGTTGCAGGGCTCGTTGGTTTCAACGAGGGTCGCTCCGGCCTTGCGGACCCGGCGCTTCAGCCCCTCGGCGAACACCTCGGGCAGGTACACCGTCACGTCGCTGTTGGCCTCGAGGAAGGCGTTCAGGCCTCCCGTGTGGTCGGCGTGCACGTGGGAAAGGACGACGGCGTCGATCCGGGCCGGTTCGATCCCGCAGGCCCGCATGTTCGACAGGAGAATGTCTCCGTCGCCGCCGCTATCAAAGAGGATGGTCTTCTCGGTCCCGGTGATGACACAGGCGAATCCCCAGGCGGGTTTCAGGCGTTGGTCGAACGGGTAGTTGTCATAAACAATCCTCACGGCGAGACCCTCCGGCTGCTTGGAACCATCTGTCGTACGTGTTTAGCGTGTCATTCCGAGCGAGCGAAGCGAGTCGAGGAATCTCGCCGTTTTCCGTGTCCGGACGACGAGATTTCTCCGCTCGCCCTCGCCTTTGGCGAGGGCTCGGTCGAAATGACATCGCTTCGAGAGCACGTTAAACACGTACCATCTGTCGTATGAGGCTGCCGAACCGTTCGTCCCTGGTCCGAGGCACATCGCCCCACCCTTCCCGCCGCCGGAACAAGCACCGCCGCGCCCGCCCCGACATGCCGGCGCCATCGGCGCTTATCCGCTTACCGCCTGCCCGCGCGCCTCGCCGTTCTGCAACGATGAGGCGACCCTCTCGGCGACGCGACAGCCGGACAGCAGCATGCCTCCAAAGATGGGGCCCATGCGTGGTCCGCCGAACGTCGTGCACACGCTCATTCCGGTGACCCAGAGGCCCGGGAAAACCTCGGCGACGTTCTCGACGACGAAGGCTTCCCCCGAGGGGGCGTCCATAGGGCCTTCGCCCCACCGCCCGGCCGCAGGGGAATCGTCGAGCAGGCCCCGCTTCCGGAGCGATTCGACCACCACCGCGTCATGACCTGTCGCATCGACGACGGCCTTGGCCGCAAACGCCAGCGGGTCCACCGGAAGGGCGCCCGACACGCCCGTCCGGTTGGCCACGACCCCCGTGACGCGTCCCTGGCGTAGGCAGACGTCCTCGGCGGTAACGAGGTTCAGGACGACCGCCCCCGCCTGGACCGCCTTCAGACAGAGTGCGGACGCCAGTTCCATCGTGTCCACCACGTACAGGCCCTCCGGCGCGGGCTGCGATCGGCAGCCGATCTGCTCGAGGACAGAGAGGGCCTCTTCCTGGACGACCGCGACGTTCATCGCCATGCCGCCGCCCCAGATCCCACCGCCCGGCGCGAGGCGCTTCTCAAGCACCGTGACCCTCAGCCCGTCGGTGGCGAGTAAGTAGGCGGCGATGAGGCCGGAGGGCCCCGCTCCGACCACAAGGACGTCGTTTTCGAGCCGTCCGGCCATGGTGCGCAGATAGGTCTCGACGATCGCCTTGGAGATCGCCGTCTCGCCAAATTCACCCACGGTACCGTCCCCTTTCCGTAACCGGCTTTCGTCCGCCGCATCAGCCCCGGAGGCGGCCGCCTCAATCCGAGGCGGAGTTCCTCGCCCCCGCTGCCTCTTCTTTCAGCGGACGGTTCTTTTCATCCACCCGAACCGTTCGGGCTCTGAGGCTCGGCACGAACCTCCCCGTGCACCGCCTGTACTGTCGAAAGGGCTCTCCGTAGCGATCGTCCAACTCCGCCTCCTCTTTCGGGGTAAACACCCGCGCCGCCAAGTACATCACGGGCGGAACCGACAGAAGGAGCCACGAGCCCACAAGCAGAATAACCCCCGGCGCCAGAAACAAAAACCCCACGGCGTAAAGCGGGTGTCGGACGTACGCGTACGGCCCCGTGGTCACCAGACCCTCGCGTCTCCGACGACGGCCGAAATGCACCGCGACAGCAACGTAGATCACCACACCCACCCCAAGCAGGCCAAGGCCGCTCACCCTGAACACCGACCGCCACGCGCCGGCCACCGCAAAGGTGGGATAGAAGACCCAGTGGACAACCAGCGCAAGGCCGGTCCATGCGGCGGTGACCAGAGCGATCTGCGGGCCGGCGCCCCATCGGGATCGTCTCATGGTCTCTCCATCGGCGGCCACGCCCGGCGCCCCACCGGGTGGCGCCGCCCTATCCATTGCACAACCTGCGGATGTCGGTGGCAAGCCTTTCGGTTTCTCGCACCGCTTCGTCGTCGCTGAGGATCTCGCCTTTGCGCAGCGCGAATCCGCAGATGCCCGGCACCTTGGTCGTGCCCAGCCGGCTCAGGTAATCGTCCATGACGCAGCCGACAGCCCCTAACTTGCGTCTGCCAACCACGATGTACGTGCCGACCTTGCCGGCCAGTTGCCCCTTCCTCAGGTGCCAGGTCCTTTCCATGAACGCCCTCATGCGGCTCGTGACGCCGCCCATGTAGGCCGGGCTGGCCAGAATCATCGCATCGGCGGCTCGGAGTTTAGCATACAGGGCCTGCATGTCATCGTCCAGGGCACATCGCCCATCCTGTTCACACCGGTGACAGCCCTCGCAGGGCCCGATCCGGTAGTCTTTCAGGAAGACCGTCTCTGTCTGGAAAGAGTCAGGCAGGAGGCTCAGCGTGCGCTCGAGGAGGTAGGCCGTGTTGCCATCTTTTCGGGGTGAGCCGACGATTCCAAGGACGTTCATCATACCAGGTTACTCCGTCAGGCGGATCGCGTCTTGCGCGGCGGGTCTGGAGTACCCGCCGCGCATGGGCGAAATCGCCGTTTCCGGCGCGGCGGGTGCGGAGACCCGCCGCGCATCAACCGCAAAAAACTTGCCTGAGCCCGCTTACGTGGCGCGGCTGATCAGCGCGTGGGCTACCATGAAGACTGCCGCCGCCAGTGTCGTGTAGGCGAAAATCTTCTTGAGAGTCGCGGGCTTTGTCTTCAGCGAGAACCTGCCGCCGAGCAGCC
>CAZEBQ010000435.1:0-3503 GCA_964510295.1 uncultured Anaerolineales bacterium | reverse complement strand
ACGGGGACGGTCTTCACGGGTCCCCCGAGGGTCACCGACACGTCGTCCACCCAGAGGGTCTGTGCGTTGCCCTCGCCTGCATCGCCCCAGATGGCGATGGCGCGGAAGCCGTTAAGGCCCGCCTTGCCGGCGTCGAGCGTGCAGTTGACTTCCCTTTCGTTGTGGAGCAACTGGATGCCCGCTTCCGCATCGAAGTCAATCACCCACTTGTGCCAGCCGGCCGGTGCGCGGTTGACGCCGAGCCAGCACAACCGGTCGAACCAGTTCCTGCCGTCGCAAGCACTGGCCGTGTAGCCTTCCCAGCCGCCGAGGTAGTCGGCGTACAGGACGCCGACGGCCAGCACTTTGCCGTCGCCCTGGACGAGGCCCCACCGCGGGCCGACGCGGGGGGCCTTCGCGTTCTCGGGCTTCGTGCCGTCGTCGAAGGCCCAGAGGACGACCTTGCCGGAGGCGTCCTGGTCGCGGCCCTTGAGGACGGCCTTTCCGCCGGGCCCGATGCGCAGGGCACCGCCCTTGCCCTGGCGGCCCTTGGTCGGGTCGAGGGCGACGTCGCCTTCGAGCGTCCAGCCGTTCAGGGAGTTGCGGTCGTCGAGGGTAAACGTCCGCGGCTCCGCGCCGGGAGAGGGCGCCGCTGCGACAGGCGTCTCGGCGGCGCAAGCCGACCCCGCAAGGCCCATCGTCGCCACCGCCGCCAGGCCCCACGCCAGTGCCTTTCTCACGGGTGCCTCCTTTCGCGGGATGCTAGCCGATATAATCCCGCATCATCCGCGGGTACTTGCGGCACGTTTCCTTCATGTCGCCGGGATGGGCCGCGAGGCTTCACCGTAGCGTGGAGCCGCAGGGCGGTCAACGCATAAACAAGGGCGCTCGGACGAAGGCGTGCCGCAAGGAGATTGGGTTCAAGACGCGCCGGCGCGCGTTCCTCAACATCACGCTCTGGTTGTCCCTGTGGCTGTGCTCGTTGTCGTTGTTGTTGCTGTTGTTGTTGCCGTCGTCGTTGTCGTTTTCGTGGTTGTGGTTGTTGTGGCGCGTACCGCTGGTAGTGTTGCTCTTGCCGTTGTCAATACCGATGCTGCTGGCGCCTCCTGTGCGGGTCATGCTGGCGCCGCCTGTGCGGGTCATGCTGGGGCTGCTGGTGCAGGGGGTGTCGATGCTGCCGGCGCAGGAACCGCAGCTGTTAGCAACAGGGCGTCCCCTGTTGTTGCCATCGCCACCCTGGGGCTAGGAGGATCGGTGGGTTGCCGGTCTCTGCAGGACAGGTGCCCTCACCATGGGACTCACATTCGCCACCGTCACTGGCGTGGCCATCGTGTCGATGGCTGGCGGATCGAAACGCCAAGAGAATGTGCTTGCGGCGTCACAAAAAGTAGGGTATTTTTTGTGACACGTCTGGTGGGAGAACGCGCCATGGAGCCACTGCGGCGACAGATCGAGGAGCGGATAGAATCCGAGGGCCGCGGATACGCCTTCACCCGAAAGGACTTCCGGGATCTCGGCGCCACAGGCTCCGTGGGCAAGATACTCTCGCGATTGGTGGAGGACGGCATGATCCGTCGGGTCGCCCGAGGTCTCTTCGACTACCCACGCGTCAACCCCGCGCTTGGTGGTCATCTCAGTCCAGACATTGACCAAGTCGCTCAAGCGGTCGCCCGAAAATTTCGGTGGAAGGTCATCCCCGAGGGGGCGCTGGCTGCCAACCAGCTCGGGCTCTCGCAACAGGTTCCCGCGAAGATCGTCTACCTCTCCAATGGGCCAACCAAGAAGACCCAGGTGGGCAAGCGCGCGATCCACTTCAAGCACGCCAGGCCGAAGGAACTGGCCGTCGAAACGCACACATCAGCCCTTATCGTCCAGGCCCTCCGCTACATGGGCCGGGAGGGGGTTGACAGTAATGCGATAGAGCATCTGCGGCAACGGCTATCGGCAGACGAGAAGGCAGCCCTGCTGAAGGACACGCGGTACGGCACTGACTGGATATGCCGGGTTGCACAGCAGGTCGCTGGGAGCTGACCATGGACAAGGTCGCGGCGCTTGACAAGACGACCCGTGCGGACCTCTTGAATGAGACGGCCGCCCGCATGAACCTGTCCCCAGTTATTGTGGAAAAGGACTTCTGGGTCTGCTGGACACTGAGGCACGTTTTCTCGATTCCGCAGATCTGCGGGAAGGTGCTCTTCAAAGGCGGGACGAGCCTATCCAAAGTATTCGGCCTGATTCAACGGTTCTCAGAAGACATTGATCTTGCCGTCGACTACGAGATGCTTGGCTTCACTGGCGACCGCGACCCCCGGCAAGACTCGTTGTCGCATACTAAGCGCCGCGGGCTGCTGGATGACATGATGGACGCCTGCCGGAAGTGGGTCGCAGGCCGGTTCATCCCTGCACTGGCAGAGAGGTTCGGTGCTGTCCTGACGGGTGCCGACCCTTGGACGGTTGAGGTCGATAGGCAGAACCAAGACATCGTCCTTTTTCAGTACCCTCCGTCGACGGGAGCGACGTTGGAGTACATCAGACCCGCGGTCATGCTGGAGCTGGGCACACACGCCGAGTGGATCCCGCGCGGGGACTACTTGGTGAAACCATACGCTGCAGACGAATTCCCGAATCTCTTTGATGATGCCGGGTGTCCCGTTACGGCGATCACTGCCGAGCGAACGTTTTGGAGAAGGCTACGATCCTTCACATGGAATACTACCGCCCAGCCAACAAGCGAATGCCGCCGCGGTGCTCACGCCATTACTACGACCTGGCAATGATGGCTCGGGCCAGCGTAAGGGCGTCGGCCGTGGCCGACCTTGATCTGCTGGAGCGTGTCCGAGTTCACAAGGATTTGTTTTATCACTGCGGGGGGGCTCGATATGACTTGGCTAGGCCGGGCACACTCCGCTTGGTGCCGCCGGAGCCGAGGCGCCAGGCGTTACGACAGGACTACCAAGCCATGCAGGTGATGTTCTTCGCCGAAGCACCAATGTTGGGGCAACTCCTTCACACCTTGGCAGAGATGGAGACGGAGATTAACGCTTCCTGATGCGGGCCGGGACCTCCGTACCCTCCGACCTTGCCGGCGCGTGGGCGGGCCTGCCAGCGCACATCAAGGCGGCGATTCGGGCACTGGCGTCGACCGGTGACGAAACACGGCCCTGAAGTCATCACCTGCCGCCAGGCGGTGCACCAAGGGGTGCACAGCGGTGCAAAGTTGAAAGGTTTGCACCGCGTCGGTGCTTGGGACGTTCGGCTGACCTGGCTACGGGAGTCAAGGTTCTGCCGCGGTTCCAGGGGAATGAGACGGAGAGGTGCCACGTCCTGCTGGCGCGGGGGCGTTAACACGTGCTGCACACACCCATCGGAACGGCCCGCGATTGGATAGCCCGGAGGCGGAAAGTGGTGCAGAAAGCGGTGCAGCATACGGTCGCATTAGGTCGCACCGAGTACCATTCGACAACCGACGGGAGATCGGCCGGGGCCGGCTCCGGGGCGCTAAGTGGGCCCCGTGCGACGAGTTG
>CAZEBQ010000434.1:0-3509 GCA_964510295.1 uncultured Anaerolineales bacterium | reverse complement strand
TTAATCGAAGGGCGAGAGAAGGTCCGGCGAGAAATCGCTCCTGAAAACAACGGTGACGGTCACGTGTCTGTCCTCGTCGTTGCCGGCGGCTCGGCGGATGTCGCCCATGAGTTTGATGACGCGCCGTCGTGGCCCTCCCTTGTAAGGACGAGGTACGCTGAATTCAACCCAACACGGCTGATCTTCGCGCAACTCGAACCTCCGCTCGCCAACGACCCGGATTCCGCCTGTCGAGACGTCGCATGCCCGCCCCTGCACAAGCACCCTTCCCGAACTGCCCAACAGCCTGACCGAACAGTCCAGAGGCGTACGCTGATGTCGCCGAAGTTCCTGAACACGAACCACAGATGACCCTCCCTGCATGCTGCGACGCGATGGAGGCAAGGCTGGCACGGACCCACACTGGCCGCGACGCCATCGGCCCCACGAGACGAACCCTGCCCCGCATCCCGGCGCCTTTCGGTTCCACTTCAGACCATACGCATGGAACGGGCAAAGTCAAACCGAACCGGCGCCGCCGGGCCGTCGCGGCCACAGCGTGCATCTAAGTGCTTGTTACGCAAAGGGATACGCACGCCCCGCCGCAATCCGGTTTTCAGTCTCTTCCCCAACATCCTGCAAATCGCGCAGGAAAACCGCGCGAAAAACCGCGCCAACTCCGTGGCGCCGGGCCCCAGCCCGACGGAGGCGCCGCCGGCAAGAAACCGGCACACACCTGAGCCGGACGACGACACACCGGACCATCCTTGACCGGGCGGCCGCCCTCGCCTACGATGCCGCCGCACCAGAGGCGGGACGAACCGGACGATGCCACGCAAGGAACACGGCCGCGTTCCCAAACGAATCCTGCGCGGGAACATGCCGCGCGAGTCGTTCGAGTTGGCCGGCCGCACCTGGCGCCTCGATAAAACGCTCAAGCACGATTTCTTCGCCGCCACCGGACGGTACGTCTCGGACGACGGCCGCCGCGTCTGCCTGAAACATTATCACACCGAACCGTTCCTCGGGTGTCCGCTGGAATGGGCCGGGCGGCTGATGGCCGACCGCGAGGTCCGCCATTACCGCCTCCTCCAGGACACCGGCGGCGTGCCTCGACTCGTCGGACGCGTCGGCCCCAGCGCCTTCGTCCACGAATGGGTCGCGGGAAACGACCTTCTGGACTGCCGGTCGCCCCCGCCCGACGATTTCTTCGACCGGCTCGAAGCGCTTGTCGCGTCGCTGCACGCGTGCGGCATGGCGTACGTCGATATGAACAAACCGGACAACGTCATCGTAGCCGACGACGGGCGGCCGGTGCTCATCGATTTTCAGATCTCGTGGGCCCCGCGGCCGTCGTGGGAACCGCTGGGCAAGGCCAAGCGACGGGTGCTCGCGATGCTCCAGGCGGCGGACCATTACCACGTGCGGAAACTCAAACGCCTCTATCGCGGCGACCTGATGACCCCCGAAGAACGCGCCGCCAGCAAGCACCCGCCGTGGTTCCTGCGGCTTCACCGCGTCGTCGGCGCGCCGCTCAGGGACCTCCGGCGCAAGTTCCTCGAATGGGTCGGAGTAAGGTAGCCTTGGTGTGATTCGAGCCGCCGGCTGGAGCTCGTCACGGTGGCTTGTGCGTTGTGCGCGGCGGGTCTCCGCACCCGCCTCGCACAGCGGGTTCGAGCCCTTGGCGCCCGAGACGGTGTGCAGCACCCCGACGTGCAGACAGGACCGCCATGCACTGGGGGGCGTAGGCGCGGTGGGTCAGGAGACCCACCGCGCGGGAGATAGAACACAGAGAGGCGCCGCATGATCTCGTTCATCGCACTCTGCCTCGTCCTGTACGCCGGGTACCTTCTGCGGAGCAAGGTGCGGCTGCTGCAGTGGCTGTACCTGCCGTCGCCGGTGATCGGGGGTCTCGTGGCGTTGGCGGCCATCCAGATCACTCAGCGGACGAGTTATCCGCTGCCCGAGGAGTGGACGGCCGGGTGGAGCCAACTGCCGGGCCTTCTGATCAACATCGTCTTCGCCTGCCTGTTCCTCGGTCACCCGCTGCCCAAGGTGAGAACGCTGTGGAAGCGGGCCGGGCCCCAACTGGCTTACGGACAGGTCGTGGCGTGGGGACAGTACGTCGTCGGCATCGGGCTGGTGCTCGTGCTGTTGGGGCCCGTGTTCGGCGTGGACCCGATGTTCGGCGGCATCATCCCGGTCGGGTTCGAGGGTGGTCACGGGACGGCGGGCGGTCTGGCCGAGACGTTCGCCGACCGCGGATGGGCCGAAGGCAAGGACCTGGCGCTGGCGAGCGCCACGGCCGGCGTCACCAGCGCCATCGTCGTCGGGATGATCCTCATCAACTGGGCCGCGCGGAGCGGGCATCTGGCCGGCGGACGCCGGACCCAGACCCTCTCGACCCTCGAACGGGCCGGCATCATCCCGCGCGAGAAGCGGCCGAGCGCCGGGCGGCTGACCGTCTCGTCCGACGCCATCGGGTCGCTGACCCTGCACCTCGTCGTCATCGGCGTGGCGGTGCTCTTCGGGTACCTCATCAAGGAAGGCGCCTGGCTGGTCGAAGGCTGGGCCAGCGCGGGCCTCGACGACGCGGCACGCAAGGGGTCGGCCCTGTACATCGTGATCAAGAGTTTCCCGCTCTTTCCGCTGTGCATGATCGGCGGGCTGGTGGTCCAGTTCATCGAGGACCGCTTCGACAAGCACGATCTGATCGACCCCGGCCTGACGCGGCGGGTCCAGAACGCGGCGCTCGATTTCCTGGTGGTGGCCGCCATCGCGACGATCCGCCTGGACGCGGTGACCGCGCTGCTCGTGCCGTTCGGCATCGTGGTGGCGGCCGCCATCGGATGGAACGTCTTCTGCGTGACGGTGCTCGCGCGGCGGATGCTGCCCGACGCGTGGTTCGAGCGGTCGATTGCCGAGATGGGCCAGTCGATGGGCGTGACGGCCACGGGGTTGCTGCTCTTGCGGGTCGTGGACCCCGACTACGAGACGCCGGCCGCCGACGCCTTCGCCTCGAAGCAACTGCTGCACGAGCCGTTCATGGGCGGCGGCCTGTGGACGAGCACGGCGATTCCGCTGCTGGCGATCTGGGGCAGCCTGCCGGTCTTCCTCATCGCCTGCGCCGCCGTCGCCGCTTGGATCGTCATCGTGTTCGTGCCGCGCGCCATCAGGAGAACACCAGGCCGCGAGTAGGCCGGTGCCACGGCAGCGGCGCAGCCGCGGCCGTGTGGATGGCCATCGTCCTCGTGCCGCGCGCCATCAGGAGAACACCAGGCCGCGAGTAGGCCGGTGCCACGGCAGCGGCGCAGCCGCGGCCGTGGGCACCCGGTGGCCAACACGGCCGCCCTTCGGGCTGCCGTGCCACCCGTTACCCCCGCACGAACTCGCGGCGGCCTTCCGAGGCCGCCGCGAACGCAGTTTATGCCTGTTCCTGGTGGCCTGGGAAGGCCACCAGGCGGACAAAAAGGCGAAGGTAGAGTCGAGGTCTGGCGCGGTGGGGTAGGTCGGGCATAGCCGTTGGCCGC
>CAZEBQ010000433.1:2635-3517 GCA_964510295.1 uncultured Anaerolineales bacterium | reverse complement strand
CCGTTCCAGCCCGGCCGTTCGATCTCGCCGCTCGAGCCAAGCCCTTCGAGCCGGGAGCGGCAGCTCCCGGTCACGTTCCCCACCGTGGCCCCCCAACAGCCGTAGAATCGGTGCTGGGCACCCACGCGGCGGACGCGAGACCCGCTCAGCGTCGGGTGCAAAACACCCACCGTCCGATTGCCTCACACCCCCCCGATTGTTAGAACTCTAACAAAATCCGGCGACTTCTTTCGAGCCGTAACTCCTTACGCATAAAGCACTTAGCCGTTTTTTGGGTCCTGGGGGCCTGGCGAGGGGTTTGGGGCGTTTGCCGTCAGGGCCGTTTTCAGCCGTTTCCCGATTTTCGCCGTTTTTGATAGCGCCAGGGCCGATTTTGGGCTCCGGAGATTGTTAGAGTTCTAACAACTTTCGGCGTGCGCGTAAGTCCTTGCCACAAAAGAGGTTACGCCATTTTCGGAGGCCCTCGATTCGGGCGGCTGGTTTGTATACTCCAGTATCGAAATCGATGCTGGAGTGTCGGTTCTGGGAGGCCGTTTTGTATACTTTAGTATCGATTGAAGTCGCTCCATAGGGGTGAAAACGGGGGTAAAAATCGGTAAATTCGTGAAAATTCGCGCCCAAAAAACGTAAAAAGGCGAAAAAAGGCAGCGCTTTTTGCCTTACCTATCTTAACATTTAGGGCCTGAATCGCCCCTTACGGCCTAAAAACGCAGATTCGGTCTCCGAAAAGGCCTGTTTTCGGGGTTGCGCGAAAACGCCGTTTTACTAGAGTATATAATCGGCGCGAGGCCCCAACCAGCCCGCCACGGCAGTGGCGGGTCAGGCTGTTCGGCATGCAGCACGAGGTACCCGCGGGGCGTGTGGCGCGAATCAGCCGCGGGG
>CAZEBQ010000433.1:0-2535 GCA_964510295.1 uncultured Anaerolineales bacterium | reverse complement strand
CGTGTGGCGCACAAGTTAGCCGCGGGGCTTGCCCCGCGCGAGTTAGCCGCGGGGCGTGTGGCGCACAAGTTAGCCGCGGGGCTTGCCCCGCGCGAGTTAGCCGCGGGGCTTGCCCCGCGCGTCAGCCCGGTCTACCGGCCTGCACCGGGCCGGAACGCGTACAGCCGCAACATGCTCGGCTCGGGCAGCGGGGGCTTGCGCGGCCGGTCGCGGTTCTGGGGGAGCGTTTCCCACCGGAGGGCGTATTCGATGCCGCCTGCGCCGGGCGAACCCGAATCCCCGGCCCATCGGACCGCCATCCCGGGGAACGCCGACTCCACCTTGGCCAGGCGCTTCGGCCTCGACAGGCCGCGCGGGGCACGCCCGACGTGCTTGAGCGTCGCTTCATCGACCAGAAACAGGCCCGAACCGTGCCTGGCATGGCGGTACGACTGGACCAGTTCGCCGGCGGAGGTGACGCGAACGCCTCCGATTCGGATCTCGAAGCCGATGGACCCGCCGCCGCGAAAGTCCCACCGGTCATCCCAGTCGGCCGCCCGATAAACCCGCCACCGGCCTCCCTCCAGCCGCGCGTTATACATCTGCGTCTTGCCGTCGGCGTCGAACTTGTGGTAACTGACGATGACGCGCCGTTTCGAGTCGAAACCCAGCACCACGTTACCGTTGATAACGCCGCCGCCGGCCGGCACAGGATCGACGATCAGGCCGGGCGTCTCGACGGTCATCGGCAGCCGCACCGGCTCGCCTGCGGCCGTCTCCCAATGGCGAAGGTCTTTGCTCCGGGCGTACGACGGGTCGTGGTTGGTCGCGCAATCGGGCGTATCGCGCCAGACCCAGCAGAGGTGGAAGTACCCGTCCAGCCCCCGTACCGGCCCGTGCAGGTAGGCGTTCATTCTGCCCTGGCCGTCGGTCAGGGGCACGTCGAGCATGCGGCCCCACGCCTGCTTCTTGTGATCGTACACGTTGTAGATTTGGTTGCCGTTTCCGCTGCCCCCGTCGCGGTAGGTGAAGATGAGTTCGTTCGCGGGGCCGCGGAAGAACCGCGGGTACGTGACCCGTTTCTCCTCGGCGCCCACCATGCGGTTGACCCGCTCGAACGCCGTGATGTCGTGCGGCCGCGCGGTACGGAAATACTTCAGCGGCGCGCAGTGCATGTTCCCGCTCAGGTGAACGTACCCGTCGTCGTCAACGGCCATGCGGACGTAGTTGTGGGTGTCCCAGCCGACCTTCTCCGGCAGGCGGACGAGTTGGAACCGGTCGGCGTCGAGCGTCCGGACGCCGACGGTCATGCGGCGGTCGGCATCGTAGAACGCGACATACTGCCGGTCGCGGTCGGTCAGAACGTGGAACCCGACCGGATGCCCCGCCCAGACGGGGGCGATGTCGATCGTGCGTTCGACCTCGAGTTCGGCGGCGCGGACGGCTACCTGCGCCAGTGCCAGGACCAGAACGAAGACTGCGATTCGGTTCAAGAGTCGGCTCCTTTCGCCAAGTTGAACGCCGCCGGACCCGGCCGCGTGCGGAAGAACGACGCCTCGGCGGCCTCGGCGGTGTGGGCCAGCGCGTAGCGTGCGGCCCAGTTTCCGAGAAACGCGTCGGCCTCGTCCTCGCGGACCATGGCCCAGACGCTGCCGCCGAACCCGGCCCCAAAGGCCGATGCCGCCACCGCACCCGATTCGCATGCCGAACGGGCCAGAAAAACGGTCTGCGGCACCTGGTTGCCGAGGAGCGTTTCGGCCAGGCGCTGCGACCGGTCCACTTGGCGTCGGAACTCGGCCAGGTCGCCTGCGGCAATCGCGTCGCCGGCTGCCGGGAGGATCTCGACGTTCTCGGCCCGGAAATGCTCGAACCGCGCCGCGAGTTCCTCCGCCGAGAACGGAGAGCCGGCCGGCGGTTTGGCGAGGATCGCGCGCATGCGCTCGGCGGCCTCGTCCGGGTCGCAACTCGCCAGGGCGTCGGCGATGGTCGCATCATCGCGACCGGTAGCGTCGCGCCACGCCGCCGCCACGGCGGATGCCAAGTGCGACGACCGATTGTACGGCGCCATGGCCTCGCCGGTCTTCTCGGCCGCGATGCCGCTTGAGGCGATGGCGAAGGTGTAGCCGGCGGGCAGCGGAATCGTCCGCTCCGGCCGCGTGGGGCAGTACGCGTACTGGCTCAGCATCCCCACCCGGCAGCAGAGCATGGCGGTGTGGTCCTCGCTGCCGCCGAACGTGCCGACGCCCTTGTCGCCGACGAGGCTGCCGAAGGTCTGGCCGTTTTCGACGGCACCGAGGTACGCGGCGAGCGACTCGGGGCTCGTGATGTTCTCACGATACGCAGCGCGCCGGTCGAGCCGGTTGACGGCCGCCAGGGCAAGGTAGAAGGCGACCATCAGCGCGCTGGAACTGCTCATCCCCGCCGCAACCGGCAGGTCGCTCGAGAAGGCGACGTCGGCGCCGCGAAGGTCGCCCCCGAAATTCCGGGCCAACCGCCGGGCGGTGGTCATCGGGTAGTTCGACCAGTGGCCGGCGGTCGGCACGAGATCGGCCGCGA
>CAZEBQ010000432.1:0-3533 GCA_964510295.1 uncultured Anaerolineales bacterium | reverse complement strand
TGCCGAGGGCGACTGCACGGCCCAAGGGCCGTGCCACCCCGCTAAACACGTACGCTGACCCACCGCGCGAAATGTAGAACGCGACGTCCCGGGCGGCGGGTCTACTTGCCGAGCAAGCCAATCATGCTCTGGCCGAAGGCCTTGCCCATCTTGTAGTAGATGCGGGCGCTGCCGAGGTAGTGGTAGCCGCGCTCGGAGCCGACGTTGTAGAACGTGACCCAGTCGGGTCCTTTCCAGAGGCCCTTGTTGACCATCTCCTCGACGTCGGGCTCCCAGAACTCGACGGTCTTGGCAAAGGCGACGTTGCCGTTGAACTCGGGCAGTTCGGCGACGGCCGCCTGGGCCTTCTGGAAGTCGCCGCGTTTGCCGCCGGCGCCCAGTTCGCCGATGACGACGGGCAGGTTCGGCGCCTTCAGGTCTTTGCGGATATCCTTGATGAGTTGTGCCAGCCGCGGGGTGTACTTGGCGTATTTCTCGCCGCGCTGCTGGCCGTCGACCATGTCGTTCCAACCCTGGAAGAAGACGAAGCCGGCCACCTGGTAGCCCCGCTTCTCATCGTACTTGGGGAAGAGTTGCTTGAGGTTGCCGAGCACGTGGTTGACGTGGGCGATGGTGTCGCGGTAGGCCTTGCCGTATCGGTCCTTGACGTCGGCGATGGTGGTTTCGGGTTTTTTCTTCCTGGCCCGTTCGAGTTCGGTCTGGAGGACGTCATCGGGAGGCCTTTCGGCACCCGGTGGCAGGAAATCGCGTTTGACGCTCCTGCCACCCCAGCAGGTCTTGATGAGCAGGACCTGCTCGGCCAAGTGCTCGCCCATGACCCATCCGAAGCCCAACTCCGGGCCGAGTTCCCTCTCATTGCCGCCGAAGCCCGGCTTGAGGTTGCCGTAGCGCTCGCCGTCGGTCGTCCACACCCACACGTCGCGGCGCTCGACCCAATCGCCGAAGCGATCTTTCCACTGTTGGTACTCCGCGGCGGTCTCCTCGTTGTAGATGAGGTACTCCAGGGTGCGCAGCGCGGCATGGCCCTGCATGTTGGACTGGCCGGCCAGGATGAAGACCTTCACCGGCCCTTCCTTGGCGGCAGGCCACGGGTCCTTGTTGAAGGCCGATTCAGGAACGTTGGCCGAACCGACACCCGCCAACACGCCCACCATCACCAGGGCCGCGATCCATCGACAACACCTCATCAGGTCACTCCTTTCCGAAAGCGTCAGAACGGTCAGGCGAGACGGCACCTGGAGCCTATGCTGCGTACCGGGGACGCCTTTGTCAAGCGGTTGCGCGTCAGAGCCGTCCCTGGGGGGCAACGATTTCTGGCAGGGCCGTTGTGCCCAGCCGTAGGGTGGCGGGGAGAGGGTGCGGGGTGTCCCCACCCCGCACCCGGCGCCCCTGGCCGGGTCCGGAAGCGTGCGGGCTGGGGACAGCCCGCACGCACCCACGCGCCACACGCGAGATGCCTCGACTCTTTTTCGCTCGCTCGGAATGACACGCTAAACACGTACGGGTGCGAAGCACCGACCCTACGGCGACTCGTCCTGGTAGACGATCTGGGTTCGGACGGGGTATTTCCGGAGTTTCGCCCGTCCGCCCAGGAAGGCGAGTTCGATGAGGAACTCGACGCCGACGATGGCGCCTCCCGCCTTCTCGACCATCTCGCAGCATGCGGCCATGGTGCCGCCCGTGGCGAGCAGGTCGTCGACCATAAGAACGCGGGTGCCGCCCGAGACGGCGTCGGTGTGCATCTCGATCGTGTCGGAGCCGTACTCCAGGTCATACGTGACGGAGGTGGTCTCGGCGGGCAGTTTCCCCTTCTTGCGAACCGGGACGAAGCCGGCGCCCAGGGCCAGTGCGACGGGCGCACCAAAGATGAATCCCCGCGCCTCGGCGCCGACCACGACGTCGACGTCGCCCTGGGCGTACGGTTCGGCCATGCGGCGGACGGCCTCGCGGAAGGCGCCGACGTCCGCGAGAAGCGGCGTGATATCGCGGAACAGGATCCCCGGTTTGGGGAAATCGGGAACGTTGCGGATGGCTGACCGCAGGTCGAAGCCGGGCGCGGGGTCGCTCACGGGCGGTCTCCTTTGGCGGGTGCGTCGGCAGGCGGTTGAGTTGGGCGGTTACTGGGGAACCGCGGAGCGGGCGTCTTCCTCCTGGCTGCGGATCGCCTCGTTGATGATCTGGAGCGTGTCGCGTTCGATCTGGCGGACCCGTTCGCGGGTCAGGCCGATCTTGTCGCCGATCTCCTTCAGGGTCATCGGGTCGTGACCTTCAAGACCGTACCTCATGCAAATGATCTGCTCGGCCCGGTTGTCGATGTCGCCGAGGATCCGGCGTACGGCCCGCGTCCGACGGGTATCGAGCAGGACATCGGCGGGTGAGCGCACGGTCTCGTCAACGACCATCTCCGAGAGCGACCACTCCGAATCTTCCGAGACCGCCTGAAACGGCGAACTGAAGGCCCGGGCGGCCCGGGAGATGACGGTCACCTTTCGGCGTGAGACGCCCATGCGCCTGGCGATCTCCTCTTGCGTCGGCCGCCGGCCGAGGTCGCATTCGAGCATCGCCCCGGCCCGCCGCCACTTGTTGATCATGTCGACCATGTAAGCGGGGATCTCGACCGGCTTGACGGCGTTGATGAGGCTTCGCTTAATCGACTGGCGGATCCACCAGGATGCGTACGTCGAGAAGCGGCACCCCTGGGCGGGGTCGAATTTCTCGACCGCCCGCAACAGACCCAGGTTGCCTTCCTCGATGAGGTCCAGCAGGCTGAGGCCCCGGCGGGTGTAATTCTTGGCGATCGACACGACCAGGCGGAGGTTGCAACGGATCATCTCGTCCTTGGCCTGGAGATCGCCCTTGCGGATACGCCGGCCCAGAGCAATCTCTTCCTCGGGAGTGAGGAGGCGCGTCTGGTTGATCTCCCGCAGGTATAACTGCAGGCCGGAATCCATGCGCAGACCCCTCTACGTCCTAGGCGATGAGATGCAACCCTCAATCATTCCAGCCAGCCGTGCGACCTTACCCACCTGCATGCCAAGCAACACCTCCCCTTCGCCATGCAGCGGGTCACGACTCGTGGTCAAGAACGACCGATAGTGCTATAGCATTGTAGCGCCGCCGCACCGTCTGTGGCAAGATAAATCTTGGAAAATCCCGCGGCGCACCAACACCCGGTCGCTCACCCACGAGGTTAAGCCGTGACATCCCCTCGGCAACGATCTACCCCCTCTCGCACCGGATCCTTTGAGAGCCCTCTTGCGTCAGGCTCCCGCCGCCGGCGTGTGCTGCGAATTGGTTTCGCCAACGGCCTACTTCTCGTCGGCCGCCTTGTCGGCCTTCTTGGCCTTCTTGGCCTTCTTGACCTTCTTGGCCTTCTTGGCCTTGGCCTTCGCCGGCTTCTTCCTGGCCTTCGGCTTCTTTTTGGGTTCCTCTTCCGTTTCAGCCTGGTCGCCGCTCTCGGCTTCCTCGGCCTGGGCCGGCTCGGCCGCTGCTTCGACGGGCTCGGCTTCCGCGGCTTCGGCCGGTTCGGCGGC
>CAZEBQ010000431.1:0-3566 GCA_964510295.1 uncultured Anaerolineales bacterium | reverse complement strand
CCGGGCGAACGGTCGAGAACATGCTTTCGCGAGCGAAAGCATGGCACCCGGCTTTGTTAGCGCCAGGTCCACTTTTTGCAGATGAAGATGGGCTGGTCCTGGTTGAGCCACCACTTGTCGCCGGGCAGTTTGTAGGTGATGGCGAGGGTCTTGCGGAGGCGTAGGAGTTTCTCGTCGGCGGGTGCGTCGGGCTTGGCCTTCAGGTTCGGCCGCTCGATGTACTGTCCCGAGAGGCCCTCGCAGAAGATCGTGAAGCGGTCGGTTCGCCGGTCGATGGGGGCGAAGATGGCGACGCCCGTCCGGGCGTTGTCGAGGCCGGGCAGGACCTTGCCGTGCATCTTGACGGCGTTTTCGAGGAACCGGATCTTGCGGTTCTTCTTGATGGCCTCAAAGACGGTTGGAAAAACGCCGGCCCGTCGGACGGTGGCGGCGTCGCTGAACAGCGTGAACGTGGGGATGTACGTCTTGCCCTCGGCCGCACGGTTCGTGACCGTGTAGACGAGATACCAGTACACCTCCTTCTCGCCGCCGGGCGTCGTGACGACCAGCGGTTGCGGATGGTCGAACCGCAAGTCGAAGGTCCACGTCTCGCCTTTGATGAGGTTCGGGTCCACCTTGTCGGGGTCGTTCTGCTGGACGGCGGCTGCGGCGGCCTTGACGGGATCGGCGTCTTGGGCCGTTGCCGGCAGGGCCAACAGGGCGATCACGACCGCGGCGACACCGCAGGAAACAGCGTTTTGACGCGTCATGCCAGGGCTCCATAACTTGGGATTGCGTAACCTGTTACCGTGACTGAACCGGCCCGTGGCCGCAAGGTCGCTTCAGGCGACCTTCTGCCCGTCCGATTCCGCTTTTTCCGTTTGCCGCCTCCCGGCCTCGCGGCGGAGTTCCCGGAAGTCCCCGATCGCGCTGACCGGGCACACTCGCACGCACTCGCCGCAACCGGTACACGTCTCTGCGTCGATCGCCGCCAGGTTCCCCTGCACGTGGATGGCGCTGCCCTCGACGGGGCAGGCCTTCTCGCACGCCTTGCAGGCGATGCAGCCGACCTTGCACGTCTGCCGCACGACCTTGCCGGCGTCCTGGTTGCGGCAGAGGACGTGAACATACTGGTCTCTGGGCAGAATCTCAATGATATTCTTCGGGCAGACCGCAGCGCACATGCCGCACGCCGTGCACCGCTCCTCGATGACGCGAGGCAGGCCGGTCTCGGCGTCGAGGACCATCGCGTCGAACGGGCACGCACGAACGCACGTGCCCAACCCCAGGCATCCGTATGGGCAGGCTGCCTGGCCGTACTGGGTGGCAGCGGCGGCGCGGCAGTCGGGCTCGCCGAGGTAGCGGAACCGGGTGCCGGTGAACTCGCAGGCGCCCTGGCACTTGACGACGGCGACCTTCGGGACGAGGTCGGCCACCTCCATGCCCATGATCTCGGCGATGCGTTTGGCCGTCGCCGGCCCGCCGGCCGTGCATCGGTCGGCGGGCGCCTCGCCCTTGGCCAGGGCCTCGGCGTACGCCGCGCAGCCGGGGTACCCGCAGGCGCCGCAGCTGGCGCCCGGCAGGCCCTGCTCGATCTGCTCCTGGCGCGGGTCCACGTGCACCCGGAGAAAACGGTCGGCCACGGCCAGCAGGATGCCGAAGGCCGCCGCCAAAGCCGCCAGCACGACAGCCGATGCGCTCACGTAGGTGACAACCGCGTCGGTCATCTGTCTGGGTCCCATGTAGGCCGGGGCGCGCCCCGGCACACGTCTGCAACGTCTCACGGCGAGATTCTTCGCTGCGCTCAGAATGACAGCGAAGGAGCGATCCGCCGTGTTATACGGCGATGCCAAACAGTTTCGTGAAACCCATGAACGCCAACGCCATGAGGCCGGCCGAGATGAACGCAATCGGCAGGCCCTGGAGGGCCTTCGGCACGCGGCTCTCGGTCAGGCGTTCGCGGATACCGCTCATCAGAAGCATCGCCAGAAGGAACCCCACCCCGCCGCACAACCCGTTGAACGCTGCCAAGTGGACCGGCAGACCGTTGGCCGGGTCGCGCCAGGCTTCGGTGTTCAGCAGCGCGATACCCATGACCGCACAGTTGGTGGTGATGAGCGGCAGGTAGATGCCGAGCGCCCGATACAACACCGGTGCCGCCTTCTTCAGAACCATCTCGACGAACTGCACGAGGACCGCGATGACCAGAATGTACGAGATCGTCTTCAAGATCAGGACGTAGCCGCCCTCGGGCACCGGCAACCCCAACACGCCCAGCAGGTTCGTGTGTTCGGGGCTGGTCGGCAGGAGCAGGTGCCGATAGACCAGGGCCGTGGCGGCCGAGGCGATGCTCATCACGAAAATGACGGCCAACCCCATGCCGACGGCGTCGCGGGTGCGGCGGGAGACGCCGAAAAACGGGCACAGGCCCAGGAACTTCGCCAAAACGAGGTTCGAGATCAGGATCGACCCGATCGCCAGTTCTACGTAGCCGACTTCCATGAGGCGGTTGCCTTTGCTATCTCGTCGAGCAGCGACCGCGAGGATGGCGCATTCGGTGGCGCCGAACTGCCCGCTCCCTTACGGTCGCGGCTCGGACGGCGGTCGCGGCTTGGACGGCGGTCGCGGCTCGGACGGCGGTCGCGGCTTGGACGGCGGTCGCGGCTCGGATGCTGGGTCCCCGCTTTCGGCCTTCTGCGCGGCAGGTTTCTTTTTCGGTTTCGGGAAGTCCCTGGCCACTTGCGGCACGGCGGCGACGCCCGCGAGACGGACGGTCTCGCGGCGCCGGTTGCCGATCCAGTGGAACAGGCCGAACAAGAGGCCGATGACGATAAACGCACCCGGCGCCATCCCCAGCACCGTCATCGGCACGTATGCCGGGATGACCGTCGCGGTGCCCACCGTCACGGGTGTCAGGCGGTATCCCCACAGCGTTCCGGCGCCGAGGACCTCGCGCACCAGCGAAATCGCCACCAGCGCCAGCAGGAACCCGACGCCGATACCCATACCGTCCAGAAGGCTGGCCACCGGCCCGTTCTTCGACGCGAAGGCCTCGGCCCGGCCCAGGATGATGCAGTTGACCACGATCAGTGGGATGAATATGCCGAGGGCCTTGGTAATGGCCTCCGGTGCGATGGCCTTCATCGCAATCTCGACCATCGTCACGAACCCCGCGATGACCACAATGAAACACGCAATGCGGATCTGGTTCGGAATGAGGCGGCGAATGAGGCTGATGAGCAGGTTCGCACACACCAGCACCGCCGTGGCCGCCGTCGCCATCGCCACGCCGTTCTTCAGGCTCGTTGTGACCGCCAGCGTCGGACACAGCCCCAGAGCCAGCACAAACACGGGGTTGTGCTTGATGGGTTTGTCGGTGAATTCCCTGAGCAGACTCAAGCCTGCCACCTTGGTGCCGGTCCTGCTCCGCGTCCATTCTAAGGCGTGTGGCTGATGTGTCAAGCATCCGGGGTGAGAACACTTACGGCAGGGGCCGTTCCGGACAGATCGCCGCCCGGCCGGGGGCCGTTCGTACGACTACGCTACGTTCCGCGCGGCGGCCTTCCCAGGCCGCCGCGAACGCAGTT
>CAZEBQ010000430.1:0-3576 GCA_964510295.1 uncultured Anaerolineales bacterium | reverse complement strand
CGCGGCGGCTAATGCTTCTGTTGTACCGCGCGGAGTTGCTTCTTCGCCAGTCTTTCGCAGCCGCTATGGGCGAGGCGAAGCAGCCGCGACAGGTCCGACCGACGAAACGTGGCCTCCTCGCCGGAGACCTGGACCTCGATGAGGCGGCCGTCGGGCGTCATGACGACGTTCATGTCGGCGTCGGCCTCGCTGTCTTCGCGGTAGTTGAGGTCCAGGACCGCCCGGCCGCCGACCAGGCCACAACTGACGGCCACAACCTGGTCCGTGACGGGGTCGGGACCGTCCGGCAGGCGGCCGCGCTTGCGTGCGGCGGCGACGGCGCGGACCAGGGCGACCCAGCCGCCCGTGACGGCCGCCGTCCGGGTGCCGCCGTCGGCTTCCAGGACGTCGCAGTCGACGGTGACGGTGTTCTCTCCGAGGGCACTTAGGTCGATTCCTGCTCGCAGTGCGCGGCCGATGAGGCGTTGGATTTCGGTCCCGCGCGAGTTGACCCAGCCGGGACCCGGCCGCCGGTTACGCCTGCCCGTGGAGGCCGGCAGCATGCCGTACTCGGCGGTGACCCATCCCTTGCCGGTGTTTCGGCGCCATGGGGGCGTCCTGTTTTCGACGGTCGCGGTACAGACGACGCGTGTGCGGCCGATCTTGATGAGGGCGGACCCATCGGCCGAGCGGATGAAGCCGGGCGTGATCTTGACGGGCCGGAGCCGGTCGGCAGGACGGTTGGCGGTTCGCGTCATCGCGTCACCTCGCTGCGTTAGGGCGCTACGTGCCGTGTGCCTGCCATTCGTTCATCGCTTCGGCGAGGATGGCGAGCCCCTCGTCCAACTGCTCGCGTGTGATGTTCAGGGGCGGCATGATGCGCAGGACCGTCTCGTGCGTGCAGTTGACGTGGAGTCCCTTGTCGAGGCAGGCGGCGGCCAGGTCGGCGCCGTTTTGGGTCAGGTCCACGCCGATCATGAGGCCCGTGCCGCGCACCTCCGCAATGTGCGTCGTCTCCTGCTTCAGTTCCAGCAACTTCTGCCGCAGGTACGTCCCCATCTGGGTCGCGTTGTCGAGGAGGTTCTCGTCGCGGATGATCTCGAAGACGGCGCATCCGGCGGCGGCGGCGAGCGGGTTGCCGCCGAAGGTGGCGGCGTGCGTGCCGGGTACGAGGCTGGCGGCCACGTCTTCGCGTGCGCACATGGCGCCGATGGCGGTGCCGCCGGCGAGTTGCTTGGCCATCGTCATGATGTCGGGCACGACGTCAACGGTCTGGTATCCCCACCACGTGCCGCAACGTCCGACGCCGGTCTGGACCTCGTCGAAGATGAGCACCATGCCGCGCGCATCGCACAGGTCGCGGAGGGCCTTGAGCCATTCGGCGCGGGCGAGGTTGACGCCGCCTTCGCCCTGGATCGGCTCGACGAGGACGGCGCAGGTTTCCTCGTCGGCCAGTTTCTCGACGGCCTCCAGGTCATTGAGCGGCGCGTACACGAAGCCGGGGACGAGCGGCTGGAACCCCTGGTGGTATCTCGGCTGGGCGGTCGCGGTGATGGAAGCAAAGGTGCGGCCGTGAAAACTGTCCTCGAAACTGATGATCTTGTACTTGCCGGGCGGCGTGTGGATGCGGGCCAGTTTGATGGCGGCCTCGTTCGCCTCGGTCCCGGAGTTGCAGAAGAACGTCTTGCCGCCGAAACCCGTCTCGGCGATCCACTGGGCGAGTCGGCCCTGCGGCTCGGTGTACCACGTGTTCGGCATGTAGATGAGGCGGCCGGCCTGCTCGCGGATGGCCTCGACCAGACGCGGGTGACAGTGGCCCACGCCCGTCACGGCCCACCCGCTGAAAAGGTCGAGGTAGCGCTTGCCGTCGGCGTCCCAGAGGTACGGCCCCTCGCCTCGGACCGCCACGATGGGCAGCCGCGTGTAGTTGCCGATGACGTACCGGCTGAAGCGGTCGATGGTTTCCTGGGTTCGTGAGACGGCCTCGGGTTGGTCGGTCATGCGACACTCCTTTAACGCGGCGGGCAAGCCCGCCGGCTAACATGTGTTGTCGAGCCGGGAGCGGCAGATCCCGGCCGCTCAACGCGGCGGGCAAGCCCGCCGGCTAACGTTTCTTATGTGCTCGTTACGCCTGTTCGGCGACGACCTGGCGGCAGCGGGCGCAGAGGTCGTCGGGCTCGGCCTGGCCGACGCTCGCGCGATAGTTCCAGCACCGCTCGCAGCGTGCGTACTCCTGGACGAGCAGGGTGGCCGAGTGCAGTCGTTTGACGTCGGCGTCCTCGGCCATCGCCTTCTCGCCTTCGAGCGTCTCGGCCTCCTCGGGCGCCAGCAGCATCACCTCGCTCACGAGGAACAGGTCGGCCAGCCGCTCGGCGCCCACGGCGCGGAGCCGCTCGAGTTCCGAGGCGTCGGCGACGGCCAACGCCACCCGCGCTTCGGTGTGCTTATCGAACCTGCCGTCGCGGCGGAACGTCTCGAGCACCGCGTACGTGTCGCGCCGAACGTCCTGGAGCCAGTCCCACTTGGCGAGGAGGTCCTCGTCGAGTGCCTTGGCATCGACCTGGGGCCATGCGGCCAGGTGAACGCTCTCTTCGCGCTCGCCCTCGGCCGGGGCGGGCAGATGCGACCACGCCTCCTCCGCCGTGTGGACGAGAATCGGCGTCACCAGCCGCACCAGCACCTCGGCCACCTCGGCCATGGCCGTCTGGGCGCTGCGCCGCCGAGGCGAGGCCGCCGCCTCGCAGTACAGCACGTCTTTCTGCACGTCCAGGTAGAAGGCGCTCAGGTCGTTCACGCAGAACAGATGGACCAACTGGTAGACGCGGTGGAACTGGAACGCCTCCATCTCGGCGGTGACCTCGGCCACCAGCCGCTCGAGCCGCGCCAGCAGCCACCGGTCGATCTCCTCCAGGTCGCCCGGTTTGACGGCACAGGCGGGGCCGAAGTCCGCCAGGTTCCCCAGGAGGAACCGGACGGTGTTGCGGATCTTGCGGTAGGCGTCTTGCAGTTTCGAGATGAGCGTGTCGGAAGCCCGCATGTCGTAGCCGTAATCGACGCTCGACGTCCACAGCCTCACCACGTCGGCCCCCAGCCGCTTCACCTCGTCGAGTACGCTGACCGCGTTGCCGAGGCTCTTGGACATCTTGCGGCCGTCCTCGGCCACGACGAAGCCGTGCGTGATGCACGTCCGAAACGGCGGCTGGTCGCGCGCCACCACGCCCATGATCAGGCTCGACTGGAACCACCCGCGATGCTGGTCCGAGCCTTCGATGTACAGTTCCACCGGCACCTCGAACCCTTCGGCCTCGCACGCGCCGGCCCAGGAGATGCCCGAATCGAGCCAGACGTCGAAGACGTCGGTCTCCATCCGCCAGTCGGTGCCGCCGCACTTGGGGCAGGGCGGCGCCTCGCCGAAGACCTCTTCGACACTCGCCTCGTACCAGGCGCCGCTGCCGCGAGAGCCGTAGAACCGGCCGGCGGCCCGCATCATGTCGCCCGTCAGCAGCGCCTCGCCGCACCCTCGGCAGTAGAGGGCGGGGATGGGCACGTCCCAGACCTTCTGGCGGCTGATGCACCAGTCGGGCCGCGTCTCGATCA
>CAZEBQ010000429.1:0-3576 GCA_964510295.1 uncultured Anaerolineales bacterium | reverse complement strand
GGCTTGCCCGCCGCGCGCCGCGCAAGCGCGGCGGCTAACTTTGCAATGCTGCGCGGCGGGCCGGGGGCCCGCCTCGGCCTACTTCCTGGCCGCGCAAGGTGCAAGTGAGACGTTAGCCGGCGGGCTTGCCCGCCGCGCGCCGCGCAAGCGCGGCGGCTAACTTTGCAATGCTGCGCGACGGGCCGGGGGCCCGCCTCGGCCTACTTCATGGAACCCCCCTGCCCCATCGCACGCTCCAGGTGCGCGACGGCTCGCGTGGCGCGGCTGGCCTCGAAGGCGTTGGCGGCATTGGCGTGCGATGAGGAGTGTCGGGTGCTGGTCGTGTCGCGGCGAAGGAGGTCGGCCAGGCGGACGGCCTCGGCCACGTGCTTGCGGGCGGCGTCGCGGCGATTGGCGCGGACGGCTCGCCACGCCTGGACGCAGGCGTCGTAGTACCGGAGCGTCCGCTCGCCGTAGGTGAAGAGGCGCTCATCCTCAGCGATCCGGGCGCCGATGCGCTCGGGCAGGCCCGGCGCCTGGCCCCGTCCGACGGCGGCCCGGGTGATGAGGCGGCGGCAGACGGCGGCGTGGCCGAGCATCTCATGCAGCGTCGGACCGTTGCAGGCGACGCCGTCGGCACGCTCGCAGCGGAGTTCAGGCGTCGGGAAGAGGTCCTTGTCGCCGCGGTCGAGCCGCCGGGCAAGGTCGTACTTCAGTTTCGTCACGTTCGCCAGCATCTTCTCGAGCGACTCGTAAAACGGCCGCATGGTGGCGGCGGCGGGACCGTAGCGGCGGGCGAAGTAGTCGGTCCAGAGGTCCTCGCAGTCGGTCTTAACGTCCCAGAGTTGGCGGGCCATCTGGTAATTGGTCAGGGCCTTGTTGCCCATGTCGGCCGTGGTGCAGTGCATGTAGTGGAAGTGGCGTGCGCCCAAGCGATGGTAAGCAGGGATGTCGGCGGCCATGGTGTGCATGAAACACAGGGGCAGGCACTTGTAGCCCGAGACGTTGTAATACTCGCCGATGCACAGCCGTCCGCGGTAGTGGCGGTCGGGCTCGGCCACCCAGCCGCTCAGGTTGCGGAGGTAGTGGGCGTTCCGCGGGCTGCGCCCATCCTCAAACGGGTAGACGTACGACCGCGTGATGGGGAAGTACGTGGCGGAGCAGGTGTCGTAATCGAAATCGGCGGGCAGCGGCCGGCTCGGCGGGGCCAGGACGTCGTGATACGCCAGAAACCGGATGATGAGCGGCCGATGAATCCGTCCGGCGGCGCGGGCCTGCTTGATGGCGGCGTCGAGACGGTACACGAGAAGCAGGTTCCGGTCGGTCGGCGTGCCGAGGGCCTTGCACGCGGCGCACTGGCACCACTTGCCGCCATCGAGGGTCCAGAACCGGACGACGTCGGCGTCGCGGTACGGCCCGTCTGTGAGCGCCCGGACGTAGTTCGTCATGAACTCGGCCGTGGCGTGCGGGTTCGACGTGCAGAAGTTCGTGCCGAAGGAGCCGCGGATACCGGGCACCCGCTTGCCCTTGACCAGGGGAAACCACTCGGGGTGGGCCTCGAAGTACGTGAGCCGGCCGCTGGTGTCGGCATCGCCGCGGTAGAGGTCGCCCGCGGGGTATGGGTCGGCGGGCTTCGTTTCGTCGCCGGTGAAGCGCGCGTGGTTGTAGGGGTACGGGCCGTCGGGGTCGAGGAACCGTTTCTGTGCATCGTGGGCGCCGCAGGAGGCGCGGATGCCGAGTTTCCGCATGAGCGGCCGGTCCTGCTGCTCGACACACCAGTAGTTCAGTCGGTTCCGTGCCATCCAGCGGAGGAACGCCTGGCTGCCGCGATCTTCCCAGGCATGGAACCCGCGCGTCAGGAACGACGGGCGGGCCGTCACGTCGTGGTCGCCCAGGCCCTCGATGCGCGGCACCTCTTCGTGGACCGGCTCGGGAGCGAACCAGCGGACGCCCAGCCGATGGAGCAGATCGTACGCCGCATAGAGCGTGCCGATGCGGCTGCCTCCCGCCAGGCAGGTCACACGGCGGCCGCCGGCCTGGAACGTGCGGATGCGGTAACCTTGCGGGCCGAGCCGTTTCAGGTCGGTGCGCAGCGCCTCGGTCACCGTCTTGGGAAGTTGCTTGCAGGCGGCGTTTGAGTCCGGGCCGCCCACGAGCAGCCGGTCGCCCTGCCCGGCCGCCTCGTCGTCGGTGACGGCAAAGTCGCCCGCGCGGCCGGTGGCCAGCCGCAGGTAGTGCTGCAACTCGAGCGCAGCGAAGGCCTCCGTGCAGACGGTGTCGTCGGTCGTGTCGCCGTCGAGCCAATCGACCTTGGCCTCGCCATGCCCGGCGGCGGCGGCGTCCTTATGCGGACCCAGGTTCACGACAATCCGCGTGGCGGCGGCGGCACCGCTCCACGCGGTGAGCGTTGCGAGGATAATGATAAGAGGTTGTCGCATGGCGTGCGGCCCCTTCCGAGCAATCGGTCGCGTCTATTCTGCAAGGAAGCGCGTGGTTTGTCCACAAGACGATTCGGACCGGCCCGCCGAGACGCGGCGGACGATTGCCCCGGCGCCTTGACTCGCCCGCCGGGGCCGTTTAGGATGCCGCCGGCAGGGCACGCAAGGCGGCCCGCCGCGCACCAACTTCGGGAAACGGATGTCGGACCGCTTCGAAAGAAAGGAAACGATACCGTGAGAACGCTTACCATTGCTGCGACCCTACTGGCCGTTACGCTGGCGGCCGCCGACTGCGGCTCGTGCGCAGCAGCGGACGGGGCCTGGACGTCGCTCGTCAACGGCAAGGACCTCAAGGGATGGAAGAAACCGACCGGCGAGGCCATCGTCACCGTCGAGGACGGCATGCTCGTCGGCACGCAGACCACCGGCAAGGGCGGCGACGTGTTCACCGAGAAGGAGTTCGACAACTTTGAGTTGCGGTTCACCTACAAGGTGGCCTGGCCGGCCAACAGCGGCGTCTGGTTCCGCGGCAAATATCAGTTCGACATCCTGAAATACAAGAATCCCGTCGCCTTCAGCGGCACGCTCTACTGCCCCGGCAAGATGTTCATCACGAAGAACCTCAAAGAGGAACTCGAGAACCGCGACGGGTGGAACGAGGGACAGATCTACGCCAACGGAGACCACCTCATCTTGTGGCTCAACGGCACGAAGGTCGGCGAGTGCCACGACAAGACGCTCAAGAAAGGCCCCATCGGCCTCCAGGTGCACGGCGGCCAGCAATTCAAGAACATGAAGATCACCATCAAGAAGATGGAACTGCGGCCCCTGAAGCCCGGCGACAAACCAACCGAACCCAAACCGGCCAAGGCGAAGCCGTAGCGCCCCGACACGCGTTCGGATCGCCCCACGTCCGGCGTCTCCGCAGGCGCCGGGCACAGCATGAGGCATGGCCGCATGAAGAGACCGCCCGCAGCGGTTCTTGTGTAGCGATGACTCGCGCGGTGGGCAATCTTGCCCACCGCGCTTTGGCGGCTTCATGCGCGGCGGGCAGGATTGCCCGCCGCGCAACGTGCGCGGAGGGTCGGTCGAGATGACATCGTGGACCCGCCGCGCAACGTGCTACGAGCAATCGTGACCGTCGCTACCCGATGCCGAG
>CAZEBQ010000428.1:0-3596 GCA_964510295.1 uncultured Anaerolineales bacterium | reverse complement strand
AAAGGAGTGGAGCATGAATCGCAGACAGTTCCTCACGGGCCTCGGCGCCACGGGCGTCGGTGCGGCTGCAACCATCGGATGCCGCAGCGCCGCCGGTCCCAAGCCGGCGGCACGCCCTGCGGCCGGCCAAACGAAGCCGCCGAACGTCATCCTCATCATGACCGACGACCAGGGCTACGGCGACCTCGCCTGCCACGGCAACCCGCACCTGAAGACGCCGAATCTCGACCGGCTCCACGCCGACTCGACCCGGCTGACGAACTTCCACGTGGACCCCACGTGCTCGCCCACGCGGTCGGCCCTGATGACCGGCCGCTACTCGTCGCGGACCGGCGTCTGGCACACCATCATGGGCCGGTCGCTCCTGCGGGCCGACGAGGTGACCGTCGCCGACGCCTTCGCGGCGGGCGGATACCGGACCGCCATCTTCGGCAAATGGCACCTCGGCGACAACTACCCGTTCCGCGCCGAGGACCGCGGGTTCCAGGAATCCATCGTGTGCGGCGGTGGCGGCGTCGGCCAGACGCCCGACTTCTGGGGCAACGATTACTTCGACGACACCTACTGGCACAACGGCACGCCTGAGAAGTTCAAGGGCTACTGTACCGACGTCTTCTTTGCCGGCGCCACCCGATTCATCGAGGCCAACAAGGACCGCCCGTTCTTCGTGTATATCCCCACCAACGCCGCCCACGGCCCGTACAACGTGGCCGAGAAATACTCGAAGCCCTACGCCGACATGGGCGTGCGGGGTAACCAGGCGAATTTCTACGGCATGATCACGAACATCGACGAGAACGTCGGGCGGCTGCGGAAACGACTCGCCGAACTCGGCCTCGAAGAGAACACCATCTTCATCTTTATGACCGACAACGGCACCGCCGCCGGCCCTGCCGGAGGGATGCGCGGCAAGAAAGGCTCCGAGTACGAGGGCGGGCACCGCGTCCCGTTTTTCATCCGATGGCCGGGCGGCCTGGAGGCGCGCGGCGACATCCCGCAACTCACCGCCCACATCGATCTTCTGCCAACGCTCCTCGACCTGTGCGGCATCGAGCCGCCGAACGGCGTCAGGTTCGACGGCACGAGCATCGCGCCGCTGCTCCGCGGCAAGGGCGATTGGCCCGACCGCACGCTCGTCGTCCACTCGCAGCGTATCGAGCATCCCCAGAAATGGCGCAAGTCCGCCGTCATGACCGACCGGTGGCGGCTCGTGGGCGGCAAGGAACTCTACGACCCCAAGGCCGACCCGGCCCAGAAGAAGGACCTCGCCGCCGACCATCCCGATGTCGTGAAGCAACTCCGAAAGGCCTACGACCACTGGTGGGCCGACCACTCCGGACGCTTCGGCGAATACTGCCGCATCGTCCTTGGGTCCGACAAGGAGAACCCGTCGCGTCTGACCTCCCACGACTGGCATACCGCCAACGTGCCGTGGGCCCAGGGGCACATCCGCAACCACAAGATGTTCGCGAACGGCCCCTGGGCGGTCGAGGTTTCGCGCGGGGGGCGATACGAGTTCACGCTGTACCGCGCGCACCCCGAAGCAAAGTTCGCCCTCGCCGCCGACGAGGCCAAACTGAAGATCGGCGACGTTGAAGTCGTCCAACCGGCCGACTCCGATGCCACCAGCGTGACGCTGGCCGCCGACCTCAAGCCCGGAAAGGCCATGCTCCAGACGTGGCTGACCGACAAGGCAAGCGGCAAATCGCGCGGCGCCTACGTCGTCATCGTCAAGCGCCTCGCGACCTGAAAGCGCCCGAGCCCGCCGCGGCGACCCGGCCGTCGAGAGCCGGCCGTTCGAGCCCGCCGCGGGAGCGGCGGGGCACGTTGTACAACCGTGGCCTTCCGATAGCCGACACCGTCACCAGCAAGGGGCAAACCATGAAACGCCGCGATTTCCTCGCCGCAGCCGCATCGAGCGCCGTCGTCGCCGCCCTCGGACGCAACGCCACAGGCGCAGCGAGCCACCGGCCGCCGAACATCCTCTTCATCCTTATCGACGACATGGGCTGGCGCGACGTCGGCTTCATGGGCAGCCGGTACTACGAAACGCCGAACATCGACCGCCTCGCCGCCCAGGGCATGGTCTTTACCAACGCCTACGCCAACGCGCCAAACTGCGCGCCGACCCGTGCGTGCCTGATGAGCGGCCAGTACGGTCCGCGCCACGGCGTCTACACGGTGGGCTCACCGGAACGCGGCCCGGCTGCGGGACGCCAACTCATTCCCATCGCCAACCGGACGACGCTGCCGGCCGAGACGATCACCCTGGCCGAATCGCTCAAACGCGCCGGCTACACCAGCGCCAGCATGGGCAAGTGGCACCTGGGCGCCGACCCCGAACTCGGCCCCGTCGGCCAGGGGTTCGACGTCAACGTCGCGGGCAACCAGGCGGGCAGCCCCCGCAGTTACTTCAGCCCGTACCGCAACAAGGACCTGCCCGACGGGGCCAAGGGCGAGTACCTCACGGACCGCCTGACCGAGGAGGCGCTGAAATTCATCGAGGCCAACCGCGCGAAGCCGTTCTTCCTCTACCTGCCACACTACGCCGTCCACACGCCGATCCAGGCCAAGAAAAAACTGACCGCCAAGTACGAGGCCAAGCAGCCCAGCAACGGCCAGGGCAATCCCAAGTACGCCGCCATGGTCGAGAGCGTCGACCAGGGCGTCGGCGCGCTGACGGCCAAACTCGATGAACTGCATCTGACCGACAACACCGTCGTCATCTTCTTCTCCGACAACGGCGGCGTCGGCGGGTACCGTGAACTCGGCATCCAGGGCGGCGAAATCACCTCGAACCGGCCGCTCAAGGGCGGCAAGGGGATGCTCTACGAAGGCGGCATCCGCGAACCGATGACCGTCCGATGGCCCGCCAACGTCAAGCCCGGCACCCGGTGCGACGTGCCGGTCATCGGACTCGATTTCTACCCGACGCTCCTCGACATCGCGGGCCTCAAGAAGCAGCCCGGCCAGGTCCTCGACGGCGAGAGCCTCACGCCGCTCCTCACGCAGACCGGCACGCTGAAACGCGACGCGATTTTCTGGCACTTCCCGGCCTACCTTCAGGGAAGCAGGGGAACGTGGCGGACCACGCCGGCGGGGGCGATCCGGCTGGGCGACTTCAAACTCATCGAGTTCTTCGAGGACTCGCGGCTCGAACTCTACAACCTCAAAAACGACATCGGCGAAGCAAAAAACCTCGCCAAGACGATGCCCGACAAGACCCGCGACCTGCACCAGCGCCTCCGCGCCTGGCGCAAGGCCGTCAACGCCCCCGTGCCGACCAAGCCCAATCCCAAGTTCGACCCCGGCACACGGAGGAAGCAGTGAGCCGAGCCCGCCGCCGTTCAAGACCGGGGCCGTTCGAGACCGGCGCCGCCCGGGCCCGCCGCCGCCCGAGCCCGCTGCGGGAGCAGCGGGTAACGTTCCCATCCACGGCACGTTGAAGCCGCAGCAAGGAGCCTTCGATGAACCGCAGACAGTTCCTCGCGCGCCTCGGAAGTGCAACGGCAGCAGCCGCAGCATTCGGTCTGCCGCACCCCGCCTTCGGGCAAGAGAAAAGGAAACGCCCCAACTTCATCTTCATCCTGTGCGAC
>CAZEBQ010000427.1:0-3601 GCA_964510295.1 uncultured Anaerolineales bacterium | reverse complement strand
GGAACAGGCATAAACTGCGTTCGCGGCGGCCTGGGAAGGCCGCCGCGCGGAACGGCCTCCAGCGCTCCGCTCGGTCGCCAAGGCGACCTCGGTCGAAATGACAGGCCCGCCCAGCCCTGGGCCAACGGCCCTGCCAGAAACCGTTGCCACACCCCAAACCGGGTGCAAGCCGAAAAAGAGTACGCACCCTCGGCGGCGAACTGATAGAATGCCCGGCTGATTCAGCAGCGACGGCCGCACGCGCCGGCCGTCCACGGTCCGGGGGAACACGGATGCCCAAACGCCGTCGCGCCGCTCCGGCACGCCAGGCTGTGGTTCTGTCGCTACTGATGACGCTGGCCGCCGGCTGCGCCGGACCCGTCCGGTTCCCGGCCGAACCCACCGCGTCGAGACCGGCCGGGGATGGGACCATCAAGGTTTACGACACCGACGGCGACTCGCGCACCGACTATGGCACGATGCAGAACGTGGCCGGCCGCACCGTGCGGATCGGTTACGACACCGCCGGCGACGGCGAGGCCGACTCGTTTGTGAACCTCGACCAGATCGCCGTCGCCGATTGCCGCCACGTCGTTCTCATCGTCGACGGCATCGGGTACGACACCGTCAAGGCGTTTCAGGAGGGCGGGGGTCTGCGGCTGTTCCATCCACCGGCGGCGGTCATCTCGACGTTCCCCGCCATGACCGACATCGCACTGAACGACGTCTTCCAGACCGTCCGCTGCCGCGCCGGCGAGGCCGTCTACTTCAACCACCAGGCCAACCGGCTCGAGGGCGGCGACGGAGACTACCTCGCCATGGAGAACGAGGACTGGGTCCGCTGCGCCGACTACCGTGCCGGCACCCTCGTCGACCCCCTCGCCTACCTGTTTCCGGGGCACTACTTCAAGGAGGAACTGGCCGAGGTCCGAAAACGCTTCGACCGCCGCGACCGACCCCGGTTCGTCGCCTACTTCGTCTCGACCGCCGGACTCGGAACCCGCGACCTGCTCGACGGCCAGCACGAAATCCTCCGCGGCATCGACCGCCTCGTCGAGGAACTCGTCTGGAAGACCCGCGGTCTTGTCAAGGTCACCCTCTTCTCGGACCACGGTCACACGCTGGTGCGCGGCAAGTGGATCGATTTCCGCGCTTTTCTCCGCGAGAAGGGCTGGAACGTCCGCGACCGGCTCGACGGACCGCGCGACGTGGCGCCCATCGAGTACGGCCTCACAACCTACGCCTCGTACGCCACGCGAGATCGCGAGGCCCTGGCGACCACACTCATCGAGCATGAGGGCGTGGACCTCGTCACCTACGCCCGGCAAAACACCGTGGTGGTCGAGGGCGCCGCCGGCAAGGCCGTCATCGAACGTCGCGGCGACCGGTACCGGTACCGCGCCGAGTCCGGCGATCCGCTGCGTCTGGCCCGGATCATCGCCAAGGCCGAAACGCAGGCCAACATCTTTGACTCCGACGGCTTTGCCGACGGGCGGGTCTGGCTCGCCCTGACCGCCACGCACGCCTACCCCGACGCATTGGACCGCTTGTGGCGGGCGTTCCACGGTCAGACCGAGCACGTGCCCGATCTTCTCGCCAGCCTCAAGGAAGGCTACAACGCCGGCCTGAAGTCGCGGGCTTGGCGGTTCCCCGACGGCGCCAGCACGCACGGCGACCTCGGCCGCAAGAGCAGCACCGCCTTCATCATGTCCACGACCTGCCCGATTCGCCGCCAGTGGCAGCCTCTGCGGTGTCGCGACCTGCCCGGCATCCTCGACGACCTGACCGGCCGCCCCTGGCCGCCTGCACGGAAGGAAGACCGGTAGTGACCAACCGACGCGCCCGCCTCCCCCTCCTTTCAACCGTTCTCCTGGTCCTTGCGGCAGTGCCCCTGGTGGCCGGATGCGGGGCCTGGCACGACGAGCGGAAGGCGACCTTCGGCTTCGACTTTCCGCCGCCGGCGCCGGACGAAGGACCCTCGGCCATCGTCTTCTTCGTCGACGGCGTCAATCGCGACGTCTTCGACCGGATGTTGGCCGACGGCCGCCTGCCGATGCTCAAGACGTACCTCGTTGACCGCGGCCTGTACTGCGACCGGTGCATCGCGAACGTGCCGAGCATCACGCTGGCGAACGAGACCTCGTTCGTCACGGGCCTGTTCGTCGGCCGCCACGGCATCACGGGCAACAACTGGTTCGACCGCAATCGCGTGTTCTGGCGAGACTACGAGGAGGTCAACCAGAAGAACACCCTCGACGGCGACTACACGGCCCCGACGATCTTCGAGCGTCTGTCCGACGCGACGACGATGAGCCTGTTTTTTCAGGCCCACCGCGGTGCGACGAAGTTCGCCGAGAACTGGATGACCGCCGGCCCGCCGTACTTCTTCGGCTGGTACGGCCTGGTGGACCGCATCTCGCTGTGGCGATTCGACATCGTGGCCCACGTGGCCCGGGCCCGGGGCGCGTTTCCGGCCTTGACCGTTGCCTACCTCCTTGCGCCCGACATGGAGGCGTACCGGTCGGGCGTCTCGTCGCCGGGCTACGAGAAGGCCCTCGAGCACACCGACGCTCACGTCGGCCGCGCCCTGAGGGACCTCGAAGCGGCCGGCAGGCTCAGGAACACCGTCATCGTCCTGACCTCCGACCACGGCATGGGCGACGTGGCCAGGCATTGGCCCATCAAGAAGTTTCTCCGCGACGAGGTACGGCTGAGCATGCCCGACCGCGCCTTCGCCGACGACATCCGATTCGAGAACCGCCTGCACTACTACCGCCGCTTCGCCTGCGTCCTGGCGGGTTCGGGCGACCGGTACTGGACCCTCTACCTGCGCAAACCGCGCGCCGGCGCGGCAGAAGGCGCGAAGCCCGACTTCGAGAACTGGCTCGTACGCCCCTCGGCCGACGACCTCCGCGCCTACCCGACGCGCGACGGCCGCCGCGTCGACCTCATCCAGCGCCTCCGCGACGCCGAGGCCGTGGACGTGGTCGCCTACCGGCCGGCCGTCAACCGCGTGCACGTGGTGACCAAGCGCGGCACGGCGGAGATCACCTCTGGCGCGGTCGGTCTCCGCACCGACCGCGCAGAACTGCTGCCAAGCGCGGCGGGTGCGGACACCCGCCGCGCACCAGACACCACGGCATTCGCCTACCGCGTCATCCAGGGCGACGACCCGCTCGGTTATGCCGACGCCCTGCCACCCGAGATGGTGCTCGGCAAACCGCACAGCCCCGAGGCCTGGCTCCAGGCCACCGCCGACACGCAGTACCCGGACCTGGTGCCGCAGATCATGGCCTACTTCGACGCTCCGCGCGCCGGCGACATCGCCGTCTTCGCGGCCCCCGGATGGGACTTCTCGCACAAGTACAAGGCGGGACACGGCGGCGTGCGGCCGGCGGATATGACAACCGTGCTGCTCATGGCCGGCCCCGGCGTGCCGCACGAGCGGCGCAAAGACGCGGTCCGCGCCGTGGACGTGATGCCGACGCTGCTCGAGTTGCTCGGCCGGCCGGTGCCGAACAACATCGACGGCCGCAGCATCCTCGGCAAGTGAGACGTTAGCCGGCAGCCGCGCGGCGCGCAAGGTGCAAGTGAAACGTTAGCCGGCGGGCTTGCCCGCCGC
>CAZEBQ010000426.1:1787-3603 GCA_964510295.1 uncultured Anaerolineales bacterium | reverse complement strand
TACGAGTGGCTGAAGGCCCGCGGCATCCTGGTTCGCTACTGGAACCTGCCGCGACTTGCCGATAAGGTGCGCATCACCGTCGGCACGCCCGAGGAGAATGACGCCCTCCTGGCGGCCCTCGAAACGCGACGTGAGGAGAAACGGGCATGACCGCCGACAGCGAGAACCAAGAGCGGCGCGCCGAGGTCTCGCGCCGGACCCAAGAGACCCGGATCGAACTTGCACTGAACCTTGACGGGGCAGGGCGGGCCGAGATCGAGTCGCCCGTCGGGTTCCTCAACCACATGCTCAATCTGCTCGCGCGGCACGCGACGGTGGACCTGGTGGTCAAGGCCGCCGGCGACACCGAGGTCGACCTGCACCACACGGTCGAGGACACCGGCATCTGCCTCGGCCAGGCGCTCGAGGAGGCCCTCGGCGACCGGGCGGGCATCGCCCGGTTCGCCTCCGTCGCCGTCCCGATGGACGAGGCCCTGGCCGAGGTCAGCCTCGACCTCTCGGGCCGGCCGTTCCTGGTCTACAACGTGACGTTCCCCGGCGAGCGGGTCGGCGAGTTCGAGACGGAACTCGTCGAAGCGTTCCTCCAGGGATTTGTCAACCACGCCCGCGCAACGCTGCACGTTACCGTCCCCTACGGCGCGAACGACCACCACATCGCCGAGGCCATCTTCAAGGGTGTGGCGCGGGCCCTGAAGGCTGCCGTCGCCCGCGACCCGCGCGGCAGCGGCATCCCGAGCACGAAGGGCGTGCTGTAGCAGCGCCGCCGGAGGGGTTGAGCGGATGGAAGGTGGCGCGCTGAGGGGAATCGTTGTCACCGCCGTTGCGATGGTCCTGCTGCCGCTTGGCGTGCGCGCGGCCGATCCGGAAACCGCCTACGAACGCCGGTTCGGCGCCGAGGCCGGCGGCGTCCGGGCCAGCAAGGACCGCGCGGACGATGCCGCCTTTGCCGCCAAGTTGCTCAAGGCGGCCGATGACCTCCAGGACGATCCCCCGATGAAGGTCTTTCTGTACGAGAAGGCCTACTGGTTCGGCATCAAGGGACCCAAGGGACGCAAGACCGCCATCGAAGCGGCGCAACGGTTGATGCGGCTCGTGCCGGAGGCGAAGGACGATTGGGAAGAGAAGGCGTTGATGGCCGACTTCCTGGTCGTCGCCGAGATCAGTAACAAGGGCGCCAGGCGGAGGGCGCTCCAGAGGTTGGTGACGCGTTTCGTCGCGCTCGCCGACGCCCGCGTCCAGGCCGGCAAGTTCGCCCGTGCCGCCAACCTCTATCGCGAAGCCGTCCGAGGGGCCTCGTACTTTGATCCGGCGCGCAAGGAAGCCATCGTCGCAAAACTCAAGGCCATCAGCGCCCGGGCCGAGATCGATGAACGTGTCCAGCAACTGAAGCAGCGTTTCGCGGCTGAACCGACGAACAAGGCCGCCGCAGCCGCCCTCGTTCGCGCGTACCTCGTCGATATGGACGATCCCAAGACGGCGTCCGCCTACGCGGACCGCGGCGCCAAGGACGAGGCCGAGAAACGGCTGCTCCTCGTGGCCGCCATGAAGATCGAGACCCTCCCCGAGAAGGCGCTGCTTGCCCTCGGTGATTGGTACAAGGGCCTGGCGGGAGATGCCGGTCCCGCCAAGGACAACATGCTCCGCCGCGCCAAGACCTACTTCGAGCGATACCTTGCCGTCCACGCGGCCGAGGACGACGCGCGGGCGCTCGCCGAGGTCAAACTCGGACAGGTGACCAAAGACCTCCAGCCGCAGCCCTAAACCTACAACGGTACTTCGCCTTCTTGTCCGCCTGGTGGCCTTCCCAGGCCACCAG